>NZ_JBVVAJ010000001.1:0-485622 GCF_055792805.1 Microvirga sp. HS2
CTATGTTCCGCCGCAGGCCGCAAAGGGCAAGGTACCTGTGGTGTGGTTCCTCTCGGGCCTGACCTGCACGGAAGAGAACTTCACCGTCAAAGCCGGCGCGCAGCGCGTCGCCTCGGAGCTCGGTCTCATCCTCATCGCGCCGGACACGAGCCCGCGCGGCGAAGGTGTGCCGGACGATCCCGAGGGGGCCTATGATTTCGGCCTCGGGGCAGGCTTCTACGTCGATGCCGTGCAGGAACCCTGGGCGAAGCACTACCGCATGCGCTCCTATATCGAACGCGAGCTGCCGTCCCTCGTGGCGGAAGACCTGCCCGCCGACATGCAGCGGCAGGGCATCATGGGTCATTCCATGGGCGGACACGGGGCGCTCACCATCGCCTTACGCAACCCGGGGCGCTTCAAGGCCGTCTCGGCCTTCGCACCGATCGCCTCGCCCCTGAACTGCCCGTGGGGCGAGAAGGCGCTGTCGAACTACATCGGCTCGGACCGATCCGCCTGGCGCGACTATGATGCCTGCGCGCTGATCGAGGGCGGCGCTCGCGTGCCCGAGATCCTGGTCGATCAGGGCACCGCCGACACCTTCCTCGATAGCCAGCTGAAGCCGCAGCTTCTGGAGGAGGCCTGCGCGAAGGCCGGCCAGCCCCTCACCCTGCGCAGGCAGGAAGGGTACGACCATTCCTATTTCTTCATCAGCACCTTCATCGAGGATCACCTGCGCTGGCACGCCGAGCGCCTCGGCTAGATCGTCCCGAAAGCGTGCGGGTGCCGCAATTGCAGCGCCTGCACGAGCACCATGGTCTTCATGTCGGCAATGGTGTTATCGGCCAGGAGGCCTGCAAGGTCGTCGAAGCCGATCTCCAGCACCTCGATCTCCTCGTGCTCGTCGGCCAGGCCGCCGCCATCGGCAACGCGGTCGGCTTGCGTGTACGGTGCGAGGAAGAGGTGCAGCCGCTCCGTGGTGGCTCCGGGCGCGGACCAGAACCGGCCGAGGGGCTCCAGACGCTCGATCCGCAATCCGGCCTCCTCCATGCTCTCGCGCCTGGCGCACATCTCGGGCTCGTCCTCGTCGAGGAGGCCCGCCACCGCCTCCAGAAAATCCGGATGCCCTTCCATGTGCATGACGGGCGCGCGAAATTGCCGGACGAGGATCACTTTCCGCCGCTCCAGATCGTAGGGAAGGACGGCCGCGGCATCGCCACTGTTGAGCACCTCGCGGATCATGGTCCGCCCATCCGGCATCTGGACCGTCAGGTTCAGGAGCTTGCGCCAACCCTCGTAGACGGTGTCGATCTGCTTGATCCGATAGGCTGTCACGTCCGGCTTCCTCCTGTCTGAAGTCGCAATGTCCTACAACAACACACGAAACGCTCAAGTTATCCATTGTCTTTGAGCCTGAGAGCGCAGTTTGAGCGTTATGGGCAGGAGTCCGTTGCAGGGAGCCTTATCAACGTGCTGGAAGATCTGGTCGAAGCTATCAGGAGGCGGCAGGCCATTCTGTTCGCCGGGGCCGGCGTATCGATGACCGTAGGGCTGCCTTCCTGGAGCACCCTGATCAAACACGTGGCGGACGAACTCCGCCTCGATGCATCGAGCTTCAAGGACGGCGAACTGAACTATTTGGCGCTCGCCGAATATTATCGCATCAAGCAGGGCAGCATTGGTCCCTTGCGCAGCTGGATGGACCGAAATTGGACTATTCCGGAGGAAAAGCTCAAGGCCTCCAGGGTGCACGAGCTCATCTGCAAGCTCGATTTTTCCATCATCTACACGACGAATTTCGACAGGAACCTGGAGACCGCCTTCGATCTTCAGGGCAAGGACTACGTCAAGATCGTCAATGCCAAGGACATTGCCCGTATTCGTGAGGGCATACCGCAGATCGTGAAATATCACGGCGATTTCGATGAGGACGATTCCATCGTGATCGCCGAAACCGATTATCTCGACCGCCTGTCTTTCGAGTCGCCCCTCGATATCAAGTTCCGCTCGGATTCGCTCGGCAAGACGATCCTGTTCATCGGTTACAGCATGACAGATCTCAACATCCGCTTTCTCATGCACCGGCTCTGGAGGACGTGGCATGGATCGGGCTATGAGCGCGACCGGCCGCAATCCTATGTTTTCATGTTGCGATCCAATCCGGTGGAGCAGGCAGTCCTGGAACAATGGGGCCTGCGCGTTCTCACGGAGAAGGACTGTCCGCCCGAGCAAGCTCTTGAGGTCTTCCTGACCAAGCTCTACAAAGCGGTCGAGGAATCAGAGAATGATTCCGAGCTTCAGCCGCGCTGAAGATGAATTTTTTGTAATTCGCCCTCCGCTAGCCCCAATGATAAGGTCGAAGCATTCATAGATGCGTTCGACTGCATCAGCCTTTGCAATGCGCCGGGGCAACCTTTTGCCAGCTTGGCGTTTTTAGCACTGTACAGATTTGAAGAGCAGGTCGATGGCAGCCTCGGTACGGAACACGACAATTGATTTCTGGCGCGGCCTCGTGCTGGTGATCATCTTCGTCAACCACATCCCGGGCAATCTCATCGAGCACATCACGCCGCGCAATTTCGGTCTCTCCGATTCGACGGAGGCCTTCATCTTCATCTCCGGCCTGTCGATCGCTCTCGTCTACGGACCTCGCCTGCCACAGGGCGATCTGTTCGGTGTCGTAAAGCAATGTCTGCAGCGCGCTTTCAAGCTCTATCGGGTTCATCTTCTTCTCACGGCCGGAGCGATCGCCGTCTTTTCGATCGGTTATGAACTGAGCGAGGAGATCGGCCTCATCGAGGAGCACGGGCGCAACGCCGTCTTCGGCGATACGGCCAAGGGCATCACCGGAATCATCCTGCTCGGCCATCAGCTCGGCTATTTCAATATTCTTCCGCTTTATATCGCGCTGATGCTCTGGGCTCCCGTGGCGCTCGTCCTGGCGCGGGTCCATGCGGGCCTTGCACTTCTGGTCTCCGCAGGAGTGTACCTCCTGGCGCGCGCCGGCATCCTGACACTCCACAGCTGGCCGGAGCCCGGAACCTGGTTCTTCAACCCGTTCGCGTGGCAGTTTCTGTTTACGCTTGGAATCGTGACGGGGCTCCTGATGCTGGAAAGACCAGTCCCCTACAGGAGAGCCCTCGCCGCCGGCGCATTCGCCATCGTTCTCCTGTCGCTTGTCGCGATGACGGCGGGTTTCGGCCTGATGCCCTGGACCTACGAGATCGCCATGGCCAAGCTCGATCTCGTCAAGCACGACCTTGGCGTGGCCCGCATGCTTCACTTCCTGGCGCTGGCCTATCTGGTGGCCCAGTTCGGACTCGGAGACGCTCTCAAAAAGACGGCCATTGGACCCGACCTTGTTCGTCTCGGGCAGAACGGCCTCACGATCTTTGCCGTCGGATCGCTCTTGAGCGCCCTCGGGCAAGTCATCATGACGCTTGCCGCAGTCAAATCGTCTGCTAGTCCGCAGATCATCGGTATGGTATTCACCATTCTTGGTATCATTGGTCTTCTGGCACTGGCGCGATATCTCGAATGGAACAGACAAAACCTGACTGCTCGGAAACAAGGGCAGGCAAAGGGGCTCGGATTGTCGGCTTCACAGGGGCGGCTCTCGTCTTAAATCTTGCATTGTTTGGCTCATCGGCAGCAGCGGCTTCAAGCAGCGCCGATTGCGACGCGAAACGTCAGGTCTTCACGACTTATGCGCCCGCGGCGGCCCTCGGCGCCAAGCTTGCCCGCCATGAACCCATCCGCATTCTCGCCATCGGCTCGTCCTCGACAGAGGGCATCGGCGCCTCGTCACCCGATCATGCCTATCCCGCCCAGCTCGAAGACGAATTGAGCGAGGACTGGAAAGGCGACATTTCCGTCGTCAACTCCGGGAAAGGCGGCGAGACGGGCGTTCAGACCGTAGAAAGGCTCGAAGCGGCGCTTAAGACCCAGACCTTCGATCTGGTCATCTGGCAGGTAGGCACGAACGACGCCATCAAGGGCGTGAGCGAAGGCGAGTTCCGGGCCATCCTGGAACGCGGCATCACGGCCGTGAAGACCAGTGGAGCCAGCCTCATTCTCCTCGACCAGCAATATTTCCCCGCGATCAAGGACCTGAGCCGCTACGAACAGTTCGTGCGGATGGTGAGCACGCTCGGTCGCGAGAGGCAGATTCCCGTCTTCTCCCGCTATGCGCTGATGCAGGACTGGAACAGCCAGTCGGCCGAGGAACTGCGCGCGATGCTCTCGAGCGACGGTTTCCACATGAGCGACAAGGGATATGATTGCCTCGCCGATCAGGTCGCAGAGGCGATCCAGACCCTGGTGAGATCGCCCCATCACGCCAGGCAGGACGCGGCGACCCAAATCGCCAAGGCCCCTTAACTCCCCCATGGGCTCAAGCGCCAGCTTTCGCGGATCGCGCCTTGAAGGCAGGTCCGCCCTCAACCCGACCGAGCCGTTCATGGTCCAAGCCAAACGCCGACTTTCGCTCAAAGACGTTCTGACCGACGGACGCATCGCGCTCATGCTGCCCTTAGGGTTTTCCTCGGGCCTGCCTTTCCTGCTCGTCTTCAGCACGCTTTCCACCTGGCTTAGGGAAGCGGGCATTTCTCTCACGATCATCGGCCTGATGAGCTGGGTCGGGCTGGCTTATTCCCTCAAGTTTCTCTGGGCACCCATCGTCGACCGCTATGACGTTCCGGTTCTCGCCCGCCTGCTCGGCCGCCGCCGCGGGTGGATGGCTCTGGCACAGCTCGGCGTGATGGCGGCCCTCATCGGCATGGCCCTGACGGGTCCGACGACCAGCCTGCCCCTCACCATCGTCTGCGCCGTGTTGATCGCCTTCTTCTCGGCCACGCAGGATGTGGTGATCGACGGCTGGCGCATCGACGCGGCGCCCACCGAGCGCCAGGGCATGATGGCGGCAAGTCTCCAGCTCGGCTATCGCTTGGCGCTGCTCTGCGCGGGCGCAGGCGCGCTCTACATCGCCGAACTCGTGAACTGGTCGAGCGCCTATCTCTCCATGGCCGCGCTCATGGGCGTCGGGCTCGTCGGCACCCTGCTCGCACCGCGCATCGACGACCTCCGGGTTCGCAAGAACCCTCCCTTTGCCCAGGCCATCGTCGAGCCCCTCGCCGATCTCTTCCAGCGCAAGCGGATGATGCTCATCCCGATCCTGGCGCTGATCGCCTGCTACCGCCTGCCCGATTTCATGGCCGGGATCATGGCGAACCCGCTCTATATCGACCTCGGCTTCAGCAAGTCTGACATCGCCAGCATCTCGAAGCTCTACGGAGTCTGGATCGGCATCATCGGCGCCTTCGGCGGCGGCCTCGCGCTGACGCGGCTCGGCCTCTGGTGGACTCTGCTGATCGGGGCCCTTCTCGCCGCCGGATCGAATGGGATGTTCTCCTGGCTCGCCGCTGGCCACGCCACCCTCACCGGCCTGACGCTCACCATCAGCATCGACAATTTCGCGCAAGGCTTCGCGGGCGCGGCGTTGGTGGCCTATATGTCGGGACTCACCTCGCCCGGCTTTGCCGCCACGCAATATGCTCTTCTCAGCTCGCTCTATGCGCTTCCGGGAAAACTCATCGGCGGCGCATCCGGCGCGGTGGTGGATGCTTACGGCTATCCCCTGCTCTTCACCGGCACGGCGGCCCTCGGCGTTCCGCTCGCGGTTCTTTGCCTCCTGGTGCGCCAGGACACGATGGAGACGGTGCGTCAGAAGGAAGAAGCGGAAGCGTCAGAGGCCGATAACAGGCTCAGCATGCCATCCAGCGCATCAGCGGCTTCGCCTCGATAGCTCGTCGGGCAGTTGAAGGTTCCAGCCAACCGTGCAATAAAATGATATAAAATTGCATATGCCTGGAGCTTCATCGTGATTCAACCTATCCGCTCACTCCTGCTTCTGACCCTGCTTGCTCTGCCCCTGCCGGCCGCAGCTCAGACAGGCTCAGTCGACGAAAAGGTTAAGTACCTCCTTGAGATCAGCGACTTTGGAAAGGTCATGGATACTGCGTTTGCGGGGTTCAAACCGATGATGGTCGAGCAGCTCAAGAAAACGTCGAACAAATTCACCCCAGAAATCGCCAACTACGTTGCCGACGTCGCGGCGGATGAACTGACCAATCTGAAACCCGAATTCGCTGTTTTCCTCGCAAACCTCTATAAGAAGGAGTTCAGCGAAGAGGAAATTGGAGCCTTGTACGAGTTTTACAGATCGCCCGTTGGCTCGCGAGTCGCCAAGAAGATGGCCAAATTTACCGAGAACATGCTGCCTCAGGTACAAACCTTCATGGCGACCAGCTATACCCCCAAGTTGCAAGCGCGGCTCGCCAAGGACGAGCGCCTTGCGAAGGCGCTCTCTCCCTGAGGCCGCTGCTCTGACCTAACGCGAGATCTCCGTTGAGCCGAGCTGGGGGATCTCAAGCGACACATCCCAGACTCTCATTGCCGATAAGATTTAACTCGCGCCTGGCCCCGGCGTCGCGCCGGGCGGGCACTTGCCCAGAATGATCATGCCGAGCACTTCGTCCTGCGTGACGTCCTGCACGTTGGCGGAGCCCACGAGCTTGCCGTTCTTCATCACGCTCACCCGGTCGGCAAGGCCGAACACGTCGTGGATGTCGTGGCTGATGAGGAAGATGCCGATGCCCTCCTTCTTCAATTGCAGCACCAGATCCGCGACCTGCTGCGTCTCGGCGGGGCCGAGCGCCGCCGTGGGCTCATCCATGATCAGCACGCGGGCATTGAAGTAGATCGCACGCGCGATCGCCACCGACTGCCGCTGGCCGCCGGAGAGCGCCTTCACCGGCTCCTTGAAGCGGCGGAAATGCGGATTGAGGCGCGCCATCACCTTGCGGGTCTCGGCCTCCATCGCCGCATCGTCGAGGGTTCCGTAGGGCGTCAGGACCTCGCGACCGAGAAAGATGTTGCCCGCCGCGTCGATGTTGTCGGCCAGGGCCAGCGTCTGATAGATCGTCTCGATGCCGTAGCGCTTGGCATCCCGTGGCGTGGAAATATCGGCGTGCTCGCCGTTCACGTAGATCTCGCCCGCGTCGGGCCGATAGGCGCCGGAGAGAATCTTGATGAGCGTCGACTTGCCCGCACCGTTGTGGCCGAGCAGTCCCACCACCTCGCCGGGGCGCAGGTCGATGGACACGTCGTCCACGGCCTTGATGCCGCCGAAGGCGATGGAGATGTTGCGCATCTCGACGAGAGGCGTCGCTTCATTGGCTTGCATGATCCGCTCCCCTCTCATTTGATGCGGCGGCGATAGAGGCCGTCGACCCACACCGCCAGCACGAGCACTGCGCCGACGACGATGTTCTGCAAGGGCGTATCGACCCCGAGCAGCACCATGCCGGATTGCAGCGACTGCATGACGAGTGCGCCGAGCATCGCGCCCGCGATGGTGCCGATGCCGCCTGCGAGCGAGGTGCCGCCGATCACGGCGGAGGCGATCACATAAAGCTCGTCGAGAGTGCCCGCCGCATTGGTGGCTGCGTTGAGACGCGCCGTGGAGATGCAGGCCGAGATGCCGCAGAGCAGGCCCATGAGGCCGAAGACCTTCATCAGCGTCCAGCGCGTATTGATGCCGGACAGTTCCGCCGCCTCCGGATTGCCGCCGATGGCGAATACATAGCGGCCGAAGCGGCGGCGTGTGGCGATGAAGGTCATGACGAGGCCCACCATCACGGCGATCAGCACCGGCAGCGCTACGCCATGCGGGATGAACAGGCCGCCTTCGGGCCACGGAATGCCATTCGCCTCCGCCCAGGTGCGGGCCGTGCCGGCCGGCAGGGGATAGGCATTGGCGACGGCGGCGGCTGCCAGGACCGCGCCGCAGGCAACGAGTGCGATCACCGCATCCGCCCAGCCGGGACGCACCGGGAAGCCGAAGCTCAACCGGCGACGACGGGACAGGCCGAGACCGATGACGATGAGCCCGCAGGCGATGGCCGCGATGATCCAGGTGGCGGTCGCGCCAAGCGCGCCTTCGACCCCGCCCCCGAACGCCTTGAAGCGGCTGTCCATGGGCGCGACGGTCTGGCCCGTCGTGACCCACCAGGCCGCGCCGCGCCACACGAGCAGGCCGCCGAGGGTGACGATGAAGGAAGGAATGCCGAGATAGGCGATGAGCCAGCCCTGGAAGAGGCCGATCGCGCCGCCGACCAGCACCGCGAGCAGCACCACGAGAGGAGCCGTCAGCGGATGTTCGAAGCCGAGATAGGACGGCAGCCATTGCGCCTGTGCGACGCCGATGATCATGCCAACGACGCCGAGGATGGCTCCGACCGAGAGATCGATATTGCGTGTGACGATGACCAGCACCATGCCGGTCGCCATGATCGCGACGGAAGCCGTCTGCACCGACAGGTTCCAGAGATTTCGCGGCGTCAGGAAAACCCCGCCTGACAACAGATCGAACCCGATCCAGATCACGGCGAGCGCCGCGATCATCCCGAGCATGCGGACATCAATCTCGAGCTTCGACAGCAGCGAGCCGGAAGCGGTGCTCGGCGGCTGGGCGGTCGTGGCAACAGGTGCGTTCATGGCATCGCGCCGCTCATCAATGAGGTGTTGTCCAAGACGAGGCGAAGCAGGAAAAGGGATCCATCGCGCAAGGCCCATGGATCCCCCTCGACTCAGCGGTTCTGGCAGCTCCCGGCCGGGGATGGCACGGGAGCGGCCCATCGGAGCAATCTTAGTTGCAGGCCTTCACCGTGCCGGGCTTCACGCCTTGGCAGACGACCTCCTTCGATGCCCAGCCCGCGTTGATGACCACGTCGAGATTGTCCTTCGTGATCGCGACGGGCGTGAGGAAGAGAGCCGTCATGTTCTGCTTCTTCGGTCCCTGATTCCAGGATTTCGCCCCCTGAATCTCGGTGAGCTTCTTCCCGCCGGCGAGCTGGATCGCGATTTCGGCGGCGTTGCGGCCGAGTTCGCGGGCATCTTTGAACACGGTCACGGTCTGCGTGCCGAGCGCGACCCGGTTCAGGGCGGCCTTGTCAGCGTCCTGGCCAGATACCGGCACGGAGCCCGCGAGCCCCTGGGCGGCGAGCGCCGCGATGGCGCCGCCTGCGGTACCGTCATTGGCCGCGACCACCGCATCGACCTTGTTGTTGTTCTTGGTGAGGAACTGCTCCATGTTCCGCTGCGCGTTGGCGGGGAGCCAGCCGTCCGTGTAGGCCTCGCCCACATTCTTGATCTTGCCCGCGTCGATCGCAGGCTTGAGCACTTCCATGGCTCCCTGGAACAGGAAGTTGGCGTTCGGGTCGGCGCCCGAGCCCTTGATGAACACGTAATTGCCCTCGGGCTTCACCTTGAACACCTCGCGCGCCTGGAGGCGGCCCACCTCGACGTTGTCGAAGGTGAGATAGAAGGCCTGCGGGATCTCGATCAGGCGATCATAACCCACGACCGGAATGCCCTCGGCCACAGCCTTCTCGATGGCGGGACGCACGGCGTCCGCGTCCTGGGCCAGCACGATCAGGGCCTTGGCGCCGCGGGAGATCAGGCTTTCGATATCGGTGAGCTGCTTGGCGGGCGACGATTGCGCATCCGCCGACACATAGGTGCCGCCAGCCTTTTCGACCGCTGCCTTGATGGCGGCCTCGTCAGTCTTCCAGCGCTCCTCCTGGAAGTTCGACCAGCTGACGCCGACGACCGGGCCCTTGCCCTGGGCAAAGGCCGCGCCTACCGAAAGGGCCAGGGCGGCAAGGCTGATGAGAGCATGCTTCTTGGATACCATGGGTTTCCTCCTGGGCCCGTTATTGTCCCTCTGGGCCCTGTGCTCATGGCAGGCTGTCTTCCCTGATGAGATCGACAGGCGTGGCTCACGCTGCCATGTTTTATTGTTCGAGCAGGAAAATAATTATCCGCTCTCTTTTTGCCTTCAAGCGGCAAAGCTCTCATTATTTGGTTGGATATCCCTTTTACCCCGCCCTGTTTTATTCATTTCATGAAGAAATAGCAGCGATGACCATGCTCTCCCTCTCCCCTCGCGAAGCCACACGCCGCCGCCTCCTGGATGCGTTGCGCCGTAAAGGCCCCATGGCGCGCGTGGAGATCGGCCAGCATCTCGGCATGAGCCCGGCGAGCGTCTCGGAGCTGACGGCTAGCCTGCTCGACGAGGGCATTCTCGTTGCCGAGGAAACGGCGGACCAGGGGACGGGCCTCATCCGGGGGCGCCCCAAGACACGCCTGTTCTTCGCCGAGTCCTTGGGATCCGTGATCGGCGTGTGGACCGGCTTCAACCGCGTCGAACTGAGGCTGGTGGACAGCGCGGGACGCAACCGGGCGAGCCGCCATATCGAGCGGCCCCTGAGAAACCTCGAAGCCGAGGAACTGATGGATGTTCTGGCGGACACCGTTTCCACCTTTGCCAGGGAGAGCGGCGCATCCGACGTGAAGGCCATCGGCCTCGCCTGCCAGGGCTATGTGGACACCCGCGACGGGGTCGTCGCCTGGAGCCCGGTGCTCGGCACCCGCGACCTGCCCCTCGCCGCGGGCCTGGGCGGGCGGCTCGGCAAGCCCGTCCTTATCGAGAACGACGCCAGCGCCATGGCCTTCGCCATCGCGCAGCGCAATCCCGACTTCCGCTCGGGCAGAACCGCCTGCCTGATGGTGGGCGATGGCGTCGGCATGGGCTTTCTCATCCAGGGAGAGCTCTATCGCGGCGCGCGTTTCGGCGGCAGCGAGTTCGGCCATGTGCGCCTGCGCCGGGGCGGACCGCAATGCCGCTGCGGCGGACGCGGCTGCATCGAGGCCTATCTCGCCGATTACGCCTTGCACCGGGATGCGCAGCTGATCGACCACCGCCCCGCCCCCAATCTTCTGCTCCCCGGCGAGGCGGCGATGAGCGCCGTCGTGGAGCAGGCCCGGTCGGGCGACCCCGCCCTCCTCAACCTCTTCCGCGAAGCCGGCGAGGTTCTGGGCGATGCGGTGGGCATCCTGATCCAGACCCTGGAGCCCGACCATATCGTGCTCTGCGGCCCCGGCACCCGGGCCATGGACCTGCTCCGCTCCTCCTTCGAGGCGGCCCTCGAAGCGCAGACCATTCCGGAGCTCAGGGCGCTCGCCGCCATCCACGTGGTGGAATCCTCCCTCGACCTCCTGACCGAAGGCGTGGTGATGCAGGCGCTCAGGGAGCTCGACCTGGATCTCGCGCGGCTCAAGGCTGCATAATGGCGCGCCGGACGTAGCCAGGCGGCGATGAAACCACTATCTGTAAGGGGTCGATTTCCTCCACGAACGAGACCCATGGCTTCCTCCCGTCCCGTCCAAGCCGGCGATCACATCTTCCTCGTCGACGGCTCCTCCTTCATCTTCCGGGCCTACTTCCAGTCCATGAACCAGGACCAGAAGTACAATTCCCGCAGCTCGGACGGCATGCCGACGGGGGCCGTGCGCCTGTTCGTCACCAAGCTCCTGCAGTTCATGCGCGACGGCGCGGCGGGCCTGAAGCCCACCCATCTGGCCATCGTGCTCGACAAGTCCGAGGGGTCGTTCCGCAAGGAACTCTATGAGGATTACAAGGGCCACCGCCCCGACGCCCCGGAGGACCTGAAGGTCCAGATGCCGCTGATGCGCGAGGCGATCCGCGCCTTCGGCCTCGAGCCGGTGGAACTTCAGCGCTACGAGGCGGACGATCTGATCGCCACCTATACCCAGCAGGCCAAGGCGCGCGGCGCAGACGTGCTCATCATCTCCTCCGACAAGGACCTGATGCAGCTCGTCGGTCCCAAGGTGTGCTTCTACGATTTCGAATCCGGCTCCAAGGGCAAGCCCGGCTACCGGCCCGAGCGCAATCTCGACGAAGCCGCCGTGATCGAGAAGTGGGAAGGCATTCCGCCGGAAAAGATCGGCGATGTGCTGGCCCTCATGGGCGACACCTCGGACAACGTGCCGGGCGTGCCGGGCATCGGCCTCAAGACGGCGGCACAGCTCATCAAGGAATATGGCGATCTCGAAACGCTGCTGGAACGCGCGAACGAGATCAAGCAGCCCAAGCGCCGCGAGACGCTGATCAACAACGCGGAAGCCGCGCGCCTGTCCAAGAAGCTCGTGACGCTCGATTGCGAAGCGCCCGTGCCCGTGCCGCTCGACGATCTGCGGGTGCCCGAACCCGATCCGAAGACGCTCGTCGGCTTCCTCAAGGCCATGGAGTTCAGCACGCTCACGCGCCGCGTGGCGGAACTCTATGACGCCGATCCCGCCGCCATCGAACCCGACCCGCGGCTGATGCCGGGCGGCGAGGCGATCAGGTGGGAGCGCAACGGCCGATTTGCAGGAGCGGAGACGGAGCCTCCCCTGTTCGAAAAGGGTGAAGCGATCTCAGGCGAGGTCGATCCATTCGCAGGGCTCGACCTACCGGAGACGGCCACGGCTCGCAAACCCTTTGAAGGCGTTGGAACGCCATCTCAGCTTGCCGGAAAACGCGCGACGGAAGCCTCGTCCACGCCTTTCGACGTGTCGTCCTACGAGACCGTCACGAGCCTCGACCGGCTCAAGGAATGGGCCGCTCAAGCGATTGCGCAGGGCTATGTCGCCGTCGACACGGAGACGAGCGATCTCGACGCGAACCGCGCTGATATCGTGGGTTTCTCGCTGGCGCTGGAGCCAGGCAAGGCCTGTTACGTGCCGCTGCAGCACCGTGATGAATCCGATCTCTTCGGCGGCGGGCTCGTGAAGGGTCAGCTTTCGGTGACCGACGCGCTCGATGCCGTTCGGCCGATGCTGGAGGACCCGTCCGTTCTCAAGATCGGGCAGAACCTGAAATACGACTGGATCGTGTTCAAGCGCCACAACATCGATGTCCGTCCCATCGACGACACGATGCTGATCTCCTACGTGCTCGACGCCGGAAAGGGCTCGCACGGCATGGACGAATTGTCCCGCCGCCATCTCGGCCATGCGCCGATCACCTTCTCGGACGTGGCGGGCACGGGCCGGAACAAGGTGACCTTCGACAAGGTCGAGATCTCCAAGGCGACGGCCTATGCAGCGGAGGACGCGGACGTCACCTTGCGCCTCTGGCAGATCCTCAAGCCCCGCCTCACCGCCGAGCATCGCGCCACGGTCTATGAGACGCTCGAGCGCCCGCTCGTCGACGTGATCGCCCGCATGGAGATGCGCGGCATCCTCGTGGACCGGCAGATCCTGAGCCGCCTGTCCGGCGATTTCTCGCAGACGCTCGCGCGTCTCGAAGACGAGATCCACGAGATGGCGGGCGAGAAATTCGCCTTGGGAAGCCCGAAGCAGATCGGCGACATTCTCTTCGGCAAGATGGGCCTGCCCGGCGCCAAGAAGACGCCCTCCGGCCAATGGGCGACGCCCGCGACCCTGCTCGACGAGCTGGCGCAGGCCGGCCACGAGCTGCCCGCGAAGATCCTCGAATGGCGTCAGCTCTCCAAGCTGAAATCGACCTACACGGATACGTTGCAGGAGCATATGCATCCCGAGACGAAGCGGGTGCACACCTCCTTCTCGCTCGCAGCCACCACGACGGGCCGCCTGTCCTCGTCCGATCCGAACCTGCAGAACATTCCGATCCGCACGGAAGCAGGCCGCAAGATCCGAACGGCCTTCATCGCGCCGCCGGGCCACAAGATCATATCGGCCGACTACAGCCAGATCGAGCTGCGCATCCTGGCCCACATCGCGGACATTCCGCAATTGCAGGAAGCCTTCGCGAAGGGGCAGGACATTCACGCGGCGACCGCATCCGCCATGTTCGGCGTGCCGCTCGACAAGATGACGCCGGACCTGCGCCGTCAGGCGAAGACCATTAATTTCGGCATCATCTACGGCATCTCCGCCTTCGGGCTCGCCACGCGGCTCGGCATTCCGAACGCCGAGGCCTCCGCCTTCATCAAGCAGTATTTCGAGCGCTTCCCGGGCATCCGCACCTATATCGACGAGACGAAGAAGGCTTGTAAGGACAAGGGCTACGTGACCACGCTCTTCGGGCGCGTGTGCCACTACCCGCAGATCCGCTCGAGCAACCCGTCCGAACGCGCGGGCGTTGAGCGTCAGGCCATCAATGCGCCGATCCAGGGCACCGCCGCCGACATCATCCGCCGCGCCATGATCCGCATGGAGGATGCGCTCAAAGCCGAGCGCCTCTCCGCGCGCATGCTGCTGCAGGTGCACGACGAACTGGTGTTCGAAGCGCCCAACGACGAGGTGGAGGCGACGCTGCCGGTGATCTCCCGCGTGATGACGGAAGCGCCCTTCCCCGCCGTGACCCTCAAGGTTCCGCTCGCCGTGGAAGCCCGCGCCGCGCAGAACTGGGACGAGGCGCACTAGGCGTTTTCCACTTGCGCGGAGACATCTCTCGTCTTGGTTAGCCTGCATTCTTGGACGGCGAAGCGGATCCGCTTCGCCGAACAGGATTTGAGCCGGTGCGATTACGGAAGTGCGGCTCCGAGGCCGCACATGCACCTGAACGGCAATATGCTGCAGGGATCGGCTTAACACGGCCGTGACGTTGCACAGCGACACGCCGCGATAGGCAGTCATTTCTGCAAAACGCTTTCCGACGAACATTCCCTTACGGAAGATCTGGTTCCGCAAATCGCGGATATCTGGATCATGTGCTTCAGCACACAGTCGAGCTTGGCCGTAAGGTCTATTGGTTCCTTGTCGTTGAGAAGAACCTTCATGATGCGAGGACAATCGCTGACGCCGGATGCGGCTCTGCCTGGAGTCGGGAAGCACCTCTCCTAACGGTCGCACCTCTCTGAACGGAGAGTTGTGACCCCTCGGGTCGAATCCTATAGCCCATAGTCAAGTTGCTTCGAGGGCCTTGCAACGCACGCTCTCCCAGCGCCTCAAGTTGCGCCGGTAACGAACTGCGCAATCCGCCCATTCCCTTCGACACTCGACGATCCGCGGCCATTCGAACAGCCTTAGTTTCAGGAGACCGAAATGACGTTCAAGATTTGGGGCATCGAGGATGCCGCCCGGGCTTCCGGCACCGACCGGGACGCCATCGCGATGCTGCCGAACGGTGGTTATGTGGTGACATGGCGCGAGAACACCAAAATCGCGTTCCAGCTCTATGACGGGAATGGCGTCAAGAATGGCGGCGTCCATTTCGTTTTCGACGGAGGTCGCGCTCAGCAATTCGCCGATGTCACGGCCGTTGGCACCGACGGCGGCTTCGCCATTACCTGGACGGAGACCCTGACTACGGGCGGGCGGCTCCTACGGAACCAGACATTCAATCACGACGGCTCGGCGAATACCGATCTGACCGAGAATGCGGCTGTCCAGATGGATGGGGCGCAGATGGCGCCCAACGGTGATAACGGTTGGACGACGGTCTTTGTGGAAGACATTTCCGGAACGAATACGATCAGGCTCCTTCAGCATAACGCGCTGGGCGTACCGTTGGGCAGTGCCGTGAGCGTCTCCTCAGCCTCCGGTGTCCGCGATCCGGATGTCGCTTGGCTCGGTGGCACGAAACATCTCGTTTCCTTTTTTTCGAACGGCAGCATCTCGTTCTCGATCATCGACGGCGATCAGGTCGGGGCTGCGACGACCGTTTCCGCAGGTATCAAGAGCGACGTTGTGGCGCTGAAGGATCCCGCGACCGGTGCTCTGACCGGCGCCTTTGCCGTCATCGTCGACAAGGGCGCAACGGGTATCGAGGCCCGTCTCTACGACGCGAATGGAGGCTTTGTCAGCGCGGTGGACATCGCGGGAGCCAAGCCCAATTCGGATTTCGATTGTGTCAGCGTCACGGCTCTCAGAAGTGGCGGCTTCGCACTTGCCTATATTGCGGCGGATGCGTCGGCAGGTGACCAGGGCGATGTTTATGTCCGTATCGTCGATGCGAATGGCGTCGCGGGGCCTGCTCTGAAGGTGAATGGAAGGGCAGCCGTCGACAGCTTCGGCTCCCAGAAAACGCCCTCGATCTCCGAAACGGCGGATGGCCGCCTTGCTGTATCCTGGAACGACCAGACGATCGGCAATGGCCTGACCTCCACGACGATCGTCGATGCGCGCACAACGAGCGTCACGGTGGTCGGGACCGCCCACAATGATGTCTACGCTCCCTCTGAACACACTGGCGACAATCTGGACGGCGGCGAGGGCATCGATACGTTGACCTTCAAGGGGACGACGACCGGGGGCGTTTCGGTCAATCTCAGCACGGAATCCGGCTCAGCCGGTGATGCGGCAGGTGACACCTACAAGAATTTCGAGAACGTCATCGGCTCCAAGTTCAACGACACCATCGCCGGCAGCACAGGCACCAACAAGCTCGAAGGCGGTGCGGGCAACGATACCTACTCCATCAACGACACCAGCGATGTCGTCGTGGAAACGTCGACCGGCGGCACGGCGGACCTGGTCTATGCCAGCGTGAGCTATACCCTGTCGTCCTACATCGAGAAGCTCTATGCCAGCGGCAGCGGCGCGATCAACCTGACCGGCAATGCGCAGGCCAACACGATCAAGGGCAATGCCGGAGCCAACAAGATCAACGGCGGGGCGGGCAAGGACACGCTCTACGGCGGGTCGGGCAAGGACATCTTCGTGTTCAGCACCAAGCCATCCTCGTCCAACCTGGACAAGATCGCCGACTACAATGTGAGCTATGACTCGATCTACCTGGAGAACGCTGTGTTCACCAAGCTGGGCTCCGGCTCGGTCTCGAGCCCGAGGAAGCTCGCGGCTTCCGCCTTCTGGACAGGCGCCAAGGCGCACGATGCCAGCGACCGCATCATCTACGATCCTGCCAAAGGCTATCTCTACTACGATGCGGACGGCACCGGATCATCCAAGCAGGTGCTGATCGCCACCCTCGCCAAGGGCCTCAAGATGACCTACGCCGAGTTCTTCGTCATCTGAGCAAGCGCCGTTCCGCTCCGAACCGAAAGCGCCCCGAAAGGGCGCTTTTTTCTTGGCGCACTTGCCCACGACCGGGTTTTCCGAATCAGGCCGGTCACGCATGATTGCAGGGATCAGTTCGGAGCAGACCATGCCTTACGAACTCTACTACTGGCCGACCATCCAGGGACGTGGCGAGTTCGTGCGCCTTGCCCTTGAGGAAGCGGGGGCCGATTACATCGATGCGGCGCGGGAATCGGAAGGCGTCGCCGTGTTGATACGAATGATCGAGCATGCCGGGCATCCGCCCTTCGCGCCACCCTTCCTGAAGGACGGCGAGGCCGTCATCGGGCAGACGGCGGCGATCCTGCTTTACCTGGGCGCACGGCACGATCTTGCGCCGAAGGACCCGGCAGGCGGGCTGTGGACGCATCAGATCCAGCTCACCATCACCGATCTCGTGGCAGAAGCGCACGACACGCATCATCCGGTCGCGGTCAGCCTCTATTACGAGGACCAGAGGGCCGAGGCCCTGCGGCGATCCGCCGAGTTTCGCGAAAACCGCATCCCGAAATTTCTGGACTGGTTCGAGACGATCCTCGCCCGTAATCCAGCGGGCGATGCGCATCTCGTCGGCAACCGGGTCACCTACGCCGATCTGTCCCTGTTCCAGGTGATCGAGGGATTGTCCTACGCTTTTCCGAACGCCATGGGGCGTGTGCTCAAGGATGTGCCGCGGGTCGCGGCCCTGCACAGGGCCGTCGGCCGACGGCCGCGCATCAAGGCGTACCTCGCAAGCCCCCGCCGCATCCCCTTCAACGAGGAGGGTATCTTCCGGCATTATCCGGAACTGGATGGCTGACCCTTACGATCGCTCGCGCGGAAGCACAGATCCGCGCGATGCGGCAAGGGGATAGCGCCTGTCACGCCGGTGTTCCGGCAACGATCCGTTAATCGCTGTGGCGCAATGTGGAGCAGAGATGTGCCGCCTGTCCGCCGATCTCGCGCCGAGGATCCGGCTGAGAGGCTTTTGCGCTCACGCCGTGATAGAGCTGCGAGCGGACCGAGGCTGGTCCGGCTGTCACCTTTCGACCTTCCGAGGAGGCGTTCATGATCAAGGAAACGGAGACCGCTGCGGTCCGTCTGTGGCGCGACCGGGTGCAGCTACGGGAGCAGGAGCGCAACGAAGCCCAGACGCGCCTGCGGATCGCCGAGGAGAAAGTGGCGATCCTCATGGCCGAGAACGACCGTCTCGCTGCCGAGAACGCCCGCCTGCGCGCCTTGATCAATCCCGATGCGGACAGCGCCCGGACGGAAACCCAGAGGCAGATGGAGGAGCTCAGAGGCGCTCTCCTGCCGCTTCTGTCCGGTGCGAGCGGCTCCCTGAACTGATCCTCGGCTGAAGACGAGACCTGCTCTGCCTGTCGCGGAACCGGCACGCTTCGCCGGGAAAGCCCCTATGCCGCGATCTGCGCCATGGCTTCGTTGAGGCAATGCACGGCCACGGATTGGCCCGTCCGCGCCACGAGGCAGCAACCCTTCGGCACCTCTCGCCAGCCCTTGGTCTTGTCGTCGATGGGTTCGGAGACGACGAGCAGATTGCCCTTCTCCTCCCGGAAATAGAGCGTCGGCGGCTTGGCGTCGCATGCCCAGCGAAAGGCCCAGAGGTTTTCGCCGTCGGTGAAAGCGGCGGTGAAGCGCAGGGCCTCCGCGATGCCCGCCCCGTCCATGAGCCGGCGCACCTGCTTCAGGGTCTGCGCCATGGCTCGCACGGGTTCCTCCGCAAGCCCATTGGCCAAGGCCACGAGGAAGATCGCCTCGGAATCCGTCGTGCCCTGGCGGCGGTCATAGAGCTCGTCCGGGATCATGGCCTCGAGCCGCCGCTTGATATGCCTGTATCCACCGATCTGGCCGTTATGCATGAAGAGGTGGCGGCCATGGGAGAAGGGATGACAATTGGCCCGCGTCGTGGAGGTGCCGGTGGAGGCCCGCACATGAGCGAAGAAGTGGCCGGAGCGCACCTGCGCGCACAGGCTCCGCAGGTTCTCGTCGGACCAGGCGGGGCGCACCTCGCGATAGATGCCGGGCTCCTTGCGCTCCCCGTACCAGCCGATGCCGAAGCCGTCGCCGTTCGTCTCCGTCTTGGCCTCGACCGCATGAAGGGACTGATGGACCAGCGAATGCGCCGGGGCGCAGACGAGTTCATCAAGGAAGATCGGCTCTCCCCGGTAGGCAAGAAAGCGGCACATCGGCTCCACAACCCCAGGCGCAGCAATAATTTGTAATTCTGTTGTAGTCTCTTCCTCTCATGGTGAACAGCCGGTTAACGGCGATGCCGTTGCGGCCGGCCACGCCTTCCCTTAAACCGTGCCTCAACATCACAGACATGCCGGAGCGCCGGCGAGGGGGAATCCGAACCATGCGACGCATCTCCAGCGCGGCACTCGCAGCCGCTGCCCTGACCGTGCTCCCTCAAGCCGCCTTCGCGGCGGAACTCGATGGGGCGGCCTTGGGTCCCGTCTGGGCCCTGCCCTTTGCCGGAATCCTGCTCTCCATCGCCTTGTTCCCTCTGGTCGCCGGTCATTTCTGGGAGCATCACCAGGGCAAGATCGCGGCCGTCTGGGGCCTGCTGGTGCTCGTGCCCATGGCAGCCCTCCTTAGCCCGACGACAGCGCTCCATGCGCTCTCCCACACGGCGCTTCTCGAATATGTTCCGTTCATCCTGCTGCTTCTCGCGCTCTTCACGGTGGCGGGCGGCATCCTGGTGCGGGGCAACCTGCATGGCTCCCCCGGCACGAACACCCTGCTGCTCGCCATCGGCACGGTGCTCGCGAGCTTCATCGGCACCACCGGCGCATCCATGGTGATGATCCGGCCCATGCTGCGCGCCAATGACGACCGCAGGCACAATGTCCACGTCTTCGTGTTCTTCATCTTCCTGGTCTCGAATGTCGGCGGCTCGCTCACGCCGCTCGGCGACCCGCCGCTCTTCCTCGGCTTCCTGCGCGGCGTCGACTTCTTCTGGACCACCACGCATCTCTTCCCGGAGACGCTTTTCGTCGCCGGCGTCCTCCTCGCGCTGTTCTTCGTGATCGACACGGTGATCTACAGGAAGGAAGGCCACATGACTCCCGATCCGACGCCCGACAATCCGGTCCGCGTGAAGGGGGGCATCAACTTCCTACTGATCCTCGTCATCATCGCCGCGATCCTCATGAGCGCCACCATGGACCTTGGGCGCGTGACGGTGCTGGGCGCCGAGATCGAACTCGCCAATGCGCTGCGCGATCTCATCATGATCGTCGTGACGATCGTCTCGCTCACGCTCACGCCGAAAGCGAACCGCCTGGAGAACGGCTTCTCCTGGGGACCGATCCAGGAAGTGGCGAAGCTTTTCGCCGGCATCTTCATCACCATCATTCCGGTGCTCGCGATGCTCAAGGCCGGCGCGGACGGTGCCTTCGCACCCCTCGTCGCCCTGGTGACGAACCCGGACGGCAGCGCCAACAACGCCGCCTATTTCTGGCTCACCGGCGGCCTGTCATCGTTCCTCGACAACGCGCCGACCTATCTCGTGTTCTTCGAGCTCGCCGGCGGCGATCCGCAGGCGCTGATGACCACCGGCGCCCTGACCCTTGCCGCGGTCTCCGCCGGGTCCGTGTTCATGGGCGCGAACTCCTATATCGGCAACGCACCCAACTTCATGGTCTATGCGATTGCCCGTCAGGGCGGCGTGAAGATGCCGAGCTTCTTCGGGTATCTCCTCTGGTCGGGTGGCATCCTGGTGCCGATCTTCCTGGTCGCGACGCTTCTGTTCTTCAGGGGCTGATCGTATGCGTCATCCCCGGGCTCGTCCCGGGGATCCCTATCTTCCGACGTTGCGGTTCCAAGACGTCGATGGCTGAGTCAGACTCGGCCATCAGTGAGGGAATTGTCAGGCCACTCTAAGCACTCAGCCGCTCCGCCACGTCCTCGGCGAGCGACAGGCAAGAGGTCAATCCCGGGCTCTCGATCCCGAACAGATGCACAAGACCGGACAGCCCATGCTCCTCCGGTCCCTCGATCATGAAATCCGCCGCCTTCTCGCCGGGTCCCGTGAGCTTCGGGCGTATCCCCGAATAATCGGGCACCAGCGCTCCGTCGGGCAGTCCCGGCCAGTAGCGCCGGATCGAGGCATAGAAGCTCTCCGCGCGGCCCGGATCGACCTCGTAGATCTCGCGGTCGATCCATTCCACATCGGGTCCAAAGCGCATGCGCCCCGCGAGATCGAGCGTCACATGCGTGCCCAGCCCGCCATCGACAGGGGCGGGATAGATCAGGCGCGAGAAAGCGGGTTTGCCGAGGCAGCCGAAATAATTGCCCTTGGCCAGCACGAGCGGCGGAATGCGCTCCGGCGCATAGCCCTCCGTCGTCCGCGCGAGGGCCTGCGCGCCCAGGCCCGCCGCGTTGACCACGGCGTCGACGGCGATCTCTGCGGGCTCCGCGCCCCCGACAACCACGTTCCACCCCGTTCCATTCCGCGCGATCCGATCCACCGGCGCATGGAAAGCGATCATGCCGCCGGCGGATTCGAGATCGCCCTGGAGCGCGAGCATGAGCGCATGGCTGTCGATGATCCCGGTTTCGCGCGAAAGCACCGCGCCGGTGCAGGAGAGGTTCGGCTCCAGGGCCGTCGCCTCTTCGCCCGTCAGGAAGGAAAGCCCCTCGACGCCGTTGGCGACGCCCTGCTCGTAGATGCCCTCGATCTTCGCCTGCTCGAGATCGTTGGTCGCCACGATGAGCTTGCCGCATTTCTTGTGCGGCACGCCGTGGCTCTCGCAGAAGGCGTAGAGCATCCGGCGCCCGTTCACGCAGTGACGGGCCCGCAGAGAGTCCGCTGGGTAATACATGCCCCCATGGATCACCTCGCTGTTGCGCGAGGAGACGCCGTTGCCGATGCCGCCGGTCTTCTCCGCGACGATGACGTTATGGCCGCGCAGGGCCAGGGCGCGGGCGGAGGCCAAGCCTACGACGCCGGCTCCAATGACGAGTACGTCCATTCAACTCCCTCAATGCAAAACGGCGGCCCGAAAGCCGCCGCCTTTTGTCGTTGCGATGTCAGGCCGTCAGGCGGCGATCGACATCTGCGGCGCAGCGCGGCGCACGTCGGAATCGACATGCCCCTCGAAGCGCTTGAAGTTCTCGTTGAACATGGCGATCAGGCGCTTCGCCGTCTCGGCGAACTCGGCCTTATCCTGCCAGGTCTTGACGGGATAAAGGATGTGCGGCTCGACGCCGGGCACCGAGGTCGGCACCGCGAAACCGAAATAGGGATCGCGGCGGAAATCGGCACGGGAGAGCGAACCGTCGAGCGCCGCCGTCAGCAGACGGCGCGTCACGCGGATCGGCATGCGGCGGCCGACCCCGTACTTGCCGCCGGTCCAACCCGTGTTGACCAGCCAGCAATCCACCGAGTGCTTGGCGATCAGATCGCGCAGCAGGTTGCCGTATTCGGACGGGTGGCGCGGCATGAAGGGCGCGCCGAAGCAGGTGGAGAAGGTCGCTTCGGGATCCTTCACACCCTTCTCCGTGCCCGCCACCTTCGCGGTATAGCCGGAGAGGAAGTGATACATCGCCTCGGCAGGGGTGAGCTTGGCGATGGGAGGCAGGACGCCGAACGCATCGCAGGTGAGCATCACGATGTTCTTCGGAATGCCTGCGCGGCCCGTGGCGCTTGCATTGGGAATGAAATCGAGCGGATAGGCGCAGCGGGTGTTCTCCGTCTTCGACGCATCGTCGAAATCGGGCATGCGGGTGATGGGATCGACCACCACGTTTTCCAGAACCGTGCCGAAGCGCTCGGTGGTGGCGAAGATCTCCGGCTCCGCCTCACGAGAGAGGCGGATGGTCTTGGCGTAGCAGCCGCCTTCGAAATTGAACACGCCGTTCGGCCCCCAGCCGTGCTCGTCGTCGCCGAGGAGGACACGGTTCGGGTCGGCGGACAGGGTCGTCTTGCCGGTGCCGGAGAGGCCGAAGAACACGGCCACGTCACCCTCGCGGCCCACATTGGCGGAGCAATGCATGGGCATGACGTTCTGCGCGGGCAGCACGTAGTTGAGATAGGTGAAGACGGACTTCTTCATCTCGCCGGCATAGGACGTGCCGCCGATGAGCACGATCTTGCGGGTGAAGTCGCAGGCGATGACCGTCTCGGAGCGGCACCCGTGACGGGCCGGATCCGCCTTGAAGGATGGAAGATCGATGATGGTGAGGCCGGGCACGTAGTCCCTGAGCTCGCCCATCTCCGGGCGGATCAGCAGGTTGCGGATGAACAGGGAATGCCAGGCGAATTCCGTGAAGACGCGCGCCTTGACCCGGTAGGCGGGATCAGCGCCACCGTAGAGATCCTGGGCGAACAGCTCCCGGCCCTCGGCATGGGCGAGGAAATCCTGCAGCAGGGCATCGAAGTTTCCGGACGTGATGGCGCCGTTGTTGTCCCACCAGACGGAGCTCTCGGTAGCCTCGTCGCGCACCACGACCTTGTCCTTGGGGGAGCGGCCCGTATGCACGCCGGTCTCCGCCAGGAGAGCGCCTCCCTTCACGAGCCTGGTCTCGCCCCGGGTCAGTGAATGCTCGTAAAGTGCGGGAGCTTCGAGGTTCCAGTAGACTTTCTTGAGATTGCGGAAGCCGATAGCCTCCGCGCCTTGAGCGCTGTTGAAGACGCCGATGTTATCCACGGAAAACTTCTCCTGGTCGCCGAAGGTCAGGCGGCCGGAGGTGCCGCCTTCCGATGGCTGTCATATTGATACATTCAGACAAGGCGGGTGTCACTCCCCGTCAAATCGCCTGAACCAATGATGTTTAGGTCAGACGGCCAAGCCGTCAACCGAGCCATTCCATGGCATTCTATTTTTCGCGACGCTAGACCTTCCGAGCAGATCGGGCCGGATTTTCCGACATTGGCTGCAATTCTTTCGGAGAATTGACGGGTCGCAGCCCCGCCCTGCCATGCTTTTTGGGACCCAATACGCCCCATCGACCACGGCCGGCAGACCACAAAACAGCCGCCTGTTTGTTCATCTCCCGTTGAACCGGAACTTCCTAAACACCACTATCCGTTCGTTCCGCCCCTCGCTTGGAGCTGCGGCAACCATAATTATGCCATCAGTAAGGCGCAGTTGGGCACGATTCGAGGCCGTCTGCGTTATCGAACGATACGTCACGCGACCCTCGTCCGTGTCAGCCAAGGAAGAGTTCATGCCCACGATCGCTCTTGTCGACGACGATCGCAACATCCTGACTTCCGTTTCGATTGCCCTCGAGGCAGAGGGCTACCGCATCCAGACCTATACCGACGGAGCCTCGGCTCTCGACGGCCTGAAGCACGCCCCTCCGGACCTTGCCATCTTCGACATCAAGATGCCGCGCATGGACGGCATGGAGCTCCTGCGCCGCCTGCGTCAGAAGTCCGACCTGCCCGTGATCTTCCTGACCTCCAAGGACGAGGAGATCGACGAGCTGTTCGGCCTGAAGATGGGCGCGGACGATTTCATCCGGAAGCCGTTCTCTCAGCGCCTTCTGGTGGAACGCGTGAAGGCGGTGCTGCGCCGTTTCGCGCCCAAGGACCAGAGCGTTCCCAAGGAAACCGATCCGAAGGCCCTGGAGCGCGGCCAGCTGAAGATGGATCCGGAGCGTCATGCCTGCACCTGGAAGGGCGAGCCCGTCACGCTCACCGTCACCGAGTTCCTGATCCTCCAGGCCCTGGCGACCCGCCCCGGCGTGGTGAAAAGCCGCAACGCGCTCATGGACGCGGCTTATGACGATCAGGTCTATGTGGACGACCGCACGATCGACAGCCACATCAAGCGCTTGCGCAAGAAATTCAAAGCGGTTGACCAGAGTTTCGAAATGATCGAGACCCTTTACGGCGTCGGCTACCGTTTCAAGGAAGCCTGATGCCTGCAGGACTTGCCCCTCGAAGGCAAGGGACAACCAGGAAAGACGGGTATGGTCCGAAACCCTTTCGGATCATACCTGAATGAAGTGGCATGAAGGCTGATCCCATCCACGCCGAGGCGGCGACAGACGATCCGCCTGCTCCTCGCGGCATCCTGGCGCGGCTGAAACATTGCGGCCGCATGCTCTCGCAACGCGCCTCATCGAGCCTGACCCGGCGCATCGTGGTGCTCAACCTCGCGGGCCTCGTGGCCCTGCTCGTCGGCTTCCTGTATCTCAACCAGTTCCGGGAAGGGTTGATCGAAGCCCGGGTGCAAAGCCTGCTCACGCAGGGCGAGATCATCGCCGGCGCCATCGCCAGCTCGGCGACGGTGGAAACCAACACCATCACCCTCGACCCCGACCAGCTTCTGCAGATGCAGGCGGGCGAGACGGAGCGCCTGCACGACGAGAGCCTCTCCTCTCTCGAATTCTCCATCAACCCGGAACGGGTCGCGCCCCTGCTGCGGCGGCTCGTGACGCCGACCCAGACCCGCGCCCGGATCTTCGACCGCGACGGCCTCCTCCTGCTCGATTCCCGCAATTTCTATTCCCGCGGCGACATCCTGCGCATGGACCTGCCGCCGGTCGGCAACGTGGAGGACACGACGAGCTTCATCGAGCGCACCTGGAACAGCGTGCGCAAGATGTTCCGGCGCACCAAACGGCCCGTCCTCGAAGAGGCGGGCCCCGTCAACGGGAAATCCCTGCCGGAGGTGCAGCAGGCCTTCTCCGGCCAGCAATCGAGCGTGGTGCGCGTCAACAACCGCGGCGAAACCATCGTCTCCGTGGCCGTGCCGGTCCAGCGTTTCCGCACCGTCCAGGGCGTGCTGCTGCTCTCCACGCAGGAGGGCGACATCGACGCCATCATTGCCTCCGAGCGGTTCGCCCTGCTCCAGGTGTTCCTGGTGGCGGCGGTGGTCATGATGGTCCTCTCGCTCTTCCTGGCCGGCGCGATCGCGGGTCCCGTCCGCCGCCTGGCGGAAGCGGCGGAGCGCGTCCGCTGGGGCACCAAGTCGCGCCAGGAGATCCCGGACTTCACCAACCGCTCCGACGAGATCGGCCATCTCTCCGGCGCCCTGCGCGACATGACGAAGGCGCTCTACAACCGCATCGACGCCATCGAAAGCTTCGCGGCGGACGTGGCGCACGAGCTGAAGAACCCGCTCACCTCCCTGCGGAGCGCCGTGGAAACCCTGCCGCTGGCCCGCAGCGACGAATCCCGCGAGCGGCTCATGTCGATCATCCAGCACGACGTGCGGCGCCTCGACCGCCTCATCAGCGACATTTCCGACGCCTCGCGCCTCGACGCCGAGCTTGCCCGCGCAGACGCTGAACCCGTCGATATGGCCCGCCTGCTCGAAGCGGTCGTGTCGGTGGCCAACGAGCGCCGGCAGGAGCACGATCCGCTCATCGAACTCACCATCGAAAGCCATACGCGCGGCCGCGATGCGTTCCTGGTGCTCGGCCACGACAGCCGCCTCGGTCAGGTCTTCAACAATCTCATCGACAATGCCCGCTCCTTCTCGCCGCCCAACGCATCGGTGCGCGTGACCCTGAGGCGGCGCAAGGCCGGGGTCGAGATCCTGGTGGAGGACAGCGGCCCCGGCATCGAGCCCGATGCCCTCGACCGGATCTTCGAGCGCTTCTACACGGACCGCCCCGAGCAGGGCTTCGGCCAGAATTCGGGCCTGGGGCTTTCCATCTCGCGCCAGATCATCGAGGCCCATCGCGGCACGATCCGCGCCGAGAACCGCCTCGGCCCCCCTGACGAGGAGGGCGAGCCGCGGCGGCTCGGCGCCCGCTTCGTCATCCGCCTTCCGGCCGCCGAGCATCCGAAGGGCAGGAAAGACCAGGGCAGGAAGGAAACAGGCAGGCAGGGCCAGGCCCGGACCGCTCAGGGGGAGAGGACGCCTTGAGCACGCCCGAAACCGTGCATGCCTCCTGCGTCGTCATCGGTGAGGCGGGCGTCCTGATCCGGGGCCGGTCCGGCTCCGGCAAGTCGACCCTGGCGCGGGAAATGGTGCTTCACGCGCTCCAGAGCGGTCGGTTCGGCTGCCTCGTGAGCGACGACAGAACCAGTCTCCGCGCCGAGCACGGACGCTTGTTGGGAAGCCCGGTGGAGCCTCTCGCCGGACATCTCGAGATCCATGGCCTGGGGATCACCCGCCAGCCCTATGAGCCCGCCGCCGTCATCCGCCTTGTGATCGACCTGAGCGAGGACCCGCCGCGCTTCCCGGAAGCGGACGATGGCAACATTGTTCTGTGCGGCGTCATGATCCCTCGCATCCGCATGCGAGCCGGGGCAAGCTTCGCAAGCATCGCCCTGGGGCGCCTGAGTGGTGTTTGCGACACGGTCGTGACACTGTGATGAACTTTTCCTCTCAATGCTCTTGCGCTTGGCTTCGCAGTGCACAAAATAGCGGCTCCGCTCTCGGAGCGTTCGGACCTGGAACATTATGATTGGAATGGTGCTCGTCACCCACGGGCAGCTCGCGACGGAGTTCAGAGCCGCGCTTGAGCATGTGGTGGGTCCTCAAGAGCAGCTTGAGACGATCACGATCGGCCCCGACGACGACATGGAGACACGGCGCAAGGACATCATGGCCGCCGTGTGCCGGGTCAATTCGGGCCAGGGCGTCGTGGTCCTGACCGATATGTTCGGGGGTACCCCCTCGAATCTCGCCCTGTCCTGCATGAATGGCGGCTCCGTCGAGGTGGTCGCCGGGATCAACCTGCCCATGCTCATCAAGCTGGCTTCCGTGCGCGACGAGGAGCCGCTGGGAGACGCGGTTTCGCACGCCCAGGAGGCCGGGCGGAAATACATCAACATCGCCTCGCGCGTTCTGTCGGGAAAATAAGAACCATGGATCAACCCCTCGACCAGGATTGTCCCCCCGCTCCTGTGCCCGAGGGAGCCGAGGCCCGCGAGCTTCCGATTGTCAACCGCCGGGGCCTGCATGCCCGTGCCTCGGCCAAGTTCGTCCAGACCGTCGAGCGCTTCGATTCGGACGTCACCGTGACCCGCTGCGGCGAGACCGTGGGGGGCCGCTCCATCATGGGCCTCCTGACCTTGGCCGCGGCCCAGGGCACCACCATTACCGTGACCGCCAAGGGCCCCGACGCGGCAGCCTGCCTCCAGGCCATCGACGATCTCGTCGCCGGCAGGTTCGGCGAGGACGAGTAGAGCCCGGCCTCGACATATAAAGACATCTTTATATCTTGATTGCCTCCAGGGCGCCGCTCTGGTAGAGACGTGCGCCAAGGAAAAATCATCGGGTGCATGGAGGCCATCATGGCTCAGGACTACATCGTCAAAGACATCGGCTTGGCCGATTTCGGCCGCAAGGAAATCTCGATCGCCGAGACCGAGATGCCGGGCCTCATGGCCGTGCGCGAGGAATACGGACCGAAGCAGCCTCTGAAGGGCGCCCGGATCGCCGGCTCGCTGCACATGACCATCCAGACGGCGGTGCTGATCGAGACCTTGAAGGCTCTCGGCGCCGACATCCGCTGGGTCTCCTGCAACATCTACTCCACCCAGGACCACGCCGCGGCCGCCATCGCCGCCGCCGGCATCCCGGTCTTCGCCTATAAGGGCGAGACCCTGAAGGAATACTGGGACTACACCGCCAAGCTGTTCGACTGGCACGACGGCGGCATGCCGAACATGATCCTCGACGATGGCGGCGACGCCACGATGCTGGTCCATCTGGGCCTGCGCGCCGAACAGGGCGATACCGCCTTTCTCGACAAGCCGGGCTCCGAGGAAGAGGAAGTTTTCTTTGCTCTCATCAAGCGGCTGCTCTCGGAAAAGCCGAAGGGCTGGTTCGCCCAGCTCGCCGCCTCGATCAAGGGCGTCTCGGAAGAGACCACCACCGGCGTTCACCGCCTCTACATCATGGAAAAGGACGGCAAGCTCCTCTTCCCGGCAATCAACGTGAACGACTCGGTGACGAAGTCAAAGTTCGACAATCTCTACGGCTGCCGCGAGTCGCTGGTGGACGGCATCCGCCGCGGCACGGACGTGATGATGGCCGGCAAGGTCGCCATGGTCGCCGGCTTCGGCGACGTGGGCAAGGGCTCGGCCGCTTCGCTCCGCCAGGCCGGCTGCCGGGTGCTGGTGTCGGAGGTCGATCCGATCTGCGCGCTCCAGGCCGCCATGGAAGGCTATGAGGTCACGACGATGGAGGACGCGGCTCCGCGCGCCGACATCTTCGTCACGGCCACCGGCAACAAGGACGTGATCACCATCGAGCACATGCGTGCGATGAAGGACCGCGCCATCGTCTGCAACATCGGCCACTTCGACAACGAGATCCAGGTCGCGGCCCTCAAGAACCTCAAGTGGACCAACATCAAGCCGCAGGTGGACGAGATCGAGTTCGCCGACGGGCACCGCATCATCCTGCTCTCGGAAGGCCGCCTCGTGAATCTCGGCAACGCCATGGGCCACCCCTCCTTCGTGATGTCGGCCTCCTTCACGAACCAGACGCTCGCGCAGATCGAACTCTTCACGAACCAGGGCAAGTACGAGCGCAAGGTCTACACCCTGCCCAAGCACCTGGACGAGAAGGTGGCTTCGCTCCACCTCGAGAAGATCGGCGTGAAGCTCACGAAGCTCCGTCCCGATCAGGCAGCTTACATCGGCGTCTCCGAGGCCGGTCCGTTCAAGCCGGATCATTATCGCTATTGATCGCAACTTCCGTTACGGAAGTATCCAGAAAGCCCGGCTCAGCGCCGGGCTTTTTTCATGCGGCCGTCGTCGAATCGATATCGATGACGCAACGGCATGTGTGTGTCTCGATTGCAATATCGATCCACCAATTGCTCACAGCTTCTCCAAAGGAAGATTAAGACAACGTTAACCCTCTTCCTGGCGGAGTCGAGCGTGGTCTAGAGTGAATGCGATTCGACCGGCGATACCGCGGTTTTATTCGAAAACCATGCCGGAAGTTCCGTTCATGCGTAGGCGGTATCTCCTCTGGAGCACTCAAGAAGGCTCCGGAGGCATGAACACACTTGGCCGTTTCATTGAGGCCGCAAAGCATTGGGAGGACCGCACGGCATGGCCCGGCAAGGGAAACGCAACACAGGCAGCCGAGACGAGGCAGGAATCCTCGCAGGCTTCGCCCGCGTGTCCTTGGGCCTGACGCTGTTGTCCGGGACATCGCAAACGGCTCTTGCCGCCGCCCCTTCCTTCTCCGTCGTGGAGCAGGCCTCCGCTCTCCTCGATTATCTCTATGGCCTGAATCTCCACAGCGCGGCGGCGTTCGGCCTCTTCATGGGGCTCGTCTCGCTCACCACCATCACCTCGCTCCTGCTGATGATCGAGCGGCGCCGCTCGGCGCGCGTGGAGCGCGCTCTGCGCAAAGAGCTTGCGGCTCTGCGCGGTTCGGACGATCTCGCGACCCTGCTCATGGGCTCCGAGCGGCAGCTGCTGGTCAGCTGGCAGGGCCGGGACAGCGAGCCGCGCTTCCAGGGCGACCCGTCCATCATCGGCGAGGGCGCTCCCGCGCAGCGGGCCCTCGCCTTCGGCACCTGGATGCAGCCGGGCGACGCCGCTGCGGCGGAAGCCTCGCTCGAGCAGCTCAAGCAGCGCGGAGAAGCCTTCCGGCAGGTGGCGCATACGCTCTTCGACCGCTTCATCGACGTGGAAGGTCGCACCATCGGCGGCCGCGCGATCCTGCGCCTGCGCGACGTCACGGGCGACCGGGCGGACCTGCTCAGGACGCGGGCGGAGCTCGCGACCGCGCGCAGCGACCTGCGCTCCATGACCATGCTCCTCGACGACGTGGCCTATCCGCTCTGGATCCGCGATTCGGACGACAGGCTGATCTGGGCGAACCAGGCCTATCTGCGCGCCGTCGAGGCACAGGATCTCGACGATGCGACCTCCCGTTCCATCGAGCTCCTGAGCGAGCGGGCCCGCGACGAGGCGAGCCGCCAGCGCAGGAACGGAGCGACCTATGCGGCGCGCGTGACCGCGGTGGTCGCAGGCCAGCGCGCCGTGCTCGACGTGATCGAGCGGCCCACATCCGGCGGCAGCGCGGGCATCGCGGTGGACGTCTCCGAACTGGAAGCCGTGCGCAACGATCTGCAGCGACAGATGGATGCGCATGTGCGCACGCTCGATCAGTTGCCGACAGCGGTCGCGATCTTCGATGCGGCTCAGCACCTGATCTTCAGCAACGCCGCGTATCAGCAGCTCTGGGGCCTCGATGCGGCGTTCCTGTCCTCACGCCCGACGGACGGCGAAGTGCTCGATCGTCTGCGCGCCGCGCGCAAGTTGCCGGAGCAGGCAGACTTCCGCGCATGGAAGGCGGATTTTCTCACGGGCTACCGTTCCGTCGAACAACAGGAAACCTGGTGGCATCTTCCGGATCGGCGCACCCTGCGCGTGGTGACCAACCCCAATCCGCAAGGCGGCGTGACCTACCTGTTCGACGACGTCAGCGAGCGTTTCGAACTCGCTTCGCAGGTCAACTCACTGACGCAGGTTCAGGGCGAGACGCTCAACACGCTGAAAGAGGGCGTGGCCGTGTTCGGTTCGGACGGGCGCCTCAAGCTGCATAACCGCGCTTTCGCGGACATGTGGAATCTGCCACCTGACATGCCCGCGCAGAATCCTCATGTGGACGCCATCATCAAGATCTGCCGTCTGCTGGCGCCTCAGGAGGAGCCGTGGATCGACATTCGCGGCGCCGTCGTGGGCCTCGCCGACATGCGCATGGGCCATTCGTGCCGCTTCGAGCGCCGTGACGGCACTGCGCTCGATTGCACAGCGCAGCCTCTGCCGGACGGTGCGACTCTCCTGAGCTTCACCGACGTGACAGCGAGCGTGAACGTGGAGCGCGCGCTGACCGAACGCAACGAGGCGCTGGAGCGCGCCTCGCGGCTTCGCGACGAGTTCGTGCACCATGTGTCCTATGAGCTGCGCTCGCCGCTCACCAACATCATCGGGTTCACCCAGCTCCTCGGCGACGAGACCGTGGGCGCGCTCAATCCGCGCCAGCGCGATTATGCGGATCACATCATGCGCTCCTCGGCGGCGCTGCTGGCGATCCTCAACGACATTCTCGACCTCGCATCCATCGACACCGGATCCCTGGAGCTCACGCCGGAAATCGTGGACATCCGCTCCACCATCGAGGCCGCCATGCGCGGTCTGGAGGACCGGCTCGCGGAATCCTCGCTCCACCTCGTCATCGACACGCCGGACGATATCGGAACCTTCGTGGCGGACGGCAAGCGCGTGCGGCAGATCCTCTTCAACCTGCTGTCCAATGCGGTCGGCTTCTCCTCGCCGGGACAGACCATCACGGTCTCGGCCCGGAAGCGCGGCAGCGAGGTGATCTTCGACGTGAAGGATCAGGGCCGCGGCATCCCGCCGGAGATCAAGGCGCGCATCTTCGAGCGGTTCGAGAGCCACACCTTGGGCACCCGCCACCGGGGCGTCGGCTTGGGGCTCTCCATCGTGCGCTCCTTCGTGGAGCTTCATGGCGGACGCATCGAGCTCACCTCGGCGCAGGGCCAGGGCACCACGGTGACCTGCATCTTCCCCAATGAGCGGCAGGAATCGCCTTCTGATGGCGGATCCGTCTCATCTGCGCTAACTCCTATAGCCGCCGAGTAGGACTCAAGCGATGGTGAATGGATTGGCCCTCATGTCCGAGCAGGATGTTTCCCAAGCCGCGTGGATCGTGACACTTCCCGATCACGAGGCCACGGAGGATTTCGCGCGCAAGCTCGCCGAGGAACTGAGACCGGGCGATCTCGTGACCCTCTCCGGCGATCTCGGAGCCGGCAAGACCACCTTCGCGCGCGCCCTCGTGCGCACCCTGGCGGATGAACCGGAACTCGAGGTCCCGAGCCCCACCTTCACCCTGATGCAGGTCTATGACGGCCTGGTCTGCCCCATCGTCCACGCCGATTTCTACCGCCTCTCGGGCGGCTACGAACTGGTGGAGCTGGGCTGGGAGGAGATGACAGAGAACGCGATCGCACTGGTGGAATGGCCCGAACGCGCCGAGGGCGCGCTGAACGCCGACCACCTCGACATCCGTCTCGATTTCGCGCGCGGAGGCCATGGGCGTGTCGCCATGCTCACCGGCACGGGCACCTTCGCCGCGCGGCTCCAGCGCATCAAGGCGTTCCGCAACCTGGTGGATCGCTGCGGCTGGTCGGATGCGGTCCGCCTGCCGATGCCGAGCGACGCATCTGTGATCCGATCCTACGAGCGGCTGATCAAGATGAACGGCGAAACCGCGCTGCTCATGATCTCGCCGCCCCGGCCCGTCGGCCCGCCCGTGCGGCGCGGCAAGCCCTACACGACCATTGCGAAGCTCGCGGAGACGGTGCATGCCTTCGTGGCCATGGACAAGGGCCTGCGCGCATTGGGCTTGAGCGCGCCCTACATCTACGGCGAGGATCTCGATGCGGGCCTCCTGCTGATTGAAGATCTGGGCGCCGATCCCGTGACCGACGAGAACGGCCCGATCCCGGAGCGCTATGCGGAGGCCACGCGCCTGCTCGTCAAGCTCCACAGCACCGAACTGCCGCAGGTGCTGCCGGTGGCGGACGGGATCGAGCACGAGATTCCTCCCTACGATCTCGAAGCGCTTCTGATCGAGGTGGAGCTTCTCGCCGACTGGTACGTGCCGCACATCGTCGGCACGCAACTCTCGGGCTCGGCGCGCGCGGAGTTCCTCAATCTCTGGACGGAGGCGCTCGGTGAAATTCTCGCAGGTCCGACGACCTGGACCCTGCGCGATTATCATTCGCCCAACCTGATCTGGATGGCGGACCGCGAGGGCCTGCAGCGCGTGGGCCTCATCGACTTCCAGGACGCGGTTCTGGGCTCTCCCGCCTATGACGTCGCCTCCCTGCTCCAGGATGCGCGCATCACCGTGCCGGCCGATCTCGAACTCAAGCTCATCGGCCTCTATGCCCGAGAGCGCAAAGGCGCGGATCCCGCCTTCGACGTATCGGCCTTCGCCCGCGCCTACGCGATCATGGCGGCGCAGCGCGCCACCAAGATCCTCGGCATTTTCGCCCGCCTCGACCGGCGCGACGGCAAGCCCCATTACCTGAAGCACCTGCCGCGGATCGAAGCCTATCTCATCCGCAACCTGGCGCATCCCGCCTTGGCGAAGCTCAAGGCCTGGTATGAGAACTATCTCCCCCGGCTCATCCCGCACGACGATGAGCCGCCTCCTTCCGCTTGAGCATTTTTCCCGTGTCCCATCCTCCCCATCGCCGGCCCCATACCGCCATCATTCTCGCCGCGGGCCTCGGCACGCGCATGCTGCCGATCACGGCGAGCATGCCCAAACCGCTCGTGAAGGTGGCGGGCGAGAGCCTGATCGACTTTGCGCTCGACAGGCTGCACGAGGCGGGCATCGGCAAGGTGGTGGTGAACGTGCATCACTTCGCGGACATGCTGGAAGCGCACCTGCGCACCCGGACCTCCCCGCAGATCGTGATTTCCGACGAGCGCGACAGGCTCCTCGAAACCGGGGGCGGGGTGAAGAAGGCGCTGCCCCTTCTGGGACATGATCCCTTCATCACCTTCAATTCCGATTCCATGTGGATCGAAGGCAGCGAGCCGAATCTCAAGCGCCTCGTGGCCGCCTGGGAGCCCGAGCGCATGGACATTCTGATGCTCGTCGCCCCGTTATCCACAAGTGTTGGCTACGAGGGCTACGGCGACTTTCATCGCGATCCGGACGGCCGTCTGCGTCGCCGGGGAAGCGACCCGCATGCCGATTTCGTCTACGCGGGCGTGGCGATCGTGAAGCCGGACCTCGTGAAGGGGACGCCCGAGGGGGCCTTCTCGGCCAACGCTTTCTACGACCGCGCCATCGCGAATGGCCGCCTCTACGGCTTGCCTCTGGAAGGCCAATGGCTGCATGTTGGAGAGCCTCACACCATTGCCGAGGCGGAAAAGTGCCTTGCCGCGAACAAGCGATGAGGTGTCGTTGTGTCGAGCCAGCCGCGCGTCTTTTCAATCCCTCCGGGTTGCGCCTTTCTGCCGACCCTCGTGGACGCGCTGCTTGAAGGCCGCCTCGTCGGCCCGCTCGCCGACGATCCTACGGCGCTCGCCGACGTCACGATCTACGTTCCGACCCGCCGCGCCACCCGTGCGCTGATCGCGCTTCTGGCGGAGCGCGGTGCAGGTCGCGCCCAGCTCCTGCCGCGCATCGTGCCCCTGGGCGAGACGGACGAAGCGGAATTCGAGCTGACCGGGCTGGAAGGCACGCCGCTGGCGGAGGCCGCGAGCCTGAAGCCGCCGATCCCGCCGCTGGAACGCCGCCTCATTCTCACCCGCCTCGTGCAGCGCTGGTCGGCTCAGGTGGACCGCGCTCTCCTGCAGCTCGGCCCCGAAGTGCCCTTCATGGTGCCAGCCTCCCCAGCGGATGCGGTGAATCTGGCGGGCGATCTGGAAACGCTGATGGATGCCTTCACGACGGAAGGCATCGATTGGCATGCGCTCGAACTCGCCGTCGATTCGGACTACTCGAAATACTTCGAGATCACGCGCCACTTCGTGCAGATTGCGAGGGAGAACTGGCCCATGATTCTCGCCGAGCGTCAGGCGAGCGATCCCGCGCAACGGCGCACGGCGCTCCTCGAAGCGGAGGCGCAAAGGCTGTCCCGCGAACGGCCGGGCCATCCCATCATCGTCGCGGGCTCCACGGGTTCCGTACCCGCCACCGCCAACCTGATGGCCGTCATCGCGCGCCTGCCGCGCGGCGCCATCGTGCTTCCCGGCCTCGACACGGACCTCGATGAGGAGAGCTGGGCCACCATCGGCGGCGCGGGCGACGACGACAACGATCCGGTGCACGGGCATCCACAGGCGTCCCTGCGCCGTCTCGTCGACAGGCACCTGCGCATTCCGCGCTCCGCGATCACCCTTCTCGGCGAGCCGCCGGAGCCGGCGCGCGCGCGCAACCATCTGCTGTCGGAAGCGCTCCGTCCCGCCGACACCACGGACCGCTGGGCGCTCATCACGCCGGAAGAGCGTCTGGCCATGAGCCGCGGCGGCTGCGACGGCATCACCATCATCGAGGCTGCGGACGAGCGCGAGGAAGCCTTCGCCATCGCCATCGCCCTGCGGGAAACCCTCGTTCACCCGCACAAGACTGCGGCGCTCGTCACGCCCGACCGCGCCTTGGCGTCGCGCGTGACAGCGGAACTCGCCCGCTGGGGATTGAGCGTGGAGGATTCGGCGGGAATTCCGTTGTCCGACACGCCCGCCGGACGGCTCGCGCGCCTGACGGCGGAGGCGGCAGCCGACGACCTGAGCCCCGTTCGCCTGCTGTCGCTACTCGCGCATCCGCTCGTGCGTCTGGGCTTCCCGCGCGCCACCGTCGAACACGCCGCCAGCATTCTCGAAATCGGCGTGCTGCGCGGCCCTGCGCCTGCGCCCGGCATCGAGGGCATGCGCGCTGCGCTCGCTGCGCGCCGTCGCGGGAAGGACCACCGCACGCCCCGGCCACGCGCGCGTCTCACCGAGGCGGATTGGGATCTCGCCGACACGCTGCTGCAGCGTCTCGGCCTCACCTTCGAGACCTTCACGCCCTCCGCCCATGGCGAGGACCGCCTCGATCTCATGACCCTCGTGGAGCGTCATCGGCGGGCCTTCACGCTTCTCTGCGCGCAGCCGGAGGACGAAGAGGGCGACAGCGAACCGTCCCTCGAGCCGCTGGCCGCGCTCTTCGACGATCTCGAGAACTCCGACATCCGGGAAGAGGAAGGCCATCCGCTCGTCGGCCGCTTCGTCGATTACCCTGCCTTCTTCACCGCGCTCGCCAAGCAGCGCTCCCTGAGCCCCTCCCCGCGCTCCACCCATCGACGCCTGAAGATCCTCGGCCTCCTGGAGGCGCGTCTCCTCACCGTCGACCGCGTCGTGCTCGGCGGCCTGGACGAGGGCACCTGGCCGCCGCGCACGGTCACGGACGCGTTCCTCAATCGGCCCATGCGCGCCCGCGTCGGCCTGATGCCGCCGGAGCGGCGCATCGGTCAGACGGCCCATGATTTCGTGCAGGCGCTCGGCACGCACGACGTGGTGATCACCCGCGCACACAAACGCGACGGCTCGCCGATGGTGCCCTCGCGCTTCCTGCAGCGCCTCAAGGCCTTCACCGGCAAGGAGGTGTGGGAGGGCATGGTGAAGGCAGGCGAGTATTACCGCCGCCTCGCGCGCACTCTCGATACGCCGGAACCGGCGCCTGCGCTCCCGCGTCCGCGCCCCAAGCCCGACCCCGCTCTCTTCCCGCGCTCCTTGAGCGTCACGGAAGTGGAGACGCTGGTGCGCGATCCCTATTCGATCTTCGCGCGCCACGTTCTCAAGCTCGACGCGCTGGAGGCGATCGCGGTCGCGCCGAGCGCGGCGGAGCGCGGCACGATCATCCATGACGTGGTCGGTCAATTCGCCGAGCGCTTTCCAGAACACCTGCCGGCTCATGCGCACGAGATCCTCTTGGATCTCGGCGAGGAGGCCTTCACGGAGATCAGGGAAGCCTATCCCGAGCTCTATGCGGAGTGGTGGCCCCGTTTCGAGCGCCTCGCCATCGCGTTCGTGGACTGGGAACAGATGCGCCGTCCCGACATTGCGAAAGTCCATGCCGAGCGTTCGGGCAGGCTCGCGATCCCAATGCCGGACGGTTCCGTCTTCAATCTTCGCGCCCGCGCGGACCGGATCGAACAGCGTCGGGACGGCGGCTTCACGATCATCGATTTCAAGACGGGCCAGCCGCCGGGCGTGCGCGAGGTCTATGCCGGCTTTTCGCCGCAGCTGACGCTGGAAGCGATGATGCTGATGAAGGGGGCCTTCAAAGGCTTGGCGATGGCGAAGGAGACGCCGGATCTCGTCTATGTCCACACGACCGGAGGACGCGAGCCGATCAAGCCGCGCGAGATCAAGCCAGGACGGGACGAGGAGCGCTCGGTGCCCGAGATCGTGGAAGAACATCGCCGCCGCTTCGAGGGCATGATCGCGCGCTTCGTGAAGGGCGAGGCGGCTTACGTCTCGCGGCCTTTCCCGAAATATGCGCGGCGCTTCTCCGAATACGATCATCTGGCGCGCGTGAAGGAATGGTCGCTGGCGAGCGCCGGTGGGGCCGAGGGCGGCGAATGAGCAACGATCTCGTCATTCCCGATTACACCAAGGACGCGCAGCGGCGCGCCGCGAACCCGCGCGCATCCGCGTGGGTGTCGGCGAACGCGGGCGCGGGCAAGACGAAGGTGCTCACGGACCGGGTCGTGCGCCTGCTGCTCTCCGGCTCCCTGCCTGGCCGCATTCTCTGCCTCACCTTCACCAAGGCCGCTGCCGCCAACATGGCGATCCGCGTGTTCGAGCGGCTGGGACGCTGGGTGACCATGGACGAGGAGAGCCTCGTCGCGGAACTCACGGAACTCGAAGGCGCAAAGCCCACGCGCCAACAGGTGAAGCTCGCCCGCACGCTCTTCGCGCGCGCCGTCGAAACGCCGGGCGGACTGAAGATCGATACCATTCACGCCTTCTGTGAGCGGCTTTTGCATCTCGTGCCGTTCGAGGCCAACGTGCCGGCGCGCTTCGCCGTTCTGGACGAGAGCCAGACCGACGAGATGCTGGCGCAGGCCGTGAAGAACGTGCTGGCGGATGCCTCGAACGGCAATTTCCCTTACCTGAAGGACGCGCTCGACATCATCAGCGTGGATGCCGTGGGCGATGCACTCACCGCCGCGCTCAACGCAGCTCTGCGCTGCAAGTCCTTCCTCCACGATTCCACGGGCATCGCGCGATTGCAGCGGGAGCTCGGCCTGACGGGCGACGAGACGCTTGCGGGCATCGAGCAGGCGATGCTGGAGGGCGGCTTTGCGCCGGAGAGTTGGCCGGCTGTCGCACAGGATTTGATGACCGGGAAGGCCACCGATCAGGAGCGTGCGGCCTCCTTCATCGCGGCGGCGGAGGCAAGCGATCCTGCCGAGAAGCTCAAGCATTATCTGTCCGTCTTCCTGAAGGAATCCGACGGCCTGCCGCGCGCGGAATCGCGCCTCGTCACCAAGTCGGTGGATCCCGCACTAAAGGAGCGGCTGCTCGACGAGCAAAGCCGCCTCTGGCGGCTCATGGACAAGCGCAAGGCCGCGCGTGCGCTCGAACGCACGCGGGCGCTCTTTCTGCTGGCTGCCGAGATTCACGACCGCGTCGAACAGGCGAAGATGCGGCTCGGCGCCCTCGACTTCCAGGATCTCATCGACAAGACGCTGGCGCTGCTCTCGCGCGGCGATACGGCCTGGGTGCTCTACAAGCTCGATCGCGGCATCGACCATGTGCTGATCGACGAGGCGCAGGACACGAACCCGCAGCAATGGGAGATCCTGCGCAAGATCACGGAGGACTTCACCGCAGGCGAAGGCGCATCAGGCGGGCGCATCCGCACGCGCTTCGCGGTGGGCGACCCCAAGCAATCGATCTACGGCTTCCAGGGAGCGGTTCCTCTCGAATTCGAACTGACGCGCAAGAGCTGGATGAAGGAGGCGAGAAACGCCGAGCTTCACTTCGAGGACGTGTCTCTCACCATGTCCTTCCGCTCCACGAAAGCCGTTCTCTCGGCGGTGGACGCCACCTTCGCGGTCGAGAAGAACTTCAAGGGCCTGTCCTTCGAGGACAAGGCCATCGGCACGGTGCACGAGAGCGCCCGCCCGCATGCGCCGGGCCTCGTGGAACTCTGGCCGACCGAGACGCCCGCCGAGGAGGAGGAGCCCGAAGCTTGGGTTCTTCCCGTCGACGAGCCTGAGCAGCAATCGCCGCCCGTCGTCGTGGCGCGTCGCGTCGCGCAGGCGGTGAAATGCTGGACGAGCAAGGGCGACGAGAACGGCCGCGTCTGGAGTGCGGGCGACGTGCTCGTTCTCGTGCGCAAGCGCGGCGCGGCCTTCGAGGCGGTGATCCGCGCATTGAAGGAAGCAGGCGTGCCCGTGGCGGGCGCGGACCGGCTCAATATCGGCGAGCATATCGCCGTGCTCGATCTCGTGGCGGCGGGACGCGCGGCTCTGCTGCCGGACGACGACCTGACGCTCGCGACCGCGCTGAAATCACCGCTCGTCGGCCTCACCGACGATGATCTCATTCGCATCGCCGCCGATCGCGCGGACGACGAGTCGCTGCATGCCGCTTTGCACCGCCACGCGGAAGCGGGCGACGCGAAGGCGAAGCGCGGTTGCGAGGCGTTGCAGGCCTGGCGCGACCTTGCGGGGCAACATGGCCCCTTCGGCTTCTTCGCCACCCTGCTCGGCCCGCGCGGCGGACGCTCGCAGCTCGTGGCGCGGCTGGGCAGCGAAGCGGGCGACGCCATCGACGCGTTCCTTTGCTTCGCTCATCAGTCGGAGATGACGGAGACGCCCTCGCTCACCGTCTTCATCAACCGCTTCGAATCCGCATCGCACACCATCAAGCGCGATCTCGATTCCGTGAACAACGAAGTGCGCGTCATGACGGTGCACGGCGCCAAGGGCCTGGAGGCGCCGATCGTCATTCTCATCGACGGCTGCGAGGTGCTCGGCCGCGATCCGCCGCTGCTGCAGCTGCAGACGAAGATCGGCGATACGATTCCCGTCTGGGCTCCCGGCAAGAGCGCCGATTGCGGCGTCATGGAGGAGGCGCGCGATCTCCTGCACGCCAAGGGCTACGAGGAGCACAATCGTCTTCTCTACGTGGCCATGACCCGCGCCAAGGACCGGCTGGTGATCGCGCCCTATCTCACGGGGCGCAAGGACTCGCCGCAGGAGGCCTGGTGCGAGATGATCCGCCATGGGCTCGTCGAGAAGGCCGGTGGCCTGGAGCGCAGCGAAGCTCCCTATGGCCCCATCGAGCTCTGGCGCGAAGGCTCGCCGCTCGCGCGCACCCTCGCGGCCGAATCGGATGTTGTGCCGCTCGAGCCCTTCGAGGTACCGGATTGGCTGAGGCTGCCGGTGCGCCCGGAGCCCGAACCCTTGCCGCCGATTCGTCCTTCCAGCGCCCTGGGAGCGGCCGAGCGCATGACCCGGCCCGGAGACGGCCCCTATGCCCCCGAGGCGCGGCTGCGGGGCACCCTGGTCCATGCCCTGCTGGAACGCCTCCCCGCCTTGGGCCCGGAGCACCGGGAGGCCCTCGCGCGGGCCTATGTGCGGGCCCGGGCCCCCCGGCTCGCCCCCGAGATCTGCGAGGCGGTGATCGCCAACGCCCTCGGCGTCCTGGAGCATGAGGACCTGAAGGCGCTGTTCGGGCCGGGCTCCCGGGCGGAGGCGCCCATTGCGGGCAAGGTGTCGACGGCGGATGGAGCACTCATGGTTTCCGGCCAGATCGACCGCCTTGCGGTCCTGGACCGCGAGGTTCTGGTGGCCGATTTCAAGACCACGGCCCGTGCCCCCAGGCCCGGGCAGAAGCCCCCCCAGAGCTATGTCGCCCAGCTCGCGCTCTACCGGACGTTGCTCGCGGAGATCTACCCGGACAAGCGCATCCGCACCTTCCTGGTCTGGACGGCGGGGCCGGTCATCCACGAGCTGATGGAACCCGAACTGGAATCGGCCCTTACCCTCATCGAAGCGGCGTGAGGGGAAGATAGCCCTTGCTTGATTCCCGGATCCGCCGTTCTTACCTTGGCTCTATCGTCGAGCGGCTCGGGTGAGTCGCTGTATCAAAATTCAAAGGTGATGTGATGGCGACCGTTAAGGTGACCGACGCAAGCTTCCAGCAGGACGTCCTGCAATCCTCCGAGCCCGTCGTGGTCGATTTCTGGGCCGAGTGGTGCGGCCCGTGCCGCATGATCGGCCCGGCTCTGGAAGAGATTTCCAACGAAATGGCCGGCAAGGTGAAGATCGCGAAGGTGAATGTGGACGAGAACCCGCAGATCGCCTCGCAGCTCGGCATCCGCTCGATTCCCGCGCTCATGATGTTCAAGGGCGGCCAGGTGGTGGCCCAGAAGATCGGCGCCGCCCCGAAGGGCGACCTCACCAAGTGGATTCAGGCCTCCGCCTGATCCGCTCAACGAGCATGACCTTAAGGAAAGGGGCCTTCTCGGCCCCTTTTTCATGACCGCTTCACGTGCGGTCCACGGCATCCTGATCCATGTAGACGATCTCCCAGATATGCCCGTCGAGATCGCTGAAGCTGCGGCCGAACATGAAGCCGTGATCCTCCGGCTCCCGCATTTCCCGGCCGCCCTGCGCCAGGGCCCTGTCCACCAGCTGGTCCACCCGCCTCCTGCTTTCCACGGAGAGGCAGGTGAGCACCTCGGTCATCTTGGTCGTGTCGGCGACGGGCCTGCGCGCAACCTCGCGGAACTTCGCCTCGGTGAGCAGCATGGCGAAGATGTCGTCGGAGATCGCCATGCAGGCGGCGGTCTCGTCGCTGAGTTGCGGGTTGAAGCCGAAGCCCATGGTTTGGAAAAACCGCACCGACCGCTGAAGGTCTTTCACCGGCAGGTTGACGTAGATTTTGGTGGCCATGGCCGCTTTCCTTATTCGGGCAGCGTTCCGTTGGCTGCCAGCACCTCACCTGCCAGATAGAGCGAACCGCAGATCAGGACACGGGGCGGGCGTTCCCAAACGTAGTTGTGGAGCGAGGCCAATGCGGATTCGACGCTCGGTGCAACCGAGGTGGTAAGCCCGACGCTCGCGGCAATGGCAGCTACTTCCTCGGCGGGGCGCGCCGCGATCTGTCCGGAGATCGGCACGGCGATCACCTCCCGCGCGAGGCCGGAGAAGTTCTTGAAAAAGGCCTGCGAATCCTTGGTGCCGAGCATGCCGGCGATCAGCACGAGCGGCGCATCGCTGCGTTCGCTCTGATCGGCCATGGCCGCGGCCAGAACGCGCCCGCCATCGATGTTGTGCCCGCCGTCGAGCCACAACTCGCTGCCCTGCGGCGCGACCTCCGGCAAGCGCCCCTTGGAGAGACGCTGCAGCCGTCCGGGCCATTCCGCGCGGGTGAGGCCCGCCTCGAAGGCGGAGGTCTCGAACTGCTCGAAGCCGGCCGCCCGCAGAGCCGCGATGGCCGTGCCCGCATTGGTGAACTGATGCCGCCCGATGAGCTTCGGACGCGGCAGGTCGAGCAGCCCCTTCTCGTCCTGATAGACGAGACGGCCGCCCTCTTCGTGGATGGAGAAATCCTGCTGGCCGATGAGCAGCGGGGCGGCGCCGATGCGCTCCGCTTCATCGTGCAGGGTCTGATCGGCTTCCACGTAATCCTGCGGAGCGATGATGGCCGGGCAGCCGCGCTTGAAAATGCCGGCCTTCTCCTTGGCGATGGCTTCGAGCGTCGTGCCGAGATATTCCGCGTGATCGTGCCCGATCGGCGTCACCACGGCGGCAGCGGGCCTGTCGATGACGTTCGTGGCGTCGAAGCGCCCGCCGAGCCCGACTTCGAGCAGCAGCACGTCGGCAGGTTCTTCCGAGAAGATCAGCAGCGCCGCGGCGGTGGTGATCTCGAACACGGTGATCGGCTCCCCCGCATTCACGGCTTCGCAGCGGCGGAAGGCTTCGACGAGGCGATCCTCGCTGACATACTGCCCGCCGCCGAACCGCCCGAGACGGATGCGCTCGTGGAAGCGCACGAGATGCGGCGAGGTATAGACATGAACGGCGAGGCCCGCGCTCTCCAGGATCGCCCGCATGAAGGCGATCGTGGAGCCCTTGCCGTTAGTGCCCGCCACATGGATGACGGGCGGCAAACGGCGCTCGGGATGACCGAGCTTTGCGAGAAGCCGCTGGATGCGCCCGAGTGACAGATCGATGGTCTTCGGGTGCAGGGCGAGAAAACGCGCGATCAGCGCATCGGAAGATTCATACGCACCGCTAACACCCATCGTTGACTTCCTCATTCCCTTCAAGACGCCGGGACTAGCACTTACCGCCTGAGAGGGGAAGAGAGCCTGAGAGCGCGGCTCGATCTCACACTATTGAACTTAGATTAATCGGCGGAATCTACGATTTCACACCTTCGGAGTTTTCACCCGATTTGGTGTACATTGGAATCGGAGAAGCCCCGGCTCCTGGACAACCCGACCATTCCTACTGAAGAGACCGTGCCGCCATCCTCGGTTACAATCAATATCATGCGCCGCAGTCCGCGACTTCTTGACCTTGAGCTCAAGGCATCGGCCTTCATACGTGCCTCGGCTTCTATAGCTCTCGATAGACCATCCATGACATGCCCCACCTGATCGTCTGTCATTCTTAAAATGGCATCTGCAATCCGCAGGGCCCCTGAAGATCCGCTAACTTCTCGACGCGTTCGGCATTCTCATTTTGCGCTTCTGCCGTTGTTTCCTCCGACACAAGCAAAGGACGCATGCGCGAGTAGCCCCATGGTGGTCAATGAGGATTTTCAAATACTTATGAGGACAACACTCCCCAAATAACTGAGAATTCCGCTCCTCATCAGGATGCTCAAATTAGGGCGCCCGCCAACCGGCAAATTTGCGGATGGATCAGCCGATCGGCATAGTCCTCACCCGATGGCTTTCACCAGCAAGCCCCGCCTGAGCACAGCTGGGGCTACATCTGCACCAGCAATCAAGAAACATGCACCGTTTCCACCTGCAATGCGAACTTCTGGTATAACCATCGATGGAGTAGGTTGGAATGCAGCGACCAGGATGATTATCTGGGCGCTGGAGAGATGGTACGTGAGCAAAGCAGACAACAAAAAGTCGCTCCAGCGGATCCTCTACCGTGAGCGGTTTGAGCAGCGAGATCTTTCGGCTGAAGGCGAGAGATACGCCCAGGAAGCAGATGCGAGAACACTGAGAAAGTATGCAACTCTGAAGAAATGGCTCCAAATCCGCGAGAGCATTTCGTCTATTCTGTCTGCACTGAATAAGAAGATTGCGTTGATCGGCGCCGAGGTCCGAGTAAGCGAGAACGTCCCGCATAAATACTTGCCCGATCCCTACGAATCGATTGGCCGTGGTCGCCTCGATTTTTATATGGACGGAAAGAAAACAACCCGGTCACTGGAGGCTGATTTATCGGCGAATGGAACTGCTCATCTTTACATGTACCTGCCGAAAGAGACCAAACGCTTGACGGTCAACCTTGCGGAGATCGACAGGACTCGGATCGAGGCGCTTCTGATTGAGTTCGTCGACTTGGCAACCCAGGACGACTTCCCACGCTGCCCCTGATCAGAAAGGACTTAGAGATACGCAAGATAGACGGCGAAGGCGACGAGCCCAGTTGCCGCCAGTAGCGACAGCATCAGCATGACGATGTTGAATACTCTTACGTATCGGACAAGCTGGGCCTCCACTGCTTCAACCTTACGGTGCTGCTCGTCTGGGTCAGCGGAACTTCGCGGCACGATCTCTCTGCTGCTCAATGAAAAGTTCCTCTAAACGGATCCGTCTCACACAGGCAGGACCATTGTTCAAAGGCTCCGATGACGCTCGTGTGTGGGCGCACCAGCCCAAGCCGCTCATCGTGAATAGCCCGTCTTGGCAAAAAGAAAGCGCCTCTCTTCCCATGAGGGCGCTTTGAGATCCGGCCCGCAGGGGCAAAAGAAACGGCGCCGGTGCCATCACAGTATCCAAGGAAATCCGCTGCGCCTATTCGGGATATTCCCACGTAAATATCCGATTCCAGCACCCCATGTTCCAGAAAATCTAGATCTCGGGCAGTAAATGCTAAGGTAAATTATAAGAACCTTGGCTGGAAGGCTGAAAAGATGGCCTTGCTACAGAGGAGAGGCAGTCGGAGTTTCGGAAGAGGAACGGAGGCCTGATCGCAGGCCATCCGACCATCGGGCTGCCGCCAAAACCCTGATTGCGGAGGCGCAAGCCGCACGGATCAAGGCTCATGTTCAAGCATGCTCTCCCGCTTGAAAGCGCGCCGGCAGATTCAAACCAAGCAGATTGCGTAATTCACAGAGTTGCCTTTGTGGAATTCGGCTAAAGAGGCCTCGTTCCCACCTGGTAAGCCTGCCCCGCTAAAGGTCAGGACGATGCCCTCACTTACTCGGCCGCAGCCGCGACATCGGTCGTGGTCTTGCTCTCGGTCGGAGCCGCCGGAGCCTTCATGAACAGACGCGAGAGGCGGGCGATCGTCGGCTTCAGGTCATGGCGGTGCACCACCATGTCGACCATGCCGTGCTCCTTCAGGTATTCGGAACGCTGGAAGCCGTCGGGCAGCTTCTCGCGGATGGTCTGCTCGATGACGCGCGGACCAGCAAAGCCGATGAGCGCGCCGGGCTCGGCGAGATGCACGTCGCCCAGCATGGCATAGGATGCGGTGACGCCGCCGGTGGTGGGATTCGTGAGCACGACGATATAGGGCAGGCGCGCATCCCGCAGACGGCGGATCGCCACCGTGGTGCGCGGCATCTGCATGAGGGAGAGAATCCCCTCCTGCATGCGCGCGCCGCCGGAGCCGGCGAAGAGCACGAAGGGCGTCTTCTTGTCGAGGGCCGTCTCGGCGCCCTTGATGAAGGCCTCGCCCGCCGCCATGCCCAGCGAGCCGCCCATGAAGCCGAAATCCTGCACGGCGATGGTCATCGGCAGCTCGTCGACGCGGCCGAAGCCAACCTTGAAGGCGTCCTGCTGGCCCGTCTTGGTGCGAGCGTCCTTCAGGCGGTCGATGTAACGCTTCTCGTCACGGAACTTCAGCGGATCGACGGCCACTTCCGGAAGCGCCACGTCGAGCCAGGTGCCCCCGTCGAACATGAGCTGGAGGCGCTGCGTGGCCGAGATGCGCATGTGATGGTTGGAACCGGGGATGACCCACTGGTTCGCCTCCACGTCCTTGTGGAAGACCACCTGCCCCGTATCCGGGCACTTGATCCAGAGATTGTCCGGCGTCTCGCGCTTGAAGAGCGTCTTGATCTTCGGACGGACGACTTCGGAAATCCAGTTCATCGCTTCAATCCTCTCGTCATGGCCGGGTGTGTCCCGGCCATCCCCGTCTGTACACGCGATCGAAGGCGTGGAGGCCCGCAACAGGTGCGGGCATGACGGTCAGTAATCTTTATGCAGCCGCGCGCTTCGACACCGAGCGCACGCCTTCGCTCAATTCCTTCACCAAAGTGGTGACGGCCTCGACCGAGCGCGAGGTCGCGCGGCCCTGTTCGTCGAGCGTATCCTTCAGCACGCTGATCAGGGCCGAGCCCACCACGACACCGTCCGCGCCCTTGGCCACCGCCGCCGCATGCGCGCCGCTCTTCACCCCGAAGCCCACCACGACCGGCAGAGGCGTGTGCTGCTTGATGCGCTCCACCGCCGAGGCGACCTTGCCGAAATCGGGGGTCGCAGCGCCGGTGATGCCGGTGATGGAAACGTAATAAACGAACCCCGCCGTGTTGGCGAGCACCGCCGGAAGCCGCGCATCATCCGTGGTCGGAGTGGCCAAGCGAATGAAGGCGAGACCCGCCTTCAGGGCCGGCAGGCACAGCTCGTCGTCCTCTTCCGGCGGAAGATCCACGACGATCAGGCCATCGACTCCAGCTTCTTTTGCGTCATTCAGGAACCGGTCGACGCCATAGACGAAGATCGGGTTGAAATAGCCCATGAGGATCACGGGCGTGTCCTGATCCTCGGCCCGGAAGCGGCGGATGAGATCGAGGGTCTTGACCGTATCCTGGCCCATCTTCAGGGCGCGCAGGCCCGCCGCCTGGATCGCCGGACCGTCGGCCATGGGATCCGTGAAGGGCAGGCCGAACTCGACGATGTCGGCGCCGGCCTTGGGCAGGCTCTTCAGGATCTCGAGGGAGGTCTCCGGATCCGGGTCTCCCGCCATGATGTAGGTCACGAGAGCGGCGCGGCCTTCCGCACGGCATTGTTCAAAACGGGCTTCGATACGCTTGGTCATGGGCGGGTCTTTAGCACGGGAGGGAGACGGGATGAAACCGTTTAACGCTGCCGTCATGCCCGCGCTTGTCGCGGGTATCCACGTCTTCCGGCGCGGCGGTTTCCAGGACGGGGATGGCCGGGACAGGCCCGGCCATGACGAGCGGAGTTTTACGCGATCTTGATCCCCAGATGCTCGGCGATCTGGAACAGGTCCTTGTCGCCGCGGCCGCTGATGTTGATCACCATCAGATGGTCCTTCGGCTTCTTGGGCGCGAGCTCGATCACCTTCGCGAGCGCGTGGCTGGGCTCCAGAGCGGGCAGGATGCCCTCGAGGCGCGAGCAGAGCTGGAAGGCCTCCAGCGCCTCCTCGTCGGTGGCGGAGATGTAGTTGACGCGGCCCATTTCGTGGAGCCAGGCGTGCTCCGGCCCGATGCCGGGATAGTCGAGGCCCGCCGAGATCGAGTGGGCATCGTTGATCTGCCCGTCATGGTTCATGAGGAGATATGTGCGGTTGCCATGCAGCACGCCCGGACGGCCGCCCGTGAGCGAGGCCGCATGGAGCTTGTCGAGGCCATGGCCCGCAGCCTCCACGCCGTAGATCTCCACGCTCTTGTCGTCGAGGAAGGGATGGAACAGTCCAATGGCGTTGGAGCCGCCGCCGATGCAGGCGACGAGCGAATCCGGCAGGCGACCTTCGGCCTCCATCATCTGCTTGCGGGTCTCCTCGCCGATCACGCATTGGAAATCGCGCACCATGGCCGGATAGGGATGCGGGCCCGCCACCGTGCCAATGCAGTAGAACGTGTCGGCGACATTGGTCACCCAGTCGCGCAAGGCCTCGTTCATGGCGTCCTTGAGCGTCCGCGTGCCCGACTGCACCGGGACCACCTTGGCGCCCAGCATGTTCATGCGGAACACGTTGGGCTTCTGCCGCTCCACGTCGACCGCGCCCATGTAGACGATGCATTCGAGACCGAAGCGCGCGCAGAGGGTGGCGGTGGCGACCCCGTGCTGGCCCGCGCCGGTTTCGGCGATGATGCGCTTCTTGCCCATGCGGCGGGCGAGAAGGATCTGGCCCAGCACGTTGTTCACCTTGTGCGCGCCGGTGTGGTTCAGCTCTTCGCGCTTGAAGTAGATCTTCGCGCCGCCCGATAGGCCGGAGGCCGTAGAAACGTCCCGAAGATGATCGGTCATGCGCTCCGCGAAATAGAGCGGGCTCGGACGGCCGATATAGTGCTTGGAGAAATACTCCATGTCCGCATGGAAGGCCGGATCGTTCCTGGCCTCGTTGTAGGCCTTCTCCAGCTCGAGGATGTTGGGCATCAGGGTCTCGGCGACGAAGCGTCCGCCGAACTGACCGAAATGCCCGCGCTCGTCGGGACCGGTGCGGAAGGAATTGGGTTGGGCTTGAGCTGACACGGGCCTGTCCTGCCTTAAATTGAGCATTTCCCGGAAAAGTGGCTGCCGGTTTTCCGAAAGGAAATGCGTTCTTCCTTTATTGCTGGACAGCGAATGCTGTCCGGGCTGCCTTGACGAAGGCTTCGATCCTCGCCGGGTCCTTCAGGCCCGGTCCGCTTTCCACCCCCGATGAAACGTCGACGGCCTTGGGCCTGCTGAGCCGGATGGCCTCCGCCACGTTGTCGGGGTTGAGCCCCCCTGACAACATGATGGGGAGAGCCGGGTCAAGCCCATTCAGGAGGGTCCAGTCGAAGGAGATGCCGTTGCCGCCGGGCAAAGCGCCCGCCGTCCGGGGCGGCTTTGCGTCGAGCAGGATGTGATCGACGCCTCCCGCATAGGGAAGGAGAGCGGCCAGATCGGCCTTTTCGGCGATCCCGAAGGCCTTCATGACGGGCCTGCGGACCATGGAACGGATCTCGGCGACGCGCTCGGGGCTCTCGCGTCCATGCAGCTGGATCAGGTCAGGGTTGATGGCCTCGACGGCCTGCGCGATCTCCTCGTCGCCGGGATCGACCAGAAGCACGACCCGCTGGGCACGGCCCCTCGCCTGCAGGGACAGGCGGTGGCCGAGATCGAGGGTCACGTGGCGGGGGCTCTTCGGAAAGCGCACGAAACCCACCATGTCCGCGCCGGCATCGAGCGCAGCCGCCAAGGTTTCGGGGGTCGAGAGCCCGCAAATCTTGATCAGATTGTTCATGGGTCTGTTTTACGACGTTTTGGGCAACAAACGCCACACCAGTATCGCCGCAGCCAAATCCTCCAGGGCCGTGCCGACCGATTTGAACAGGGTGATGGCCTTCTCGTTCCGCTGCGGCGGGTTGCGACAGAGATCGAAGAGGGTGCCGCGCACGTGCTCCTCGGAGATCGCTCCCTTCTGGAGGGAGACGGCCACATCCCCGCCCTCGGACTTGGCGGCTTGCGTATCGACATAGACCTGCGCCCTGCGCAGAGCCTCGTCGTCGGCCTCCCGCATCTTCAGGTTGAAGGCGCCCACGAGATCGAGATGCGCGCCCTCCTTCAGCCATGCGCCCTTCACGATGGGCGTGGTGGACAGCGTGGCGCAGGACACGAGATCGGCTTCGCGCACCGCCCCTTCGAGATCCGTGACCGCCGTCACGGGCAGGCCCTCGGCCCGAAGCTCGGCGGCGAGGGCTTCGGCCTTCTCGGGCCTGTGATTCCACAGAGAGACCTCGCGGATGGGTCGCTGGCTCGCATGCGCACGGATCAGGAAGGGCGCGAGCGCGCCCGATCCCACCATCACCATCCGGGCGGAATCGGCACGGGCCAGATGCCGAGCGGCGAGGGCGGAAGCCGCAGCCGTACGCCAGACGGTGAGGCGCGTGCCGTCGAGGACCGCGACAGGCTCGCCGGTCTCCCCGTTCATCAGAAGGTACGATCCCATGACGCTGGGGAGATTCCTCGCCCCGTTGTCCGGAAAGACGGAAACCACCTTCACGCCGACGAACCCGTCCCGTGCGGCGGGGCCTGTCCATGACGGCATCAGCAGCAGCGTTCCGTGGGCGCCTGCCCGCTCGATCTCGTGATGGTGCCGAACCGGCGTGACCATGTCGCTGCGGAAGGCTTCGGCGAGAGCATCGACCAGAGCCGGAAAGGTGAGAGCCCGATCGATCTCGGCTGACGATATGACACGCATGGACGAATGTGGCCCCGGGACCGCTAGAAGCTGTGCGATTGCGGAGAGGGCAAGGTGGCCGGCAGGCCCGCCGCCGCGTTCTGGCTGCGCAGGCGCTCGGTCTCGTGGCGCAGTTGATCGGCCTCACGGCGAAAGCGGCGGCGGGCCTTGCGGGTCTTGCCCTGGGCCAGCCAGCTCGCCGTGCCGCCGATGACGACGCCGACCATGACGGCGGCGAAGATCACGGCGAATAGAGGCATCTGAGCCGCAAATTCAGGCGCGTCCTTGGAAAACGGATCCAGCGACAGGGTCACGGGAGCGCGGTTCGCGACTGCGAGCAACACGACCAGAAGCGCAACCGGCAGAAGAATGAGCGCCTTCAGAAAGCGAATCACGAGCACCTCTCGAGCGTTATTGGGCAGCGGCGGCCTTCAGCACCTTCGAAGCCGGGGCATTGAGCCGCTGTCGCATTTCCTTGCCCGTCTTGAAGACCGGGACGACCTTTTCGGAAATGGAAACGGATTCGCCCGTGCGAGGGTTGCGGCCGGTGCGAGCGTCACGCTTCTTGACGGAGAAGGCTCCGAAGCCGCGCAGTTCCACCCGGTCGCCCCGAGCCAGCGCATCCGCGATCGTGTCGAGAATCGCATTCACGATCTTTTCCACGTCGCGTTGATACAAATGCGGGTTCTGCTCAGCGAGCTTGAGCACCAGTTCTGATTTGATCATTGGAAGCTATATCTTTGACGATGCTTTATTTTTCTGAAGGTTGCCAGACGGCCAGCAGCCCGTCAAGCTGCGCTGCCTCAACGTGAGTATCCGCGCGACGCAAGGCTTGCGCCGCACTCTCGAAGCCGAGGAGGTCCACCGTCGCCGCAGCCACGGCGAAGATGGAGAAGTCACGGTCGGAGCGCGGCTTCCAGTCGCGAATCGGGAGGTTCTTGGCGACGCCCTTCTCGGTCTCGAGCCAGGCCACCGCATCCCTCTCGCTGCCGAGCTTGTCGACGAGCTTCATGGGAACGCCTTGACGGCCGCTGAACACCTGGCCCGTGGAGGCGGCCGCGAGCTCGCCCTCGTTCATGTGGCGGCGCTCGCGCACGAGCGTCTTGAACCAATCGTAAGTATCGCCGACGACGGACTGTATGGCCGCGCGGGCCTCAGGCGACGTTGGCGTGAAGGGATTCGGCTCCGCCTTGAGGGGAGCGGATTTGATCGTCTCCACCTTCACCCCGACATTTCCCAGGAGGCCGGAAACATCCGGGTACTGGAACAGCACGCCGATGGAGCCCACGAGGGAGGTTTCCCGGGCGACAATGTAATCGGAGGCGATGGCCGTGATGTAGCCGCCGGAGGCCGCCGTGCCTTCCACGAAGGTGACGACCGGCTTCTTCTCCGAGAGACGGCGGATGTTCCGGAAAAGCTCCTCGGAGCCCGTCGTGGTGCCCCCGGGGCTGTTGACGGAAATCACGACGCCGGAGACGAGGCTGGAATCCCCGACCCGCTCCATCAGCTCCGCGAGGCGCTGGTTGCCGGTGATCACGCCGCCGATCGAGATGCGGGCGATCTGGTGCTGCACGGCGCCAAAGCCCATGCGGTCCGCGGCGGCATAGCCCAGGGCGGCGACGGCGGCGATCAATCCTGAGAAGCCGGCGATGCGCCAGAAGGACAGCTTGCGGCGCAGGCGGCGGCGGTCGGCAATGGCTTCGGCATCGATGGACATTGGTTCGTCTCTGACTCGGTTCACTCACGTACGGAGGCGGCACCCTAGCGCATCGTGCGGAAAAGTGGACCCGGTTTTCCGCATAATCGATGCGAAGCCCGAAAACTGGGGCAAAAGCTTCGCTGCCAAGGCAGATAGGGCGACAGGAGGCGGGTCAACCCAAGGGCTATGCCGGATCGGGCGGCCGCCCGCAAAAAAGAAAATCCCCGGGCCGAGGCCCGGGGATCCATCAGGCTCTGAAAGATCGGAGCTCGATTACTTCTTGTCGGTACGGGCCTTGAGAGCCGCGCCCAGGATGTCGCCGAGCGACGCGCCCGAGTCGGCCGAGCCGTACTGAGCCATGGCCTCCTTCTCCTCAGCGACCTCGAGGGCCTTGATGGAGACGGTGACGCGGCGAGCCTTGCGGTCGAACTGCGTGACGCGGGCGTCGATCTTCTCGCCCGGAGCGAAGCGCTCGGGACGCTGATCGGCGCGGTCGCGAGCGAGCTCGGAGCGCTTGATGAAGGTGCTGAGGTCGGTGTCGACCAGCTTCACCTCCAGGCCGCCGTCCTTCACCTCGAGAACCTCGCAGGTGACGATCTGGCCCTTCTTCAGCTCGCCGGCCTCGGCGAAGGGATCGCCGGCCAGCTGCTTGATACCGAGCGAGATGCGCTCCTTCTCGACGTCCACGTCGAGAACCTGAGCGCGAACCATGTCGCCCTTCTTGAAGTCGTCGATGACCTGCTCGCCCGGACGGTTCCAGTCGAGGTCCGAGAGGTGGACCATGCCGTCGACGTCGTTCTCGAGGCCGATGAAGAGACCGAACTCGGTCTTGTTCTTCACCTCGCCCTCGACGACGGAGCCGACAGGGTGCTTCTCGGCGAAAGCCTCCCACGGGTTCTGCAGCGTCTGCTTCAGACCCAGCGAGATGCGGCGCTTCACCTGATCGACCTCGAGGATCACGACCTCAACCTCCTGAGAGGTGGAGATGATCTTGCCGGGGTGGACGTTCTTCTTCGTCCAGGACATCTCGGAGACGTGGATCAGGCCTTCGATGCCGGGCTCGAGCTCAACGAACGCACCGTAATCGGTGATGTTCGTGACGCGGCCCTTCAGCTTGGCTCCGACCGGATAGCGGGCGGCGATGCCTTCCCACGGATCGGCCAGGAGCTGCTTGATGCCCAGCGAGATGCGGTGCGTCTCGTGGTTGATCTTGATGATCTTCACCTTCACCGTCTGACCGATGGTCACCACCTCGGACGGATGGTTCACGCGGCGCCACGCCATGTCGGTGACGTGCAGGAGGCCGTCGATGCCGCCGAGGTCAACGAACGCACCGTATTCGGTGATGTTCTTGACCACGCCGTCGATGACCTGACCCTCTTCGAGGTTCGCCACGAGCTCGGAGCGCTGCTCGGCGCGGCTCTCCTCGAGAACCGTGCGGCGCGACACGACGATGTTGCCGCGGCGGCGATCCATCTTGAGGATCTGGAACGGCTGGGCCACGCCCATAAGCGGGGTGACGTCGCGGACGGGACGGATGTCGACCTGCGAGCGGGGCAGGAACGCCACGGCGCCGTCGAGGTCGACCGTGTAGCCGCCCTTGACCTGGTTGAAGATGGTGCCGTTGACGCGCTCGCCGGCCTCGAAGGCCTTCTCGAGCTTCACCCACGACTCTTCGCGGCGGGCCTTGTCACGGGAGATGACGGCCTCGCCCAGCGCATTCTCGATGCGCTCGACATAAACCTCGACCTCGTCGCCGACCTTGATCTCACGGTCGCGGTTCGGGCCGGTGAATTCTTTCAGAGCGACGCGACCCTCGGTCTTCGCGCCGATATCGATGACCGCGACATCCTTCTCGATGGCGACCACCTTACCCTTCACCACCGAGCCTTCGTTGATCTCGGACGTGCGGAAGGATTCTTCGAGCAGAGCAGCAAAATCTTCACGGCTCGGCTGTTGGAAAGCTGCAGACATATGTTCTCCTGAATGGCCCTCGTTTAAGGGGCAACGCCGGCGGCTCGTGTGAACGGGCCGTTTCCCTCCGCCGCCGCCAGGGACGCCCCCTTGAGGGCCGTGTCCCAGGCGTGCCGCTTCAAAGAGCGGGCCGGCGTATCATCGGCGGACGGAAACGCATTGATCTTCAAGACCTTAGCGGAACACCTCAGGGGCGCATATCGGCCACCCTCGAACACGGCACACCGTGAATGTCTATCGGATCGGCGTTCCTTTATCCCAAATGGCCTGGGATCACAAGGCTTTCAAGCCCTTGGGCCTCCCAAACCGCCGGCCGGGAGGCCCAAGGGGCGGCAAGGACGCCTCAATCCTCGTGGATCAGGCTGTGGTCCCGGGTATCCTTCATGCGCAGATACACGATGAGGGAGAGGCCGATCATGATCGTCACGTAGACGAAGAAGCCGTACTCCATGCCGGCCTGCTTGAACCAGAGAGCCACGTATTCGGCCGTGCCGCCGAAGACCGTGTTGGCCAGCGCATAGGGCAAGGCCACGCCGAGGGCGCGGATATGGGCCGGGAACATCTCCGCCTTCACCACCGCGTTGATGGAGGTGTAGCCGGTGACGATCACGAGCGCCGCCAGAGCCAGCGCGAAGGCCGTGTAGGGATTGCTGGTGCCAGCGAGGGTCGAGAAGATCAGGTAGGTGAACAGTACGCCGAGAACGCCGAAACCGACCATGATCGGCTTGCGCCCGATGCGGTCCGACAGAGAGCCCGCCACCGGCTGCAGCAGCATGAACACGAAAAGGGCGGCCGCCGTGATCTGGCTCGCCGTCTCGCGGGAGAAGCCGGAGGTGTTGACCAGGAACTTCTGCAGGTAGGTGGTGTAGGCATAGAAGGCGAGCGTGCCGCCGGCCGTGAGCGCGATCACCGTGAAGGCCTCGCGGGGATATTTCGTGAAGAGCGCGACACCGCTGGAGCGGGGCGCCTTTCCGTCCTGGGCGTTCTTGTAGGATTCCGTCTCGGCCAGACCGCGCCGGAGATAGAACACCACCACGGCCAGGATGCCGCCGATGAAGAAGGGAATGCGCCACCCCCAGGCCTCGAGAGCCTGCTCGGACATGACCTGCTGAAGGATCAGCAGCACGCCGAGCGCCAGGAGCTGGCCCGAGATCAGCGTCACGTACTGGAAGCTGGAGAAGAAGCCGCGGCGGCTCTTGCCGGCCATCTCGCTCAAGTAGGTGGCGCTGGCGCCGTATTCGCCGCCCACGCTGATGCCCTGGAGCAGGCGCGCCAGGACCAGGATCACGGGAGCCAGCACGCCGATGCTGTCATAGCCGGGCGTGACGGCGATCATCAGCGAGCCGGTGCACATGAGCGTCACGGAGAGGGTCAGACCGGCTTTGCGCCCCTTGCGGTCCGCATAGATCCCCATGATCCAGGCCCCGATGGGCCGCATGAGGAAGCCGACGGCGAAAACCGCCGCCGCGCTCAGGAGCTGCGCGGTCTGGTCACCCTTGGGGAAGAAGATCGGGGCGAAATAGAGGGTGAAGGCGGAATAGACGTACCAATCGTACCATTCGACCATGTTGCCCGCCGATCCGCCGAGGATCGATTTCAGGCGATGCCTGCGATCGGCGACGCTGTTTTTCATCAGCATAAGTTCGTGCTTTCCAATAATGCATGCCCTCCCCCGCGCCGGGAGAGCGCATGGCCTGAGAAGAGGCTCAAATTTTGTGAGAAAGAAGCGGCAGCGTTGGCGTTCCACTGCAGCGTTGTATTTCCGGCGGACATACGCCCGCCATGACGCTACGTCAAACAGCCCGGTTCCGAACGCGAGAACTGGAGCTTTGCCGCTGGTATCGTGCCAAATACTTGTAACGGCTGCGAAATTAGCGAGTGGAGAATCTCAGAATGTCTTATACTAAAGGCTAACCCACCTAGAGCGGGACCTCCGAACGCCGGGCCTGCGTGGCGGCCCATTCGAGCGCCTGCTCCAGCCGGTCGTTGCCCCAGAACATCTCCCCGTCCTCGGCGAAGAAGGTCGGCGCGCCGATGACGCCGCGGGAGAGAGCCTCGTCGTTCAGGCGGCGCAGGCGGCTCTTGTTGGTATCGGAATAGGCCTCGCGGACGACCACCTCCGGGTCGAGCCCGAGGCCGGACAGGATGCCGGAGAGCACCTGCGGATCGGAGATATCGCGCCCCTCGCCGAACTCGGCCATGTAGACCGCCTTGGTGAAGACCGGCGTCCAGCCCTTGTCGAGGCCGAGCAAGGCGATGCGGGCCGCCGGAAGCGTGTTCTGCGGGAAGGGATTGGGTTTGTAGAGGGGAAGGCCGAAGCGCACCGCCTCCCGCTCCATGTCCCGCCACATGTAGCGGCCCTTGGACGGGTAGAGGTTGAAGGGCGACGTCTCCCACCCTTGAGCCTTGAAGATCGGACCCAGCAGGAACGGCCGCCACACGAGCTCCACGCCCGCCTCCTCGGCCGCCTGCTCGATGCGCATGGCCGCCAGATAGGAATAGGGCGAGGCGAATTCGTACCAGAACTCGAAAAACGGGCGGCGGATCATGGACCTCTCCTTGCCTTCGGAGAAACCGCTAAAGCATCGCTTGCTCCTTGGGCAGACCTTGCCGTTACGGGCAGGAATGCGGGAGAAGCATGACTTTCCGAGGTGTCAGCAGAGTGTCAGCAGAGTTCGGGAGCATCGATCCCCGTCGGCCCCTGTCCCACGGGATGGACGATCCCAGAAGCCAAAAGGTCACTCCAGCTTTGGAGCCAAGATCGACGGAATGCCGTCGTCGCTCACCGACACTTTACCTGCGATAAGGACCAAGCACCGGATCGGTTCGCCCTGATTGACGCAGTGAGCGGACACGAAAGCGCGCTCCCGTTCGGATACTGCGCCAATATTGACCTTGATGTCGCCCTGGCGTTGCCCGGTTTCGCTGTAGGCTGGGCAGCGTCCCTCGTTCAGCTCTTTCATCGAAACCCAGCAGAGAAGCTCAACATCCCGCCCTGCAAAGTCCTGCGGGCTGCTCAGGACCTCCAGCGGGCCAGTTCGATACGGAAGAGCCTCCCCGGCCGTCGCGTCTTGGGCCCGAGAGACCATTGGCGGCAGGCACAGGATCCAGGACAGAGCGACCGTTATTAGTACTTTATAATATTTCATAAGAGACCTGTATCATCTGATCTCCAAACCTCGCAAGCGCAAGGCCTCCGGAAGCTCTCGGTTGCACTTCCGACGCTTCCCGGCTAAGTCGCTGGCACCCTTTCACTCTGGAACATCGACTATGGCTGAGAAGCGCGTGAACAAGGTCGTGCTCGCCTATTCCGGCGGCCTCGACACCTCCATCATCCTCAAGTGGCTGCAGACCACCTATGGCTGCGAGGTGGTGACCTTCACCGCCGATCTCGGCCAGGGCGAGGAGCTGGAGCCCGCCCGCAAGAAAGCCGAACTGCTCGGCATCAAGCCGGAGAACATCTTCATCGAGGACCTGCGCGACGAGTTCGTGCGCGACTACGTGTTCCCGATGTTCCGCGCCAACGCGCAATACGAGGGCCTGTACCTGCTCGGCACCTCCATCGCCCGCCCGCTGATCGCCAAGAAGCAGATCGAGATCGCCGAGAAGGTCGGCGCCGACGCGGTCTCCCATGGCGCGACGGGCAAGGGCAACGACCAGGTGCGCTTCGAGCTCGGCTATTATGCCTTGAAGCCCGATGTGACCGTGATCGCCCCCTGGCGCGAATGGGACCTGCGCTCCCGCGAACAGCTCATCGCCTTCGCCGAGGCCCATCAGATCCCGATCGCCAAGGACAAGCGCGGCGAGGCCCCCTTCTCCGTCGACGCCAACCTCCTGCACGCCTCCTCCGAGGGCAAGGTGCTGGAGGATCCCGCGATGGAAGTGCCGGATTACGTCTATTCGCGCACCAACGATCCCGAAACCGCTCCCGACAAGCCGACGGTGATCTCCATCACCTTCGAGAAGGGCGACCCGGTCGCCATCGACGGCAAGAAGATGGGCCCGGCCGATCTGCTGGCGAAGCTCAACGAGCTCGGACGCATCAACGGCATCGGCCGCCTCGACCTGGTCGAGAACCGGTTCGTCGGCATGAAGAGCCGCGGCATGTACGAGACGCCCGGCGGCACGATCCTTCACCTCGCCCATCGCGGCATCGAGTCGATCACGCTCGACCGCGGCGCGGCGCACCTGAAGGACGAGCTGATGCCGAAATACGCAGAGCTCATCTACAACGGCTTCTGGTTCAGCCCTGAGCGCGAGATGCTGCAGGCGCTCATCGACCGGTCTCAGGAATTCGTCACCGGCGAAGTGAAGCTGAAGCTCTACAAGGGCGGCGTCCACCTCATCGGCCGCGAGAGCCCCTACACGCTCTACGACCAGGACCTCGTGACCTTCGAGGAAGGCGCGGTCGCCTACGACCACCGCGACGCCGCAGGCTTCATCAAGCTCAACGCCCTGCGCCTGCGTACCCTGGCCCAGCGCAAGAAGAAGCTCGGGCTGTAAGACCATGGATGCGTCGGTCGTTGCCGTCAGTCGCAGCCCGGCGCATTCCTTCTCCAAGCCGAATGCGGAGTGCATTCGGCTCGTGGCCGGGCTGGGCGTCGACGGTGACGCCCATGCGGGAGAGACGGTGAAACACCGCTCCCGCGTCAAAGTCGATCCGACCCAGCCGAACCTGCGTCAGGTTCATCTCATTCACGCGGAACTCTTCCGAGACCTGGCTGCGAAAGGCTTTTCCGTCGCGCGGGGAGAGATGGGCGAAAACATCACCACGCGCGGGATCGACCTGCTTGCCCTCCCCGTTGGCGCACGGCTGCATCTCGGCGTGTCCGCCGTGGTCGAACTGACCGGCCTGCGCAACCCTTGCGTCCAGATCGACCGCTTCCGGAAAGGCCTCATGGCTGCCGTGCTCGATCGCGATGGCGAAGGACGGATCGTTCGCAAGTCAGGCGTGATGGGGATCGTTCTGAGAGGTGGCGAGGTTCGGCCCGGCGATGGGATCACCATCACATTGCCGCCTGAGCCGCACCGCAGCCTCGAGCGGGTGTGACGGCGGCTCAGCGCGACCACTTGCTCTCGTTCACCTCCGGCGCGCCGCGGAAGCGCCGCTCCATGCGGATCGTGAGGCGGCGCACGGTGGCGTGGCTGCGGTCGAGCAGGATCTCCAACCGCTGAAACGCTTTCAGATCTCGTGGGCTCGGCCGGTAATCCGTGTCGCGCCAGTAGCGGTACACGAGGGCGACAGCCTCCTGGACCAGCTTTTCCGCCTGCACGAGCGGCGGCTTCGGTTTGCGGCGAAAGAACATGGCGGCACTCCCTGAATTGAAGCGACCACCAGCGCTGCTGGTGGTCGGGGAGTAGTAAGACCGCCGCAAGACGGCCGCGATGACCTTTAGGCTTTCGCCCTGGACATGCGCCATCGCCTCCCCGGCCATAGCTGGGAAGGCATCGTTCACGGCCGATACCGGCCGCTTGCGGAAGAGGCTTACTAGACCCCGGAACCGGATGCGTCCGGCTCCGGTGACGAGGTAACACGCAACGGGGGTGAGGGGTCAATGGGCGAGAGGCGGCTGGCGTCATTCCCCTCCACCGACGTAGCCTTCGATGGCTCTCCTCTCGTCATGGCCGGGCTTGACCCGGCCATCCACGTCTTGAGAACCGCGGCGGCGTAAAGACGTGGATCCCCGGCTCAAGGCCGGGGATGACGGGGAGAATTGTCTGGGTCTGAGCCCTCTCACCTCGTCACCACACTCTCGTCATGGCCGTCCCCGGACTTGATCCGGGGATCAGAGCCGGTCGAGGGACGGATGGTCCTTGCCGAACCAGTTCTTGTTCATGAGCGCCCTGGCCTCCTCGACGGCCGCCGCATCGCCCCGCGCCTCGGCCGCCTGCAGCAATCCGGCGGCGGCCCAGCCGTTGTTGGTCGCGCGCTGGATCGCCTCGCGGAAGGCGGCCTGCGCCTCTTCCGGCTTGCCCTGCTGGAGCAAGGCGGCGCCGAGCGACTGTTGCACCGGGTAGTACCAGAAGGGCGGCTCCATATAGGGCAGCCGGTCCTGGATCGCGGCGGCTTCCGCGAACTGCGCCGCGGCCGCCGCGGGATCGCCCTTGGCCTGGGCGATCCGCGCCTCGATGACCTTCGCCTCGATGGCGAGCACGTCCGGTCCCGGGACGCCGAGGTCGGGCAGCGCCATGACCTCGGGCGTCATCGCCAGGGCCGCGATGGCCGCCGCCTCCGCCCGCGCCTCGTCGTCCCGCCCGAGCCGCGCCAGGACGACGCCGCGGGCGTAGTGCCAGGTGGCGCGCACGAAGGGGAAGGTCGTGTCCGGCGCGGGCAGAGCCAGCACCTTGTCCGCCTCCGAGAAGCGCGCATGGGCCGTATACACCGCCGCGGCGATGGGCTGCGTCCAGGGAACCTCGCGCTGGGTGCGATCCGACACCAGGCCGCCGAGCTTCTCGGCCGCCGCGACGGCGGTCGCTCCGTCCCCGCCCATGAGGGCCGACGCCATCACGAAGTGAACGTTGTGGGCGTAGTAGCCCTCCGCATAGAGCAGGCTCGCGCCGCCCTGCCCGAGCAGCGCCTCGTCGACGGCGGCGGCCTGCACGTTCGCGTCCAGGCTCTCCCGCCAGCGGCCTAGGCGATACCAGATATGGCTCGGCATATGCACCAGATGCCCGGCTCCGGGCATCAGGGCCGCAAGCCGGGTCGCGTGCGCCGCCGCGCGCTCCGGGTGGTCGGAGGCCTCGACGGCGTGGATATAGAGATGGATCGCCCCCGGATGGTCGGGCGCCGCCCTGAGCGATCCCACCTGCTGCTCGCCGAGTACGCCCTCGATGAGTTCAATCATCCGCCCGCTTCTGCCTTTCGGAGTCTTGCCCCCGTCGGTCCAGTAATCCCAGGGGCTGAGATTCATGAGCGCGTCCGCGGTCAGGAGAGCGACGTGGGGATCGTCCGGAAAGCGGGCCTGCACGGCCTCCATCGCATCCGCATAGGCGAGATCCAGCGCCTTGCGATCCGCGCTCGGATCGGCCGAATGCCGCTGCGAGAGAGCCTCGATCAGGGCGGCCTGCAGCGCGTCCCCTGACGCGAGCCGCCTCGCCTGGTCCAGCAGGACGAGCGCACGGGCGTTGGCGTCCGCCTCCATCGGGTAGTTGATATGGGGCCCGAGGACCCAGGCCTCGCCCCAGAGGCACATGGCGCAACCCGGATCGAGCTCCTGCGCCGCCCTGAAGGCGCGGGCCGCTTCAGCATGGTTGAAGCCCCAGCCGAGACGGTAGCCCTGGTCGAAATAGGCGCGCGCCTCCGGCATCGTGGGGCCGACGCCGGTCCAGGTGAACCGGCCCAGGTTCCCGTAGAGCGGAGGCCGCTCCCCGGCGCGCGGAGCCGCAGCCCCCTTCGGCAGATCGCGGCTATAGGCTCCAAGCTCGTTGCGCGCCGGCGGCTGGGGATGGGCCTGATGATCAGCCTGCGCCATCGTCATCCGCGAGGCCGGAGCGTGGCTCAGCCCGTGGAGGAGCTTCACGCGCGGGCTGTTGTGATCGCCCAGCGGACAGGCGGCGACGGAGGTTGCAAGAACGAGGGCCGTGGCCGTGCCCGTCATGAGGAGGACGGACGCGGCCGGGAACGAACGCTTCAGGGGACGGGACATCATGGGAAGCCTCCCGTTTCGGCCGAACGGGCCGCAGGCAGAAACAATCCGAGAGCCTGCAGGAACCCGTTCTGGCTTCAGTGAATCGTCTGCTGCCCTGCGCGAAGCCTCGGCGTTCCCTCGCGCGATCAGCGCCGGTGGTGGTCCGATCGTCGCCACGTTCGTCGCAGGGCCTTGCGTCACAGGATCTTCCTGCCGACGAACGGCTTCAGCGTCCTCCCGAGGGGAGCGCCGGTCTGTGACGTTTCTCACATGATCGCCGCCCGGTGTCTGGACGCACGGGACCGTACTTCTCCTGACTTTGGAAAGCGCCTCTTCCACCCTACCTTGAGCCTAGGAGATCCGCCTGGAGATACCCATGCCCTGGTCCATTCCCGTCGCGCGCATCGCCGGCACCGAGGTGCGCATTCACGTGACCTTCCTGCTGTTCCTGATCTGGATCGGTGCGGGGCAGTGGCAAGCGGGAGGTCAGGCCGCCGCCATCGAAGGCGTGGTGTTCATGGTGCTGCTCTTCGCCTGCGTCCTGGCCCATGAGTTCGGGCACATCCTTGCGGCCAAGCGCTACGGCATCAAGACGCCGGAGGTGACGCTCTGGCCCATCGGCGGCATCGCGAGCCTGGAGCGGATCCCCGATAAGCCGCGCGAGGAGCTGGTGGTCGCGGTGGCGGGGCCCCTGGTGAACGTGGTCATCGCAGCCGCGATCATTCTCGTGCTGGGTTTACGCATCGACACCGCCGCCACCACGGCGCTCGAAAACCCGCACGCGGGCATCATGGTGCGGCTGGCCGCCGCCAATATCTTCCTGGTGGTGTTCAACATGATCCCGGCCTTTCCCATGGATGGCGGACGGGTCCTGAGGGCGCTTCTCGCCATGCGCATGAACTATGCCGACGCCACCCGCGCGGCGGCGCGGATCGGCCAGGGCGCGGCCTTTCTGTTCGCTCTGCTCGGGCTCTTCGGCAACCCGATGCTGATCATCATCGCCCTGTTCATCTATGTCGCCGCCTCCGCAGAGGCGCAGGACGTGTCGTTCCGGGGCGCAACCCAAGGGTTGCCCGTGCACGCGGGGATGATCAGCTCCGTCGAGACCCTGACGACCTCCTCGACCCTCGATGACGCCGTCGACCTGATGCTGCGCACCTCGCAGAAGGAATTCCCCGTGGTCGACGGCACCGGCCATCCACGCGGGCTCCTGACCCGCGACGGCCTGATCGTGGCCCTCCGGCAGGGAGGCCCCACGACCCCGGTCCTGGACGTGATGACCCGCGACCTGCCGACGGTTCAGGAATGGCAGCCTTTCGAGGCCGCCATCACCCTGCTCAACAAGGCCAAGGCTCCGGCTCTGCTCGTGCTGAATCAGGACCAGCGGCTCGTCGGGCTCCTGACGCCCGAGAATCTCGGTGAGATGATGATGGTGCGCAGTATCCGCCCGGATTGGCGGTTCCGGACCTGAAGATCCGCCATGCCGAGCGGTTTTTGAGCCGGTTTTTGAGCCCTTGGAGCCTGCGACGATGGTACGCCCTATTGCCGCCGCAGACTAATCACTATATTGCAAGTCCATCAATTTCTTCGCCCGGTACGAGCCAGGGGCGCGGGGACATCCGCCGCGTGCCGGGCCTCTTTGCCTTGAAAGACCCCTTATGAAACTACGCAATATCGCCATCATCGCCCACGTCGACCACGGCAAGACCACTCTCGTCGACAAGCTCCTCCAGCAATCCGGCGCCTTCCGCGAGAACCAGCGCGTCGAAGAGCGCGCGATGGATTCCAACGACATCGAGAAGGAGCGCGGCATCACCATCCTGGCCAAGGCTACCTCGGTGGTCTGGAAGGACACCCGCATCAACATCGTCGACACCCCCGGCCACGCCGATTTCGGCGGCGAGGTCGAGCGCATCCTGAGCATGGTCGACGGCGCCATCGTGCTCGTTGACGCTGCGGAAGGCCCGATGCCGCAGACCAAGTTCGTGGTCTCGAAGGCCCTGAAGATCGGCCTGCGTCCCATCGTCGCCATCAACAAGATCGATCGTCCCGATGCCCGCCATCAGGAAGTGATCAACGAGGTGTTCGACCTCTTCGCGGCGCTCGACGCCACCGACGAGCAGCTCGACTTCCCGATCCTCTACGGGTCGGGCCGCAACGGATGGATGGCGAAGTCCCCTGAAGGCCCGAGCGACCAGGGCTTGGCCCCGCTCTTCGACCTCGTGCTTGATCACGTGCCCCCGGCCAAGACCGAGGAAGGCCCGTTCCGTATGCTCGGCACGCTGCTCGAATCCAACCCCTTCCTGGGCCGGATCGTCACGGGCCGCATCAGCTCCGGCACGGTGAGGCCGAACCAGGCGATCAAGGTTCTCGACCGCGAAGGCAACGTGGTGGAAAACGGCCGCGTGTCAAAGATCCTGGCCTTCCGCGGCCTGGAGCGTCAGCCCATCGACGTGGGCGAGGCCGGCGACATCGTCTCCATCGCGGGCCTTGTGAAGGGCTCGGTGGCCGATACCTTCTGCGCGCCCGAGAACGAGATCCCGATCCAGGCTCAGCCGATCGATCCGCCGACCGTGACCATGTCGTTCATCGTCAACGACAGCCCGCTGGCGGGCACCGAAGGCGACAAGGTGACGAGCCGCATGATCCGCGACCGCCTGTTCAAGGAAGCGGAAGGCAACGTGACCCTCAAGATCGAGGAAGCCGCCGACAAGGACTCGTTCTACGTCTCGGGCCGCGGCGAATTGCAGCTCGCCATCCTCATCGAGACCATGCGCCGCGAGGGCTTCGAGCTCGCCGTGTCGCGTCCCCGCGTGGTGTTCGAGAAGGACGAGAACGGCCAGCTTCTCGAGCCTGTCGAGGAAGTGGTGATCGACGTGGACGAGGAGTTTTCCGGCGTCGTGGTGCAGAAGATGTCCGAGCGCCGCGCCGAAATGGTCGAGATGCGCCCCTCGGGCGGCAACCGCCAGCGCCTCGTGTTCTACGCTCCGACCCGCGGCCTCATCGGCTACCAGAGCGAGCTTCTGACCGATACCCGCGGCACGGCCATCATGAACCGCCTGTTCCACGCCTACGAGCCCTATAAGGGCGAGATCGCAGGCCGCCGCAACGGCGTGCTGATCTCCAACGACTCGGGCGAGGCGGTGGCCTATGCGCTGTGGAACCTCGAAGATCGCGGCCCGATGATGATCGAGCCCGGCTGGAAGGTTTATCAGGGCATGATCGTCGGCGAGCACAACCGCGAGAACGACCTCGAGGTGAACGTGCTGAAGGGCAAGAAGCTCACCAACATCCGCACGACCTCCAAGGACGAAGCGGTGCGGCTCACGCCTCCGATCCGCATGACCCTCGAGCGCTCACTCGCCTGGATCGAGGACGACGAGCTCGTGGAAGTCACGCCGAAGTCGATCCGCATCCGCAAGGCGATCCTCGACCCGAACGACCGCAAGCGCGCCGAGAAGCAGAAGGAAGCGCTGAGCGCGTAACATCTGCGTCGGGAGACAAACCAAAGGCCGCCTTTCGAGGCGGCCTTTTTCGTGTCGCTGGTCACATACTTGGCAACTCGTCATGGCCGGGCTCGTCCCGGCCATCCCGATCAGAATGCTGCATTTCAGGCAATTGGAATCGCCGGCACAAGGCCGGTGATGACGTGAAGAGCCTTCACCCTTCGGCCTTGTCGCTCTGTCCCTTCTTCGCACCCTCGCCCATGGGATTGGTGGAATCCTCGCCGGACGCATCGGGGTTCTCGCGGCCCTGCGGCGTCAGGCGCGGAGCGTTGATGTCCTTCTCGGTCGCCTGGTCGGACTTGTTGTCGGATCGAGCCATCGCTGCTTGTTCCTTTCCTGTCATCAGGTGGGGCCGCCGGAGCCGTTCGTCGGTCCGGAGCCGGATTTCGAATCGGCATCGCCCTCGTTTCCGAGCGAACGCGAGCCGCTGGGATCGGTAAGACCGGTGGCGCGGCCGCCCGCGTCGGTCCCGTGTGATGGACCGCCCTTCGGGCCGCCGGGAATGGTGCTGGAGCCGGTGCCGGTCGCGTTGGCCTCATCGACCGAGCCGCCGAGATCGAAGCCCGGCCGGTCCTCGGACCCGGGACGCGGATTGCGGTCCGCCGATTCCGGGTCGGGGCGCTCCGTGGGAACACGCGGTCCGGAGTTTGGATTCTGCGCCATGATCGGATCCTGTCACGAACTGGTGGAATCGGTTCCGTCGCGGTCGCCGACATCCGGCAGGGCTCCCGTGCCGGGCGTCGCATCCGGATTGGTCAGCGACGGCTTGCCGTGCGGGCCGACCGCCGGCGGGGCGCCGCCCGGCTTGTCCTCGGGCGAGCCCCTGCGACCCGCATTCGGATCCGGACGTTCGGGATCGACGCGCTTCTTCGTGTCCTCGGTGTGGTTGCCGTAGCCTGCATTGCCCATGGCGCTCTCCTGTCAGCCCTGGTCCTTGCCGTTGACGGCTGTCGCACGCTCGATGGCTTCGGCTGTCGCATCCTTGTCCTTCGGCGAGAGCGTCGCATCACTCAGATGCTTCGTGGCCTCGGGCGTCTCGGCGGCGGTGAGTTCGTCATGGCCGTCAATGCCGGCCTGGCTCGTCTGTCCTGTCCGGCCCTGCCGGTAATCGTAAGCCTCGCCGCCCGGCTCGCTCCAGACGCGGCGCATCGTGGCGTTGCCCTCGGGCCCGCCATCCCGGTTCGGATCGATAGGGCTGTCGTCGCCGCCCCGCTGCTCGTTGCGGATCTGGTCCGCGTCCTGGTCTTTCAACGAATGAGGCGCCTTGCGCTCCACCATGATGAACTCCTTGAAACGTCGCCTGAATTCAGCTGTCTCAAGGAGAACCCAGGGCAATCCGGGAAGTTCTGGCTACGCTTGCGGGATCATGGATGTGCCAGCCGCATGTTCGGGAGAGCCCGTTTCGAGCAGACAGGCGGCCTTAAGCCGCCTGGATTTCCTTCAGCTGCAGGAGCCGCCGGAAAGTTCACACGATCAGGAAGTCTCCGGCATTGAGGGCCTTGGCGCTGAGGCCCTTCTGCAGCTGAAGGAAGTCGATGGCCTTGTATTTGGTGCCGATCCCGTCCGCGTCGTAGGACACCTTGCCCGTCTTGGGATCGTAGGAGAGATAGTCGTCCTTGTCCTTGCGTGCCCCAAAGGCGAAGAACTTGCTGCTGAGAGCCCGGCCGGTCGCCGTGCCGGTGCCCATCTTCTTGAAGACCGCATCGTCGAGCAGGAACCTGTCGTAGCCGTTCCTCCAGTCGGTGACCGTGTCAAGATTGGTCCTGGCATTGAGCGCGGCATCGAACCGGAAGCGGTCATAGCCGCTGCCGCCAGTCAGGATGTCCTTGCCGCTGCCACCGGAGAGGGTGTCGTTGCCTGCGCCGCCGTTGAGCCGATCATTGCCGGCCAGGCCGAGGATCGTCTCCTTGTTGGCCTTGCCGAGCATGGTGTCGGCGTTCGAGGTGCCGCGCACGTCGAAGATGTCCTCCAGGGCCAGACGCAGCGTGCCAAGCGCATTGAACTGGGCGAGCGACAGGGCCACGCGGTTGTTGGAGGCATCGAAGGCATCGATGCCTCTGCCGGAAAGCCCCGCAATCTGAGCGGCGCTCAGACCCGCGAAGGCCGCCCCCGTGTCGATAAGGGTGACGACATCACTGGCTTGCAGGGCCACGCTGCCGAGCGCGCCGAACTTGGCCACGGACAGGCTGAACGCTTCGGGCTCGTCAAAACCAACGGCATCGATGACATCGATGCCCTTGGCGGCAAGGGTGCCGATCTGCGCGACGGTGAGCGCATTGAAGGTTGCCGTGATGGCCGAGCCGTTGTCGGCTAGCACCACGATTTCGTCCGCCGAGAGGCCAAAGGACGCGGTCCTGGCGAAAGCCGCGATCTGCTCCGCCGAGAGGCCGAAATGATTATTCGAACCGGCGACATCGACCACGTCGACGCCCCGGGCGTCCAGTCCTGCGATGGCTTGCGTCGAAAAGTTGGCGACGTCGTTGCCTGAGAACTGGTTCACCGTCACGGTGTCGTCCGCCGCAAATCCAACGGAGCCGAGCAGGTTGAAAAACTGCTGGGAGAGCGCGAAGGATCCTGTTGTGGAATCGAGGATGTCGATGCCGCGGCCGGCCAGTCCTTCGAAGTCGCTGCCTGCAAGGCCGTTGAGCGCCTCCGGAGTATCCTTCAACACCACCGTATCGTTCGCCGTAAACGCCCAGGAGATGCTCCGTAATGTCCCGACGGACAGCTCGATGCTGCCCTCATCGGTGGCATCGATGGCGTCGATGCCTTTGGAAAATATCCTCTGCCATTGGTCGGACGTCAGGTCGGCCATCGCCGCGAGGGCGGTGCCGATGGCGGTGCCCGTGTCCGACAGGGTTGCCACCGTGGCGGGCTTCACGGCCAGCCTCTGGGTCGTGAGCAGGGCGGAGAACTGGGTCGCCGTGAGGGCGAGGGCGCCGTTCGCGTCGGTGCTTTCGAGAAAATCGACGTTCTTGGCGTCGAGAGCCGCGATATGCTGCCCGGAAAGGGTGGCTAAATTGGCGGAGGTGTCTTTGACGATCACCTGAACATCGTTGCTGGGGCGCTCCCAGGTAGGAACACAAGAAAGAGAGACGGTCTCAGCCAATGCGGCGGCCTGATCCGCGCGTAAGACGAGCTGGCTCGAGCCGCTACTGAGATAGTCTATATTCTTGAGGCCGAACTGTCGGATGGCATCCGCCGACAGGGTTGAGAAATCCAAAGCCCCGACGGTCGCGACGAGGGTTGAATCCAGAGAAGCGGATACGGCCCCTGCGAGGATAAGAGCCGATGCCAGACTCATTTCGACTGAATCGAAACCGTTAAGGCCGAAGACATCGACGTTCTTGTCGATCAGAGTTCGCAGCTTCGCCGTATCGTTGAGGATGTTGGCAAGCTCGCCGCCGGTCGTGGCCTGAAGCCTCACATTGTCGTCGGCGGCCATCGTCATCTGCCCCGAGAGCAGAAACTGGGCTTGCCCCCCACTGATGCGCACTTCCGCATCGTTGCTGGTCGCGTCGATGATGTCGAAGCTCCCCGCGAGGTCCTGAAATTCGAAGTAAGTGAGATCGTTGATGCCAGGGGCGGTATCCACCAGCCTGACATCATCGCCGAGCAAGACGCTGATCACGCCGCCCATGGCGCGGAATTTCGCCACGTCGAGGACGAGGGCGCCCTCGGTCGAATGGAAGAAGTCGACCCGGTTCGACCGCATCTCGTCCACGAGGGTGGCCGTGAGGAAGGTGCTAAAGTTATCGGCCGTGTCGGCGATGGTGACAACGTCCTCGAGGGAGAACCAGCGCGGATTCCGGGCGAGGTAGTCGTTGATCGAGAGCGTATAGATCGTCATGGCCGAGCCTCTCCTTCGAATTGCCAGAAGCGGATTCCGGCCAAGTCATCTCACCAAGTCATCTCAGACCTCGTCGCAATATACAAGTTATAACGTATCGTAAGACGAGAGATTGGCCTCTCTCGCTGACATCCCACGCGTCACTTGCCGCCCCGGCCAGGGCTCGGCGCCGATCATCAGGAAGCGGCGCGGCCGATCCGACGGGACATGAAAAGGACGGCCCTGAGGCCGCCCTTCTTCGGTTAGAACCGGATGAACCTCACAGCCCCTCAAACAAGGGCGTCGAGAGGTAGCGCTCGGCGAAGGACGGCGCGACCGTGACGATGCGCTTGCCCTTGAACTCGGGACGGGCTGCGATCTCCAGGGCGGCCGCCACATTGGCGCCCGTGGAGATGCCTCCGGGAATGCCTTCCAGCTTGGCAAGCCTGCGGGCCGTATCGAAGGCGGTCTGGTTGCCGATGGTGATCACGCCGTCGATGAGGGAGCGGTCGAGCACATCCGGCACGAAACCGGCACCGATGCCCTGGATCTTGTGGGGACCGGGCTGGCCGCCGGAGAGCACGGGGGAATCCTCAGGCTCCACCGCGAATACCTTCATGGCCGGCAGGCGCGGCTTGATGACCTGAGCCACGCCCGTGATGGTGCCGCCGGTGCCGACGCCGGCTACGAAGGCATCGAGCTGGCCTTGGGTGTCGTTCCAGATCTCCTCCGCCGTCGTCTTGCGGTGAATCTCGGGATTTGCCGGATTCTTGAACTGCTGCGGAATGACGGAGCCCGGAATTTCCTTGAGCAGCTCCTCCGCGCGGGCAATCGCACCCTTCATGCCCTGCGGGCCGGGGGTGAGATCGATCTCGGCGCCGAGAAAGGCCAGCATCTTGCGCCGCTCGATGGACATGGTTTCAGGCATCACGAGGATCAGGCGGTAGCCGCGCGCGGCCGCCACGAAGGCGAGCGCGATGCCGGTATTGCCGGAGGTCGGCTCGATCAGCGTCGCGCCGGGCTTGATCTGGCCCGAGGCTTCCATGGCGTCGATCATGTTGACGCCGATACGATCCTTCACGCTGGAGATCGGATTGAAGAACTCGAGCTTGAGGAGGATCTCCGCATCGACCCAGTGTTCCTTCGGCAGCCGGTTGAGGCGCACGAGCGGGGTATGGCCGATAGTGTCGGTGATGGAGCCGTAGATGCGCCCGCGGCCGGGCTTCGTATCGGCGTTCGAGGCGTTGAAAGTGTCAGCCATAAGATCCTCCATGAAATGGCAGGATCCTAGTCCTTTTCGCAACAAGTGTCGATAATTGGCTTAATTCACAATCTATATAGTGAAATCGATCGGTGTGCTCGGTTCGACAACGGCTTCGTCCTGGGCCCGGTTGCACAGATCCTCCACGGTCACCTGGTCGAGCTCGGACAGAAAGGCCTCCGTCCCCTTCATCACAAGCGGGGCCACAACCGCTTCGGCGAGACGGGATTCCGGAAGCGGGGTATCGCCATCGTCCTCCTGCGCCGCCATGGCGATGCGCACGATATCTCCCGCCGTGATGCGCCGACGCTCGCGGGCGAGTTCGTAACCACCACGCGGTCCGCGCACGCCTTTGAGAATTCCCTGCCGCACCAGGGCCTGCAGCACCGGCTCCAGATAACGCGGCGGCAGGTTGTGCCGGGCGGCGAGCGCCTTCGCCGAAACAGGCATCGGACGCGCATGGAGCGCGACGTCGGTGACGGCAGCGATCGCGAGCAGGGAGCGGCGAGAGAGGAAGTTCATCGCGTGCCTTTCAGTTCAGCCCCGTCGATCCGAACCCGCCCGCGGCCCGCGCCGTATGGTCGACATCGGCAACCTCCACCACGTCCACATGGCTCACGGGCACAACGATCATCTGCGCGATGCGCATGCCGCGCGCGATGGCGAAAGGCTCCGCCCCGAAATTGACGAGCAACACCTGCACCTCGCCGCGATAATCCGCATCGATGGTGCCGGGCGCGTTGAGAACCGTCACGCCGTGCTTGAGAGCAAGGCCCGAACGCGGCCGCACCTGAGCCTCGAAGCCCTGCTCCAGCTGGATGACGAGGCCCGTGGGGATGAGCCTGCGCTCCATTGGAACCAGAACCATTGGTGCATCCGCCGGATTGGCGGCGATCAGATCCATGCCTGCGGCGCCCGCGGTCTCATAGCGCGGCAGCGGCAGGTCGGCGCCGTGGGGCAGGCGCTGGATGCGCAGCACGTGCGTCATGGCTTCCGGTCTCCGAGCAAAGCGCCCACATGCGCGACGAGACGTTCGGCGACCTCCGTCTTCGAGAGCGTCGGCCAAGTCTCGACGCCAGATGACGTTACGAGATGCACCGTATTGCTTTCACCGCCCATCACGCCGGTTGCAGGCGACACGTCATTGGCGAGGATGAGATCGCAGCCCTTCTTCGCGAGCTTCTGCTTCGCATGTTCGATCACGTTCTCGGTTTCGGCGGCAAAGCCCACCATGAGCGCGGGACGCTTCTGCGTCAGATGCGAGATCGTGGCGAGAATGTCTGGGTTCTCGGTCAGAGACAGGCTCGGCAGCGCGCCGTCCTTCTTCTTGATCTTCTGCTCGCCCGCATTCGCCACGCGCCAGTCGGCGACGGCGGCGGCGAAGATGCCGATATCGGCGGGCAGCGCCTTCTCCACGGCGTCCAGCATCTCGCGTGCACTCTCCACATGCACGGTCGTGACCCCGGCGGGATCGGGCAGATCGACGGGACCGGAAATCAAGGTCACGCGCGCGCCCGCCGCCGCCGCCGCCTTTGCGATCGCATGGCCCTGCTTGCCCGAGGAGCGATTGGCGATGTAGCGCACCGGATCGATCGGCTCGTGCGTCGGCCCCGACGTCACGATCACATGGCGGCCCGCGAGCGGGCCGGAGGGAGCCAGCAGGCGCTCGACGGCCGCCGCGATTTCAAGAGGCTCGGCCATGCGGCCGGGACCGGTTTCGGCCTCCGCCATCGCGCCCTCGTTCGGCCCGACCGTATGAACGCCGTCGCTCTGCAGTGTCTTGAGATTGCGCTGCGTGGCCGGATGCAGCCACATGCGCACGTTCATGGCGGGCGCGATCAGGATGGGCAATGTGGTGGCGAGCAGGACCGTGGAGGCGAGATCATCCGCGTGCCCGCCCGCCATCTTCGCCATGAGATTGGCGGTGGCAGGCGCGACCACGACGAGATCCGCATCGCGCGCCAGCTTGATGTGCCCGATATCGGCCTCGTCCTCCCGGTCGAAGAGATCCGTATGCGTGCGCTGCCCCGTGAGGGCCGAGACCGCCAGCGGCGTGATGAACTGCTGCGCACCATGGGTGAGGATGCAGCGCACCGACGCGCCCCGCTCGCGCAGGCGGCGGATCAGGTCGAGGGACTTGTAGGCCGCGATCCCCCCGCCGATGACGAGGAGAATGCGTTTGCCGGACAGCGTCATGAGAAACCTCTGAGCAACATGATCATCAACGAGACGGCGATGATCCACAAGGCGGCTACGCCCCAGCGGTTGCCGCGCGCCTCGGCGCGCCCGATGGCGGCGATGCTGTCCCGGTCGAGGGCGACGCCCTTGGCGGTCATGTCCTCCATCTGGTTGAGGACCCGCTCGGCGCGCAACGCCAGATCCGGCAGGTCGCCGATGACGCCGGCGAGCGTCCACAAACCGCGGCCCGCCTGCTCGACGCGGCCCAGGGGGCCGAGATTGCGCTCGATCCAGTCGCGCACCACCGGCTCGGAAGTGGTCCACATGTCGAGCTTGGGATCGAGCGCGCGCGCGACGCCTTCCACCACGACCATGGTCTTCTGCAGCATCACGAGTTCCGTGCGCGTCGCCATGTCGAACAGGGCCGTGATCTCGAACAGCAGCGTCAGCAGCTTCGCCATCGAGATCTCGTCGGCGCGCCGATCGTGGATCGGCTCGCCGATGGCGCGGATCGCCTGCGCGAAATCCTCCACCGAATGGTGCGGCGGCACATAGCCGGCCTCGAAATGCACCTGCGCGACCCGCAGGTAATCGCGGCGGATGAAGCCGAGAAGGATCTCCGCCAGGAAGCGCCGCTCCTTGAGGCCCAAACGCCCCATGATGCCGAAATCCACGGCGACGAGACGGCCCTCCCGATCCACGAACAGGTTGCCGGGATGCATGTCGGCATGAAAATAGCCGTCGCGGATGGCATGGCGCAGGAAGGACTGAATCACCGTGCGCGCGAGCGCCTCGCGGTCGAAGCCTGCTCGCTCGATGCCTTCGATGTCGTTGAGGCGGATACCGTCGATCCAGGTGGTGGTGAGCACGTCCCGGGCCGTGAGATCCCATTCCGGCTTCGGCACGCGGAAATCGGGATCGTCCTTCGTGTTCTCGGCCAGTTCGGAGACAGCGGCGGCTTCGAGGCGCAGATCCATCTCGACGGAGACGGAGCGCGCCAGGGTCTCCACCACCTCCATGGGCCTCAGGCGGCGCGCATCGGGCACCATGCGCTCGAAGAGGCGTGCCGCCGCGCGCATGGCCTGGAGGTCGCGGGCGAAACCCTCGCGGACGCCGGGGCGCACCACCTTCACGGCGACCGTTTCCTCGCCCTCCGGCGTGCGGATGCGCGCCTTGTGCACCTGGGCGATGGAAGCCGCAGCCAGGGGCTCGCTGAAATCGAGGAAGAGGTCGCCGATGGGGCGGCCTAGAGCCGCCTCGATCACGGCGACGGCCTGGGCGCGCGGAAACGGAGGCATCCGGTCCTGCAGGCGCTCCAGGTCGCGCGCGGCCGCGACGCCCACAATGTCGGGACGTGTCGCGAGGAACTGGCCGAACTTCACATAGGAAGGGCCGAGCCTTGTGAGCGCCTTGGACAGACGCGCCGAGCCGTCCTCCGGCTGCCGCCGCTCGATGGTTCGCGCCAGTTTGAGGCCGAGGCGCGCGGACGGCGGCAATGCGCTCGGATCGAAGAGCCCGAGAGCCCCTTCACGGGCGAGAATGAAGCCGGCGCGCAGGTTTCGCGCGAGATGGACGATGCTGCCGATCACGTGTCAGATCTTCCAGCCGGAATGAATGGCGACCACGCCTGCGGTGAGCTGGCGATAGGTGACGCGCTTGAACCCTGCCTCCTCGATCATCCGCGCGAAGGCGGCGGGCGGCGGGAACTTGCGGATCGATTCCACGAGATACTGGTAGGATTCCGCATCCCCCGTCACCATCTGGCCCATGCGCGGGATCACGTTGAAGGAATAGGCGTCGTAGATCCTGTCGAGGAGCGGCACGTCCACCTTCGAGAATTCGAGGCAGAGAAAGCGCCCGCCGGGCTTCAGCACCCGGTGCGCCTCGCGCAGGGCCGCGTCGATGCGCGGCACGTTCCGGATGCCGAAGGCGATCGTGTAGGCGTCGAAGGTGTTGGATTCGAGGGGCAGCTCTTCCGCATTGGCCTCGACGAAATCGATGCGGCCGTCATAGCGGTGGCCGGCACGCTCGGCGCCGACCTTCAGCATCTCGCCGTTGATGTCGAGCACGGTCACATGGGTCTGCGGCCCGCCCGCATCGAGAATGCGGAAGGCCACGTCGCCGGTGCCGCCGGCCACGTCCAGATGGCGGAAGGCGCGGTCGCGGGGCGGGCGCAGGGTGGAGATGAGGCTGTCCTTCCAGAGGCGATGGAGCCCCGCGGACATGAGGTCGTTCATGAGGTCGTAGCGGCTCGCCACCGAGCGGAAGACCTCGTTCACGCGGTCCTGCTTCTCGCCCAGGGGCACGGACTGAAACCCGAAATGGGTGTTCTCGTCGGTCATGATCCTCGATAACCTTCTCGTCGCATTCCAAACGCGATCCATAGCGGAACCGGGGCCCGATGGCTATGTAAGGGCTCCTAAGAACCGAAGAGATGGTTGATGCCCGAACTGCCCGAAGTCGAAACCGTCCGGCGGGGCTTGGAACCCGCCATGGTGGGCGCCCGCTTCACCAAGGTGGTGCAACGCCGTCCGGACCTGCGCTTTCCGTTCCCCGAACGCTTCGCGGAGCGTCTGGAAGGACAGGAGGTTAGGGCTCTGGGGCGCCGGGCCAAGTATCTGCTCGCCGATCTCTCCTCCGGGGAGGTGCTGATCATGCATCTCGGCATGTCCGGCCGCTTCCTGGTGACGCAAGCGGGAGCGACCCGGATGCCGGGAGAGTTCCACCACGAGCACGGAGGCCTCAACGCCCACGATCACGTGATCTTCCAGCTCTCCAACGGGGCGAGCGTCACCTACAACGACGCCCGCCGCTTCGGCTTCATGGATCTGGTGCCCCGGTCCGGGATCGAAACCTGCCGGCATTTCGCGGAGATGGGCATCGAACCTCTCGGCAACGAACTCTCGGGGGATGTCATCGCCGATCTGTTCGCGGGCAAGCGGGCACCGCTGAAGGCCGCCCTCCTCGACCAGCGCCTGATCGCGGGTCTCGGCAACATCTATGTCTGCGAAGCTCTGTTCCGCACCGGCCTTCACCCGGAAGCCCCTGCGGGGTCGCTCGCCACCAAGGCCGGCAAGCCGACGGACAAGGCGCATCGGCTGGCGGAGGTGATCCGGGACGTTCTCTCGGAAGCGGTGACGGCGGGCGGCTCCACCTTGAGGGATCATGCCCAGGTGGACGGCTCGCTCGGCTATTTCCAGCACTCCTTCCGCGTCTACGACCGGGAGGGAGAGCCCTGCATGACGCCCGAATGCACCGGCACGGTCACGCGTCTGGTGCAATCCGGCCGGTCCACCTTCTATTGCCCGGTCTGCCAGAAGCGGCCCCGCGCTCGATAATGTGATCGGCCAAGGTCGCGGGCTCCCCGAAAAAGCCTGAAAAGGCATAGATTCTTGTTGCTTGCAGGTTGCGACCTTCACCGTCGGCATCTTCTGCAGGACAGGCTCGCGACCGCTTGAACTCGAGGTTCAGGAGGGACTGCCATGGCCAAGATTGACGTCGTTTCCCACATCCAGCGCGACCCGGTATCGGAGCACCTCACGATCCGCAGGATCGGCACCTCCGATCTCGTGGATGCCTTGAGGCGGGGCTCTGCGGATTTCTGGGCCGCTCCGACCCATCTCTTCTTCATCGGCCTGCTGTACCCCATCCTCGGCGTGTTCTTCGCAGGGCTCGCCTTCGGCAACAACATGCTGCCGCTCCTCTTCCCGCTGATGTCGGGCTTCGCCCTCGTGGGCCCGCTCGCCGCCGTGGGCCTCTACGAGATCAGCCGCGAGCGCGAGCGCGGGCAGGAGGTGTCCGTGGGCAGCGTCTCCAATGTCTTCCGCTCGCATTCCATCGGATCCATCGCGGCCCTCGGCGTTCTGCTCATGGTGATCTTCATCGCCTGGCTCATGATGGCTCAGGCGCTCTACCAGTCGCTGTTCGGCTGGCACGCCCCCGATTCCATGAGCACCTTCCTGCATGAGGTCTTCACCACCCGGAACGGCTGGATCCTCATCATCGTGGGCAATGCCCTCGGCTTCCTCTTCAGCGCCGCCGTCTTCTCCTTGAGCGTGATTTCCTTCCCGCTCCTGCTCGACCGGGACGTGGGCGCGATCCCCGCGATCCTCGCGTCCTTCAGGGCGGTGGCCGCCAATCCTGGCCCCATGGTCGTCTGGGCGCTCATCGTCGCCCTGGCGCTCGTCATCGGCTTCATTCCGCTCTTCATCGGGCTGGCCGTGGTGCTGCCGATCCTCGGGCACGCGACCTGGCATCTGTACCGCAAGGTGGTCGAATAATCCGATCCATATCGTCATTCATGGCCGGGCAAGCCCGGCCATCCCGCCTTGGAGGCCGCATCGAGCTGAAGGCATGGCTCCTTGGTATCGGGGACGTCGATAGGGACTTGCCGAGCCCCGCCGCCTCCCGTAACCCAGGGACGGAACAGCGGAGATGGCGGCCATGGCCTATGAAACGATCATCGTCGAGACGCGCGGCAAGGTGGGTCTCATCACCCTCAACCGACCCCAGGCACTCAATGCCCTCAACTCGTCTCTCCTGAACGAGGTGAACCAGGCCCTCGACGCCTTCGAGGCCGATCCGACGATCGGCTGCATCGTGGTCACCGGATCCGAGAAGGCCTTCGCGGCCGGGGCCGACATCAAGGAAATGGCATCCCTCGCCTATCCGCAGATCTATCTCGACAACCAGTTCTCCGGCTGGGAGAAGGTGGCGGGCCGCCGCAAGCCGATGATCGCCGCGGTAGCGGGCTTCGCGCTGGGCGGCGGCTGCGAGTTCGCCATGATGTGCGATTTCATCATCGCGGCCGACAACGCCAAGTTCGGCCAGCCCGAGATCAAGCTGGGCGTCATGCCCGGCATGGGCGGCACGCAGCGCCTCACCCGCCTCATCGGCCGGGCCAAGGCCATGGAGATGTGCCTCACCGGACGGATGATGGGCGCGGAGGAGGCCGAGCGCTCCGGACTCGTCGCACGGGTGGTGCCCCTCGCGGAGCTCATGCCCGAAACCATGAAGACGGCGGAGACCATCGCGGCCCTGTCGCTGCCCATCACCATGATGACGAAGGAAACCATCAATCGCGCCGACGAGGTGTCCCTGTCCGAGGGCATCCGCTTCGAGCGGCGGGTGTTCCACGCCATGTTCGCCACCGCCGACCAGAAGGAAGGCATGGCCGCCTTCGTGGAAAAGCGCGCGGCCGATTTCAAAGACCAGTAACCGTGGACCAATAGCCGTGCCGGATATCGGCTTCGACATGATCGCGGCGCTCGCCGCGATCTCTTTTTTCGCAGGCTTCGTGGATTCCATCGCAGGCGGCGGCGGCCTCCTCACGGTGCCCGCTCTCATGCTCGCGGGCCTGAGTCCGGCGAGCGCCATCGCCACCAACAAGGTGCAGGGCGCCTTCGCAGCGGCATCCGCCACTTATACCTTCGGACGCCGCGAGCTGATCGACTGGCGCAAGGCTTGGGGCTTCGCGGCCGTGGCTTTCGTGAGCGGGATCGTGGGCGCGCTCTGCGTGCGCTTCCTGCCGCAATCCCTTCTGCAGATGCTGATCCCGGTGCTCCTGATCGCCATCGCCTTCTATTTCGCCCTGTCGCGCAAAGTGAAGGACGAGGACGCCCATGCCCGGATGACGGCGTTTGCCTTCGGCGCCACCGCCCCGGTTGCCATAGGCTTCTATGACGGGATTTTCGGACCTGGCGCCGGCTCCTTCTATATGCTCGCCTTCGTGACGCTCCTCGGCTACGGGGTGGTTCGGGCCACCGCCCATACCAAGCTCCTGAACCTTGCGAGCAACCTGGGCAGTCTTCTTCTCTATGCGGCGACCGGAGCCGTGATCTGGCCGGTGGGTCTCGTCATGGCCGGAGCCTCGTTTCTCGGGGCGCAGGTGGGCTCGCGGCTCGCGATGCGTCTGGGGAGCCGGATCATCCGCCCACTGCTGGTTCTGGTCTCGGCCGCCATGGCGCTGAGACTCCTCCTCGATCCGGCCAATCCGTGGCGCCTGATCCTGTCGGAAGGGACGCTCGGAAGCCTCCCGGCGCTTTTTTGACACGCGAAGGCCCACGGACATTGACGTTCCGAAGGATCACGTCTATAAGCCGCCCCACACGAGCCTGCGCGTCCGCGGGCTCTTCGGTTTCCATTCATCAACCGATCGCTGACGGGGCTCCAAGCCGGGCTTGTCGCGTCGGACTTTTAACAAACGAGGATTGGCCATGGCCAACACCGTGTCCGCCAAGAAGATGACCCGCAAGATTGCGAAGCGCACCGCGATCAACAAGTCGCGTCGCAGCCGCATGCGGACGTTCATCCGCAAGGTCGAGGAGGCGATCGCCTCCGGCAACCAGACCGAAGCCTTCGCCGCTCTTCGCGCCGCCGAGCCGGAAGTGATGCGCGCTGCCCAGAAGGGCATCGTGCACAAGAACACCGCCTCGCGGAAGGTTTCGCGCCTGACGAGCCGCATCAAGGCCCTGAGCGCCTAAATCGCTCTCAGGCCATCGCGACGATGATCGAACCCGGCCCAACGGCCGGGTTTTTTGCTGCCTGGCCCGCCCCTTTCTTCTCCGATTTGTATCATTTTCCGGCACAAGCCCTGCCCTCCGGAACGAGCCGGGCCCCAGTAGGATTCCGGCCTAGCGCATCGTGCGGAAAAGTGGACCCGGTTTTCCGCTCCGAACGATGCGCTGCTTAGAGGGTGGAGCATCGGATTGATCCCAAAAGTGCAAGTCCACTTTTGTGTCCGATGCTCTAGCCCTTAGCCGGAGAAACGCGAGCGCCGCGCCCATTTCGACGACCGAGCCCCCCTCGATGATCCCTCTTGAAGAGGGCCGCTGAGCGCATTGTGCAGACCCGGCGGGCCCGCTTGAACGATACGCCCTTCGAAAGATTGGAGCATCGGAGGGGACTCAAAAGTGCAGATCCACTTTTCATGTCCGATCCTCCAGGGGGCCTTGGAAGCCTTGCGGCGGAGCAGCCCTCGAAGGCCCTCGACCTCTCATTACCGCGCCGCTGAGCGCCGCTCCTGCCGCACGGCGGCGACTGGGCCACGGCCACGCTTCCCTGGCCTTGCCGACCGTTTCAGGCCGCCCGAAAGGGGCTCCCCTCCCGTCATCCGGCGGAGGAGCCAACAGAAGGGTTCCGGTAGCAGCTTTTCGCCCGCCTTTTATCCACACGGGAGCTTGACTTTATCCCTGAAAAACAGGGTGAGAATCCACATGTCGTGGATTCAAAATGCACATGAAATGACGATGCCGATCAGTAGTTTAGCAGGCAAAGGTTCGCGAAGCATCGGAATCACACTCCATCGTGAGCCGAATCGATCCTGAATCAAGGTTGCGGAACAAGCTTTTTTCGGGGGCTGAAACAACCCGGGGCGACACTGTGAATCAGTTGTAGAGTCAGGACTTTATCGCCGCACCCCAAAACCTGTGGACGGGTCTGTGGAGCCTTTTTGGGCTCCTCCCGGGACGCCTGTCGACTCGACCATGTTGCGCGCCCTTCCCCAGCCTGTATATGGTCATCCTGCTTCAACGGCTCGCCGTGAAGTCATCCGTTCAAGTCCCAAGCTATAGAAAACAACCATGGGGTCAGGGCTTTGTTTCATTCTAACAAGAAGCAAGCGCAAGCACGTGTCTTCCTCAGAGGTAGTCTTGGTAGAGCTTGATAGGATGTCCGGATGGTAGCGTTTTCCGACTGCCTCGACTTCAAAGCGGTTCGATAATCTTTAGTACAATTGGGGGCGCCACGTTCTGAACAACCTGTGAATCAGGGCTGCTTTTCTGTTCAGAACGGGTCATGCGTGGGGGTTTTCGCCAAATCCGGCGAAGCCTCGTGGAGGAAATTTGATGTATCGCAGCGAGGACCATCGCGCCTTTGCCGCTGCCAGTGAGAGCGGCATGGAGGCTTCTGGCGAGCAAACGGCATCGGATGTCTGGACGCGGGTCAAGCGTCGCCTGCGTGCCGAGCTGGGCGAAGATATCTTCGCCAGCTGGTTCGGCCGCCTGGAGCTGGACACGGTGATGGACGGCTGCGCCTATCTGACGGTGCCGACCCGGTTCCTGAAGAGCTGGATCGAGTCGCACTATGCCGACCGGGTCCTGTCGGTCTACCGCTCCGAAACCAAGGACGTGGAGCGCGTGGCGATCGGCGTGCGCAACACGATCGGCCGCGAGGCGGCTTCCCAGCGCCGTCCCAACGAGGCCGTCCGCCCGAACACGCCGGCTTCCATGCCGATGGCCGTTCAGGCCAGCGAGCCCAAGGCGCCGTCGCTCGCAATCCCTCAGGAGGAACGGACGGAGAATTCGGATCTCGGCGGCGCGCCGCTCGATCCGCGCCTGACCTTCGAGAGCTTCATCGTCGGCCGCTCCAACGCCCTGGCGCATGCTGCCGCCGATCGGGTGGCCCATGCGCCGAACGGTCAGGTGATCTACAATCCGCTTTACCTTCATGCGGGCGTGGGCCTCGGCAAGACCCATCTGCTCCACGCCATCGGCCATCAGATGCGCACCCAGGGCCGGCGCGTCATCTATCTCACCGCGGACCGTTTCATGTACGGCTTCGTCGCATCCCTGAAGGCACAGACGTCGCTGGCCTTCAAGGAGCGCCTGCGCGGGATCGATCTGCTCATCATCGACGACGTGCAGTTCATTCAGGGCAAGCAGATCCAGCAGGAATTCGGCCACACGCTCAACGCACTCATCGACGCGGGCCGTCAGATCGTGATCGCCGCCGACCGTCCGCCGGCGGATCTGGAGAATCTGGACGAGCGCGTGCGCTCGCGCCTCGCGGGTGGCCTCGTGGTCGAGGTCACGGCGCTGGACGAGGCCCTTCGCACCTCGATCCTCTCCACCCGCATCGAGGCCGTCAAAGCCATTCATCCCACCTTCGAGGTGGGCCCCAACGTCATCGCCTACGTGGCCCGTTCGATCACGGCGAACGGCCGCGATCTCGAAGGCGCGGTGAACCGCCTCCTGGCCCATGCCACGCTCACCGGCTCGGCCATCACCCTCGAGACCGCCGAGACCGCGATCCGCGACCTCGTGCGCAATCGCGAGCCGAAGCGGGTGAAGATCGAGGATATCCAGAAGCTCGTGGCCTCGCGCTACAACGTCTCCCGCTCGGACATCCTTTCGGAACGCCGCACCGCCGCCGTGGTGCGTCCGCGACAGATCGCCATGTACCTGTCCAAGGTGCTGACGTTGCGTTCCCTGCCGGAGATCGGTCGCCGCTTCGGCGGCCGCGATCACACCACCGTGCTCCATGCAGTGCGCAAGATCGAAAAGGCGCTCGGCGAGGACCATGCCCTGTCCGACGAGGTCGAGTTGCTCAAGCGGATGCTCCAGGAGTAAGCCCTTCCGAGGCGGCAGGAAGCCCCCACCCGGAACGGTCCAAACCTGTGGCCTTGCTTTCTCCGGCAACAGACGCCAATCTTGCCGCTCCGCTTGTCGCATTGGTGACAGGCCAAGAATTTCACCGACAATAGGTGTCGCGTTATGAGAGTTACTGTTGAGCGCGCCGCTCTTCTGAAGGCGCTGGGGCACGTGCACCGCGTCGTCGAGCGCCGCAACACCATCCCGATCCTGTCGAACGTGCTCCTGCGCGCCGAGGACGGCGCCTTGCGCCTACGTGCGACGGACCTCGACATCGAGGTCACGGAAACAATTCCCGCCGATATCACGGAGGCAGGCTCCACCACGGTGCCCGCCTACATGATCTACGACATCGTGCGGAAGCTCCCGGACGGCGCTCAGGTCTCCCTCGAGATGACCGCCGACATGGGCCAGATGCAGATCCGCTCGGGCCGCTCGCGCTTCATGCTGCAGGCGCTGCCCGAGAGCGACTTCCCGGATCTCGCCGCCGGCGACCTTCCGCACCGCTTCACCTTGACGGCTGCCGATCTCAAGCGCCTGATCGAAAAGACGCAGTTCGCGATCTCGACGGAAGAAACGCGCTACTACCTCAACGGCATCTATCTCCACACGCTGGATGCGGGCGGATCGCTCGTGATGCGCGCAGTCGCCACCGACGGCCATCGCCTCGCCCGCGTGGAGCTGCCCGCGCCCACGGGCTCGGAAGGCATGCCCGGCGTGATCATTCCGCGCAAGGCCGTGGCTGAGATCGTCAAGCTCGTCGAGGACGGATCGGAGAGCATCACCGTCGAGCTGTCCTCGGCGAAGGTCCGCCTGACCTTCGACGGCGTGGTGCTGACCTCCAAGCTCATCGACGGTACCTTCCCGGATTACCAGCGCGTCATTCCGTCCGGCAACGACAAGGTCCTCGTGGTCGAGCGCGGCGATTTCGCCAAGGCCGTCGACCGCGTCTCCACGATCTCCTCGGAGCGGGGCCGCGCCGTGAAGCTGGCGCTCGCCGACGGACGCCTGACGCTCACCGTCAACAATCCGGATTCGGGCAGCGCGACGGAAGAGATCGAGGTCGATTACGATTCCGGTCCCATCGACATCGGCTTCAACGCCAAGTACCTGCTCGACATCACGTCCCAGCTCGACGGCGATACGGCCCTCTTCAAGCTCGCCGACCCGGGCTCGCCCACCCTCATCCAGGATCGCGAAGGCGCATCCGCGCTCTACGTCCTGATGCCGATGCGCGTGTAAGAGTCGCTGCGCTGAAACTCGCGTCGTCACCGGCCTTGCGCCGGTGATCCCGAGGGAAAGACGCGGCGATCTTCGGATCGGAACGGTCGGGCTTGGCCCGGCCATGACGAAGGAAGAGTTCGGGAACAATCGTAAAATGCGCTTTGGCCGTGCCAACGCTTGATCTTTCAGGCTCTCTCCTGAAAGAAGGGGACGCATGTCCGCTTCTCCCGTCGCCGCCTCCCGAATCGTTCGCCTGATCCTCCAGGATTTCCGCACCTATGCGAGCCTGGACCTTTCCGTCTCGCGCCAGCTCGTGGCGCTCGTAGGCGAGAACGGGGCAGGCAAGACCAATGTGCTGGAGGCGATCTCCCTTTTCATGCCGGGACGGGGCCTGCGCCGCGCAGAGCTCGGCGACATGGCCCGCCAGGGCGGTCCCGGATCCTTTGCCGTTTCGCTCGCCCTCGATACCGCTTACGGCGAGCACCGCCTCGGCACCGGCCTCGAGCCGCAGGGAGACAATGGCCGCGCCTCCCGCCTGTGCCGGATCGACGGCACGGCGGCTTCTTCGCCGACGGCCTTCGCCGAATTCCTGCGGGTCGTCTGGCTCACGCCCGATCTCGATGCCTTGTTTCGCGGTCCGGCCGGTGACCGCCGCCGCTTCCTCGACCGCCTGGTGCTCGCGGTGGACGCGGAGCACGGCACCCGGGTGAATGCCCTGGAGCGTGCGCTGCGCTCCCGCAACCGCGTGCTGGAGGAAAACCCCGACGACCGTCTGTGGCTCGATGCCTTGGAGCGTGAGGTGGCGGAGCTTGCCATCGCGGTCGCCGCGGCGCGGCGCGAGACCGTCCAGCGGCTCAGCCAGCTGATCCTGGAGACCCGCGAGGAGGAATCCCCCTTCCCCTTCGCGACGATGACCATCGAAGGCGAGATCGACACACTGGTCGCCACGCTTCCCGCCGTCGACGCCGAGGACCGCTACCGCGCAATCCTGCGCGATCATCGTGCCCGCGACCGCGCCGCCGGACGAACCCTCATCGGCCCGCAGGCCTCGGACCTGCTCGTGCGCCACGGCCCCAAAGACATTGCCGCCAATACCGCCTCTACAGGTGAGCAGAAGGCCCTTCTCATTGGTCTCGTGCTCGCCCATGCGCGCCTGGTGGCCAGCATGAGCGGCATCGCCCCGTTCGTGCTCCTCGACGAGGTCGCCGCCCATCTCGACCCGCGCCGCCGCGCGGGACTCTTCGCAGCGTTGGAATCACTGGGCGGACAGGTCTGGATGACAGGCGCGGATCCGAGCCTCTTCCAGGAACTGGACGGACGCGCCGATCTCCTGCATGTTACCCCTGGACACATTATTACAATCCAGGGCGCCCCATGAAACTGTCGGACATTCCCTTCTGCATGACGGATTGGTCTCGTGTCGACCCGGTTGTCTATCCCGGGGAGACAGGCCAGGCGATCTGGCACACCCAGCAGTTCAACGACATTCGCGTGCGCCTGGTGGAGTATTCGCCGGAATATCGGGCAGATCATTGGTGCAGCAAAGGTCATATCCTGTTCGTTCTCGAAGGTGAGCTTGTCACCGAGCTCGAGGATGGGCGGGTCTTCACGCTTCTGCCGGGTCAGAGCTTCCAAGTTGCCGATCAGACCGCGGCTCACCGGACCCAATCGACCATCGGCGCGAAGCTCTTCATCGTCGACTAGAGCATTTTTCGGCGAAGTGGATCCGGTTCGCCGTCAAAAATGCGGCAAAGCAAAGAAAAGAGATGATTCCACGCAAGGGGAAACAGCTCTAGCCGAGGACAACCCATGGAACTCGCAGGTCTGATCCTGTTCTCGTCCGCGCTCTTCATTGCCGCGGCCTCTCCCGGTCCGGGGATTGCCGCCATCGTGGCGCGGGTGCTCGAACGCGGCCCGAAGGAGGCAGTGCCCTTCAGCATCGGAATCGCCCTGGGCGACGTGGTCTGGCTCACCTGCGCGGTCTTAGGGCTCGCCGCCCTGGCCCAGACCTTCCATGAGGTCTTCCTGGCGATCAAATACGCTGGCGCGGCCTATCTGCTCTACATCGCCTACAAGCTCTGGACGGCTCCCGCCACGGCGCGGGAGGTCGAGGCCGAGGAGAGGGCCGAGCATCCGGCGAAGCTCCTGTTCGGCGGGCTGGCGCTCACGCTCGGCAATCCGAAGTCCATGGTGTTCTATCTCGCGCTCCTGCCCACCTTCCTCGATCTCACCAGGATCACGATGCTGGGCTATGCGGAACTCGCTCTCGTCGCCTTGGCCGTGCTTGCGGTGGTGTTCGGCGGCTACATCGTGCTCGCGTCCCGGGCCCGCAGGCTCTTCACCAGCCCCGGCGCCATCCGCGTCCTCAACCGCGCCACGGGGACAGTCATGGCCGGTGCCGCAGCGGCCGTCGCGGTGCGGTAGGAGCATCAACAAGGGCAGCATATTCTCGTTGCGGAGGCACCTTTGATCGTAGCCATCGAATCCGCTGGAGCTGAAGAGCATTTTTTGTTATGTTGTATTAGAGCGCAATTCTGCGCTCCTCGGATGATCTTCCATGGATCTGTCAGGTCTGCTCCTCTTCGTTTCCCCTCTCTTCATTGCTGCCGTTTCTCCGGGACCGAGCATCACGGCTCTCGTCGCGCGCGTCCTGGGACGAGGGGCACGGGAAGCGATTCCGTTCGGGGCAGGCATGGCGGCCGGCAGCGTCGTGTGGCTGACCTGCGCCGTTTTGGGCCTGGCCGCGCTCGCGCAGGCGTTTCAATGGGTGTTTCTGGTGATTCGATACGCGGGGGCGGCGTACCTGTTGTTCATCGCCTATAAGCTCTGGATCACTCCTGCAACAGTTTCGGTCATTGAGATTCACGAGAAGAGCGAGCCCCCCATCCGGCTGTTCCTGAGCGGATTTGCTGTGACATTGAGCAACCCGAAATCCATCGTGTTCTATCTCGCGCTTCTGCCCACCTTCCTCGATCTCACCAGGATCACGATGCTGGGCTATCTGGAGCTGGTGGTGGCGACGCTGAGCGTGCTCGCGGTGGTGTTCGGCGGCTATATTCTGCTCGCGACCCGCGCGCGCCGGCTCTTCACCAGCCCAAGGGCGATCCGCATCCTCAACCGTACTACGGGCGCGGCCATGGCGGGGGCGGCGGCAACCATGGCGGCCCGCTGACGGGCAATGGCAACCGCCCGGTTCATGCTCTGGTCGTGCGTGAGCCTTGCCTGCGCATACGCCTTTCACGACCGTTATTGGCGCTGGCGGGATTGTTTCAACGTGCTTGGCCGCTGTTACGATACGGAAGATGGCGTGACGGTCGAGCAGGCCGGCCCGATCCGGGGAACGCTCGCGCTTGTTTTCGGCTTTCTCGCGCTGAAGAGCCTCCGGAGTCTCCTGAGACAAAGAACCACCCCTCGAAGTCCCTGAATCGGCACTTTTCCGTGGATTTTTCGGCCCCTTTCCACGCGCGCGTAGGCGCGCGGGGGTGAAATTTCAACCAATCGTCACTAAATATCTGATCTGACGAATCAAACCCCTGGCGCGCCCCTCCTTCTTTCCGCTGCGCCTTGAAGGATCCCAAATGGCCGAACCTGCTATCAACGTGAATGCCGACGCCTATGGCGCGGAATCGATCAAGGTGCTCAAGGGCCTTGATGCGGTACGCAAGCGGCCGGGCATGTATATCGGCGATACCGATGACGGCTCGGGCCTGCACCACATGGTCTACGAGGTGGTGGACAACGCCATCGACGAGGCTCTGGCCGGTCACGCAACGGAAGTCACCGTCACGCTCAACGCCGACGGCTCGGTGACCGTCACCGACAACGGCCGCGGCATTCCCACCGACATCCACGCCGGCGAAGGCGTCTCGGCGGCCGAGGTCATCATGACCCAGCTCCATGCCGGCGGTAAGTTCGACCAGAACTCCTACAAGGTATCCGGCGGCCTGCACGGCGTGGGCGTGTCCGTGGTGAACGCGCTCTCGACCTGGCTGCGCCTGCGCATCTATCGCAACGGCAAGGAACACTTCATGGAGTTCCGCCACGGCGACGCCGCGGCTCCGCTCGCGGTGGTGGGGGACGCGCCCGACAAGCGCGGCACGGAAGTGACCTTCCTGCCCTCCCCTGAGACCTTCACCATGGTGGAGTTCGACTACGCCACCCTCGAGCATCGCCTGCGCGAGCTGGCGTTCCTGAACTCGGGCGTGCGCATCGTGCTCACCGACAAGCGCCATGCGGAGCACAAGCGCGAGGAGCTGATGTACGAGGGCGGCGTGGAGGCGTTCGTGCGCTATCTCGACCGCGCCAAGACCCCGCTGATCCCGCAGCCGGTGATGATCCGCTCCGAGAAGGACGGCATCGGCGTGGAAGTGGCGCTCTGGTGGAACGACTCGTACCACGAGAACGTACTCTGCTTCACCAACAACATCCCGCAGCGGGATGGCGGCACGCATCTCGCGGGCTTCCGCGCGGCGCTCACCCGCCAGGTGAACGGCTATGCCGAATCCTCCGGCATGACGAAGAAGGAGAAGGTTTCGCTCACCGGCGACGATTGCCGCGAGGGCCTGACCGCCGTCGTGTCGGTGAAGGTGCCCGATCCGAAGTTCTCGTCGCAGACCAAGGACAAGCTCGTCTCCTCCGAGGTGCGGCCCGCGGTCGAGAACGTGGTGAACGAGGCGCTCAACAACTGGCTCGAGGAGCACCCGCAGGAGGCCCGCACCCTCGTCGGCAAGGTGGTCGAAGCCGCCGCCGCCCGCGAGGCCGCCCGCAAGGCGCGCGAGCTCACCCGCCGCAAGGGCGCGCTCGACGTGGCATCGCTGCCGGGCAAGCTCGCCGATTGCCAGGAGCGCGATCCCTCGAAATGCGAGCTCATCCTCGTGGAGGGCGACTCGGCCGGCGGTTCAGCCAAGCAGGGCCGCGACCGCGCCTTCCAGGCCGTGCTGCCCCTGCGCGGCAAGATCCTCAACGTGGAGCGGGCGCGCTTCGACAAGATGCTGTCGTCGCAGGAGATCGGCACGCTGATCACGGCGCTGGGCACCGGCATCGGCCGCGAGGAGTTCAACGTCGAGAAGCTGCGCTACCACCGCATCATCATCATGACGGACGCGGACGTGGACGGCTCGCACATCCGCACGCTGCTGCTCACGTTCTTCTTCCGTCAGATGCCGGAGCTGATCGAGCGCGGGCACCTCTACATCGCGCAGCCGCCGCTCTACAAGGCGACCCGAGGCAAGTCCTCGATCTACCTCAAGGACGAGCGCGCGCTGGAGGACTACCTCATCGACGCGGGCATCGAAGGCGCGGCCCTGCAGCTCGAAAGCGGCCTGGAATTCCAGGGCGATCAGCTCAAGGGCCTGATCGACGAGGCGCGTCTCGTGCGCCAGGTTCTGAACAACCTGCACACCCGCTACAACCGCAAGGCCGTCGAGCAGGCGGCGATCGCCGGCGCGCTGCGCCCCGATGTGGTGGAGGATCCCGAGCGGGGTCCCGCGGCGGCGGCCTACATCGCCACGCGCCTCGATGCGATCTCCGAGGAGCTCGAGCGCGGATGGACGGGCGAGGTGAGCGAAGGCGGCTATGCCTTCTCGCGCACCGTGCGCGGCGTGACGCAGACGGCGGTTCTCGATCAGGCCCTGATCGCGAGCCAGGAGGCGAAGAAGCTCGACGAGCGCTCCACGTCGCTGCAGGACGTCTACGCCAAGCCGGCGAAGCTCGTGCGCAAGAGCGACGAGATGCAGATCGACGGTCCGCTCTCCCTGTTCAACGCCGTGATCGCCTACGGCCGCAAGGGCCTGCAGCTCCAGCGCTACAAAGGCCTCGGCGAGATGACTGCCCAGCAGCTCTGGGAGACCACCCTCGACCGCAACGTGCGCTCGCTGCTGCAGGTCAAGGTGAAGGACACGACCGACGCCGACGACCTGTTCGTGAAGCTCATGGGCGACGTGGTGGAACCCCGCCGCGAATTCATCCAGGAGAACGCGCTCTCGGTGGCGAATCTCGACGTGTAAGGGACGCGTGTCATATCCTCGGGCATGAAAGTCTGACTCCAGCCCGGGGTATCCTGACTCGAATCGGCGACGAGCCCGACTCTCCGTTTCGTACACCTATGGGCTGCACGAACGATCCCGAGCCTCGCCGCGCCCTCAGGAACGCATTCGATCAAAGCCCCGCCTTCCATCGGGAAGCGCGGGGCTATTCGCGCCCGGACACAACGGCGGGCTCCCATTCCCTGAAGCATCGGACGAGAAATCGTCCCCACGTCCGATGCTCGAAGATGCTGATTGACGTGCATCTTTCCACGCAAGTGGGAACGGCTCTGGCGCATCGTGCGGACCCAGCGGGCGGCATGAACGATGCGCTCTTCCAGAGAGGGGAGCATCGGATGGGTGCCAAAAGTGCAAGTCCACTTTCCGCCTTGCGCCAGAAGCCGCCGCACGGCTTCGGCAAACCCAAATTCTCTGGCGGATTGCGTTACCGCCAGCGGAAACTACGCTCAGCATAAATCCGACCGCTGCGGAGGCCGCGCGATGCTCTCTTCTCAGGAGAATGCATCGGATCCGCCCCAAAAGTGCAAATCCGCTTTTAGGTCCGATGCTTTAGAGCTGTTTCCCCTTACGTGGAATCAGCTCTTCTGTTTGAAATGCCGCATATTTTTCTGCGAACCGGATCCACTTCGCCGAAAAATGCTCTAGTACCGCCGACGGTAATAAGCCCTAGGATAGCCGTAGTATCGGCGGCCATAATAGGGGCGACGGTAGCCATAGTACCGCGGCCCGTAGTAGCCGCCACGGTAGTAGTAGCGGGGCGCAGCATAATAGCCGCGGTAGTAGTTCGGTCGACAATAGCCATAGGGGCCCCGGTGAAAGCCAGGGCCGCAGCCCTGCGCTGCCTCAGCGGGCGCGAAGCCGATCCGGCCCTGCTCCAGTGAGGCCATCCCGAGCCAGGCACCAAGTAAAAGGGCGGCGAACGTCATCAGTCTCAGTGATTTCATAACACGCGCTCCTTGGGTCAAGGTGAAGGACGCTTGACGTGGGCGGCGTTCGACACGCGTCAAGGCCCTCGTAGGACGCGATGACAATTATAGAAGCATGAGAAAGCACTGTCGCCTCAATGTTGAGGGACATTGCCTTTCCATTTTAAGACAAAACGGCTTGAAGGTCGGGAATAGATCAAGCTCGACCGTACGTCTGCCGGCCCGTCAATGAGGACTGCTCTCGAGCGCTGCGCAGCTGCCTCACGAAACCTTAGAGCACTTTTCGGCGAAGTGGATCCGGTTCGCCGTTGAAAAGTGCGGCAATCAGAAAAGAGAGCTGATTCCACGTAAGGGGAATCAGCTCTAGGCTCACCGGCACGCCTACGAAGCTGTGCCGATGAGCTCCCGCACTGTCTCGAGCAGGCGACCATTCTGAAAAGGTTTATCGAAGACAGCCGCGAACAGATCGTGGCGGTCCCGCGCGATCGCCCCTTGCGCCCCACTCATCAGAATCACCGGAACATCGCGATACTCCGGCAGGGACTTTAGCGTTTCGGCCAACTCGAGACCTGTCATGAGCGGCATCATGAAATCGGTAATGACGAGCCCCGGGCGCTCCGCTTTGATCATGGCCAAGGCTCGGCGTCCATGAGGCGCCTGCGCCACCTCGTACCCTTCGTCCTCCAGCAGGCATGTCACCATGTCGGCTACAAGAAACTCGTCATCGACGACCAGGATCTTTGTCACAATGCAGCGTCCTCGTTCGCAATCACGTCTGACGGCCGGTGGAGGTGGGATGGGCCGTGCCGGTGAGGGCACCTTCCACCTCTTGCAGCCGCTGACCGATGGCGAGCCCGCGCTCGGTGATCTTCACTTCATAAAGGCGTGGGTCGAACGCGCTGTCGCGGACTTTGATCACAGCCAGCACACGATGGAGCTCAGACTGAAGCTCCGTCTGACGCAGCAGGAGAAGGTTGTCGATGATGCCCGAAAATTCCGGAGAGGGATTCGTAATCTGAGAGCCGAAGAGGTCCCTCATTTCCCATGTGGCAAGCGTGGTGACGCCCAGAGCCCGAAGTTCGTTCGTCAGAGCCGCAAGATATTCGACCAGCCGTTCTGGCGGGACTGCCGCGCGCTGGAAGCCGCCTAAGCCATCAATGAACAGGCGCTTGACCCCACGCCGGCGAACGGCATCCAGCAGCCGATGACCGAGTTCGTCCAGCAGGTTTTCGGTCAAGGGCTGCCAGATGACCTCAAGCATGCCGCCCTCGACCAGAGCCGCGATGTCCACACCGACGGAGCGGCCCTTGAGCGCCAGCCGCGCGGGTGTCTCGTAAAATCCGAAATGAAGCGCTGGCTCCTTGTCGGTTGCCTGACTGAGAAAGTTCAGCCCGAACGTTGTCTTTCCGCTGCCTGTCGGGCCCATCAGGAGGGTAACGGACGATTGCGGCAACCCCTGCCCTATGATGGAATCGAGGCCGGCAATGCCGGTGGGGACGCGCTTGAGATCGGGATCATGATCATTCGTCGGACGGGCAAGGACTGCCTCCATCCGCGGGTAGATCGTGACCCCGCTGTCCGAAATCACATATTGATGGTAGCCCCCGATGGCCGCGCTGCCTCGCGACTTGCGGACCCGGAGCTGCCGCACGGTCCGCACGCCGGTCGTTTGCTCGGAGAGCTCAATCACTCCGTCGACCATGGTATGTTCCGGGCTGGAATCGTCGATCTGCGCGCTGGTCAGGAACAGAACGGTGCAGTGGGCGAAGGCCGCATGCGATTGCAGTTCCGCGACAAAGGTTTTGACATCAAGATCACTGCCTGCTGTGTCGCGGGCATTCAAGAGGCCGTCGAAGATCAGCAGGTTGGCCTTCTGCCGCTTGATTTCCTGCCGTAGCGTCTCGACGACCTCGCCGAGCCCTTCACTCCTAAGCGTTTGAAAAACACTGACGAAGTTGATGCCGTTGCCCACTTTGGCAGCGTCATAGAAGTCAAGGGCCGAAAGCGATTGGAACAAACGTTCGTGGGTCTCTGCCAGGAGCGTCACATAGAGGACCCTGCGACCTAAGGCTGCCTGCGTGAACGCGATCTGGTTCGCCAGGATGGTCTTTCCAGCGCCCGGGCGTCCTTGGACGATGTAAGCCGAGCCATCGATCAGACCGCCACAGAGCACCGTGTCCAGTCCTTCAACCCCGCTCTTCAGGCGTGCGAGAGTGTCACCCACGTAATCGTCCTCCAAAACCCCGAGACCTGCTCGACCTCCGCTTAAGTGGGCCCGGACTGTCCCGGTTCCAAGGTTTGTCACTCGCAGCCAAGTGACACGGCACCGACATATGTGGGCGCTTCCCTTTGACAAGGGATGTGGATCGGCGCGGCCCGTGCCCCCTCGGCATCGATGTCCGCCCTGAGCTCACTGTGGTCGCTGTCACTCGCACAGCGGGGGTTCTGCCGAAGCTTGTCGCCAGGTTCGAAGCGGGTCAAACTGGAGCCGATGCGCGTGGCCTCATGAAGGTCGGCTTACCTGCAAGCACGGAACTTCGGCCTTCGTCTGCCCTGTGCCGACAGCGGTCATTTCAATCCCGCGATCCACTCCTCCAACGCCCGCCTGATCGCCTGGTCCGGCGGCTCCTCGCGCGTGAAGGCCCACCACGTATGGGCGCCCTGCCAAAGGCTCGCCATCTGCCAACCGAGGCGTAGTCCCTGCGCCCGATCCTTTGAAAGGCGGCGGCCGAGAGCTTCGGCCAGGCGGTGGCCCCAGGCCGCGCCGCGGCTGCGCAGGACGGGATTGCGCAGATCTTCCCGCAGGAGCAGCAGGCCGTTGCTCGCGTCGCGTTCCGCGGTTTCGGGCGGCATGAGGCGCAGCAGCAGGCTGATCGCGCCTTCGGGCGTCGGTGCCTCCTCCGCGTCCGCTGCCTCGGTCTCTGCGTCCAGCCGGTCCCAGGCCCGCAGCAGAATAGCCTGAACCAGTGTCTCCCGGGCGCCGTAGCGCTGGACCAGGGTTGCCGGCGAGAGACCGCAGGCTAGCGCCGCGCGGGTGAAGGTGAGTCCGTCGGGCCCGCTCTCCATGAGCGCTTCGAAGAGAGTATTGAGCACCTGCTCGTCGGGAATCGTCTTGGGTCTTGCCATGACGATATATAAACGTACATTCATTTACTAATCAACGGAGGCCACCATGCCCAGGATCCTGGGCTATATCGCCACCAGCCTCGATGGGCTGATCGCCACCGGGGACGACAGTCTCGACTGGCTGTTCAAATACGACGACATGAACCTCGGCGAGCACGACTACCGTGCTTTCCTCAAGCGCATCCGCACCGTGGTGATGGGACGGGGGACGTATGATTTCCTGGCGCGGGATCCTTCCCCCTGGGCCTACGCAGACAAGCGCGTGATCGTCGTCACGTCGCGGTCGATCGACGATCCCAAAGGTCCACTGGAGGTCCGCAGCGACGTCGATGCGCTGATTCGCGAACTTCGCGAGCTGGATGACGGCGACGTGTGGATGCTGGGCGGCGGTGAGTTGCAGATGGCGTTCCTCGAGCGCGGGGCGCTGGACGAGATCGAGATCTACGTCATCCCGGAAATGCTGGGCGGCGGCCGACCGCTCTTTCCGCTCACCGGCTTTCGCGCGAGCCCGACTCTCGTCAGCGCGCAGGTGATCGACAAGGGCTGCGTGCGGCTGCACTACCGCTTCTAGAGCATCGGACCCAGAAGTGGACTTTCACTTTTGGGATTGATCCGATGCTCCACTCGTTAGATCAGCGCATCGGCCCCTACCGTCCTTCATCCTTGCCTTCACCCTTGCGAAAAAGGCCGCGCGTCTCAACACGCCGCGCGGCTGGCGCGGGACGATGCCGTGACGGCGAGAGCCGCGACCGCCACCGCGAGGGGCAGGAACGACACCCAGAGCACAATGTCCCAGCCATAAGACGTCAGAAGGCTGCCGGACGAGAAGGAGCCCAGGGCCATCGTCCCGAACACCAGGAAGTCGTTGAGCGACTGCACCCGTGTCCGCTCTTCCGGACGGTGACACTCGAGCACGAGCGCCGACGCGCCCACGAAGCCGAAGTTCCACCCGAGGCCGAGCAGGATCAGGGTCAGCCAGAAATGCGCCACATCCACGCCCGTCAGCCCGATGGCGGCGGATATGGCCGTCAGGGCCAATCCGGCGGCCACCACCCGGGGCGCGCCGAAGCGCGTGATCAGCCGGCCGGTGAAGAAGCCCGGACCGTACATGGCGATGATGTGCCATTGCAGGCCGAGGTTGGACAATTCCTGCGACAGGCCGCACAGGCGCATCGCCAACGGCGCGGCCGTCATGATGAAGTTCATGAGCGTATAGGAGACCACCCCGCAGATCACGGCGGTGATGAAGCGGGGCTGTCGCACGATGACACCGAGCGGGCGGCCGCCGGCGACCTCCGCCGCCGTAGGCATCGGAACCCGGACCCCGAGCAGGACGAGGGCGGACACGGCCGCGATCGCGGCCTGCGCCAGGAACGTCGCCGCAAACATGTAAGGCTGCCACAGGTCCATGGTGTAGGTGACGAGCTGCGGACCGATGATTCCGGCGAACACTCCGCCCGCCATGACGGCGGACAGCGCCCGCGCACGCCGCTCCGGCGGGACGCAATCGGCGGCGGCGAAGCGGAACGAGAGCACCACGGCGGCATAGGCCCCGCCGAAGAACGTGGCTGCGCAGAACAACCAGAACGAGCCCAGCACGATGGCCAGGGCGGCCAGCAGCCCGACGAGCACGCCACAGCCCGTTCCCGTGAGGAACGCCGCGCGGCGGCCGTGCCGCCGGGCGATGGCCCCGGCCGGCAGGGTGCAGGCCGCCATCCCCACCACGAAAACCGAGATCGGCAGCGTCGCCAGCGCCTTGCTCGGGGCGAGCATGTTGCCGACGATGGCGCCGGTGGCATAGACGACCGCCGAGTTCGCCCCCGCGAGCGCCTGCGCGACGGCGAGCCTCAGGACATCCGCATCTCCGGATCGCGTCGCGGGCGCGAGGCCGGCCGCGGCATTGGCATCAGCATGTGACATGTGAAATCCTCAGGCTGCGATCAGGCCGTGCCAGCGCGTGTCGCGCGGCGAAGGGCGGCGGTGCAGGCGGCGGTCGAGAAGCTCACGGGCCTTCGCGGTCTCGCCGCTGCGCATCAGGGCCAGCAGCAGCATGTCCTCGATCATCTCGCGCTGGGCCCCGCTGCCGCCGATGCGCACGACCTCGCCCGCGACCGGCCCCAGGATGCACGCGCACCCGGCATAATCCTCCTCCGCGAAAGCCAGCGCGGCGCGGCAGATCGACGGCACCACGGACCCGGCGGCGAGGGTCTCCGCCTCGATCAGCCCCGTCAGCGTTGCGACGCGCTGTTCGATCGCGGCCCTGTCGCCGGTCGCCGCCGCGAGGATGGCCATGTGGATATCGGCGAAGGCGAAACCGGCCGTCTGGAAGTAGCTCCCGGAATAGGCGGCCGCCGCCTCCCACAGCCCCGCCGGCACCGTGTGGCCATAGGCCTTCAGCCGCCACAGGAAGGAGGCGGTGTCGCTGACCACGTTGACCGGCATCCCGGCCGTCACCGACGGCTGGATGTAATCCGCATAGATCGCAAGCGCCTGCTCGGGATCGCCCCGCTCGAGAGCCCCCAGCGCCGAGTGCCAGGCGATGTGGCCATGAAGGGTGCCGGAGCGGTCGTAGCGCGGCAGCCACTCGGCGATCAGCCGCTCCGCGTCCTCGTGCGCGCCGCCCTCGTAGAGGGCGTGAGAGAGGGCATGCGCCGCGTTGGCGTTCTCGATCCGCAGGTCGTAGCCGCGCTGCGTGAGCGCCCGGCCATGCGCGACGTTGCCGTTCTCGGCATGAGCCCAGCCCCGGTAGGTCAGGAACCACCAATCGTCGGCATCGAAATGCCGGGCGTGGCGTTCGCAGAGATCGACGCGCGCCTGGTCGTGGTCCGCCATGCCGGAGAAGGCGAAGAGGCCGAAGGCGCCGAGCGGCAGCGACAGGATCAGCACGTCCCGCGGCCAGGTGTCGGCATGCGCGAACGCCCGCTCCAGCGCCTTGGCCGGCTGGCCGTTGACGGCCAGCGACAGGATCTCCACGTGGCTGCGTTCCCGCTCGCTCCCGCGCCGCGCGACGATCTCCTCCGCCGCCGCTATCCGTGCGCGGGCCTGCGCCGGTTCCGACCGGATCGCGTGCAGGCGCGCGCGGGCCGCGTGGGCGAGAGCGAAGTCCGGGTCGGCCGCGACGGCGTCCTCCAGGGCCTCCGCAGCGCCGGGCCAGGCCGAGAGGAGCAGGTCGACCCCATGCCGGTAGCGTTCGGCCGCGAGATCGGACGTGGTCGACAGGGGCAGGCCGCGGCTGTCGATGGGGGTCATGGCAGGTTCCTCGTTCCGGGATCGGGCAGGCATCGGTGCTCGCTCAGGCGGTTTATACGCGATCACCGCTTGTCCGTATTTTGACAATCTGCCAAATGATGTAGAATATCTGCCAAACTGGAGGCGCGCCATGGCATGGCAGGTCATCCAGGCCCCGCTCGGCCTGGGCCCGCCTCAACCGATCACCGTGCGGGCTCAGTCGATCCCGGCGCGCCATTTCTTTCCCGAACATGCGCATCCCTGGAACCAGATGGTGTACGCGATTTCCGGCGTGCTGACGGTGGCGGTGGAGGGGCAGTCCTTCGTGATCTCGCCCGAGCAGGCCGTATGGCTGCCGACAGGCCTGCGGCATCGGGTCGGATCCCTGCTCGGGGCCGAGTTCCGCAGTCTCTGGATCGCCGACGAGGCCGGTCGCGGCCTGCCGTCGAGCGCGACCGTGTTCGGCGTCACGCCATTACTCAAGGCTCTCATCGTCGAGGCCACGGCGATCGAGGGGGAGGAGGATCGCGACGGCTATGACAGCCGCGTGACGGGCCTGATCCTGGACCAGCTCCGGCGCGCCAGCCCGATCCCGGGCGCGCTCCCCTGGCCGCGCGGGGGATCACCCCTGACGATGCTGTGCGAGGCGCTCTCCGCGGACCCGGCCGATCCGCGCGGGCCCGAGGCCTGGGGCCGGGAACTCGGCATGTCGGAACGGACGCTCGCCCGCCGCTTCGAGGCGGAAATGGGCATGAGCCTGCGCTCCTGGCGCCGCCGCCTGCGGCTGTTCAAAGCCATCGAGCTCATGGGCGGGGGTCTCGACGTGACCCGAACGGCCATGGAACTCGGCTACGGCTCGACCTCGGCATTCGTGTACGCGTTCCGGACCGGGATGGGATGCAGCCCGCAGGCTTACATGCGCGGGCGCCTGGCGCCCGGGGCCGCCGGAGGCCTCCCTGCGTGACGTCGCAGTCCGCCTCTGCGCGGGGATGACGGGGAGCGGGCCGAAGCCCGCGCTCTCATGGAGCGGGGCTTCATGCTCTGATCGGCCTCAGGCCGCGCGGGCCAGCCGGTGCACGCGGCTGTCGTCGTCGCTCGTCTGCGGACCGGTCTCGTTCTGCTGGCGCTCCATGGGGCCGCGCCGCAGGGAGACGAGGAACTTGCGCACTTCCTCGGCCAGACGGTCGCCCTGAACGCCCACCTGCCGCGACGTATCGAGGACGGAGCCCGCGAGCTGCTTGGTCTCGGCCGTGTTCTGGCTCACGCTGTGGATGTTCTCGGTGACGCCTTGCGTCCCCACCGAGGTCTGCTCGACGCTGCGCGCGATCTCGGCGGTGGCGGCGGTCTGCCCGCTGATGCTCTGCGCGATGCGCGACGTGGCGTGATCGATATCCGCCACGATGGTGGAGATCTCAGACACGGCGGACACGGCCGCCGTGGAGGCGGAGCGCAGTTCCGCGATCTCCCGCGTGATCTCTTCCGTCGCCTTGGCGGTCTGGGTGGCCAGTGCCTTCACCTCCTGGGCCACGACCGCGAAACCCTTGCCGGCCTCGCCCGCGCGCGCGGCTTCGATGGTGGCGTTGAGCGCCAGCAGATTGGTTTGCTCGGCGATGCTGGTGATGAGGCCCACCACGGTGCTGATGCGCTCAACGGCGTTGTTCAGGCTGTTGACGATGGCGCCCGTGGATTGCGCCTCCTCGGCCGCCTGCCGGGCGCGCGTGGCGGAATGGTCGGCCTCCGTTCCGATCTCCTGCGCGGAGGCGGCGAGCTGCGTGACGGCCGCGGCGACGGTCTGCACGTTGACGGCCATGTCGGCCGCCGTCGATGCGACGAGGCTCGTGCGGTCGTCGGTGAGGGTCGCACCTTCCTGCAGCACCGAGGCCATGGTGCTCATGTTCGCGGAGGATTGCGAGAGGGCCTGGACGATCGTGTTGATCGCCTGCTCGAACTCCGCCGTCGAGTGATTGAAGGCCGCCAGACGGACCTCGATCACGTGAGACGCCTCGTTGATGGTGGTCGCGCCGTTGAGCAGCGCCCCATGGAGCCCATCGGGCAGGATGCGCCGGAAATACTGGTTGTTGCGAACGGCGTTCATGGCCGCCGAGGACTCGCGGATATAGGCGTCGACCCGGTCCGTCGTGTCGTTGACGGTGGCGTGAAGCTTGCCGAGCGCGCCGCCTTCCCGGCTACCGATGACCCGGGTCTCGAAATCGCCGTGCCCGATCCGCTCGATGACGTCGGTCGCGGTCGCGATCGCACGGTACGAGCGCAGCAGCATAAAGCCGCCGAAGATGAAGCCCGCATCGGCGACGAGCACCGTGATCGAGGGCATGGAGCCGGTGACGGCGGACGCGATGGCCTGCCCGGTGACCGCGAGGGCCGCGACGGCGAAGCCGATGCTTGCCTTAGAGAGAGAAGACAAATTCATCATAGCTGGCCTTGTTCGCGGTGGCGGTTTGCATGAGGTGCCGGTGGGAGGCCGCAAGCCCCTCCTTGGAATTGCGGAAGGAGGCTTCGATGCGCGTGAGCTCGGCGTAGAACGGCGTGATGATCTTTTCCACCACGTCGCGCTTCGGCACACGGCGGTTGGAATGATAGCCGCAGAGCTTCTGATTGCTGTCGTAGGACGGCGTCACATGGGCGAAGACCCAGTAGTGATCGCCGTTCTTCGCCATGTTCTTCACGTAGGCGAAAATCTCCCGGCCGTCCTGGATTGCGTCCCACAGGAGCTTGAAGACGGCGCGCGGCATGTCCGGATGACGGATGATGCTGTGCTGTTGCCCCAGGAGGTCCTTCTCCGCGTATCCGGCGATCTCGCAGAACATCCGGTTCGTGTAGGTCAGCCTGCCTTTCAGGTCTGTTTTCGAAACGATGAAAGAGTCGGGATCGAAAAAGATCTCGCGCTGCGTGGGAGTGATCAATTGGCTCATCTGCGGTTTTGGAGGAGTGGCGACACTCTGCTTGGAATCGCCCATCACCCCCGCTTCTCGCAAACCGAGCTTGCGCGAAGCTGAACTTCTCCGCGAAAGCAGGAACGCTCAGTCAGCGTGCAGCCAGAGGGGGCGACTGCCGTCGGCAAGGCCCGTGCAGGCCGCCTCGACACAGGCCTCAAGGCTGCCGAAGTGGAAGCTGCGCCCGGTGAGTCCGGGACCGTAATGGGCGTATTTGCCGGAATTGGTCATGATCGTCTTCGCCCGCGGCGGGATGACCGGCTCGATGATCATGCACCAGCACGTATCCGTGACGACCTGCACGCCGAACCGTTCCAGCTCCGACAGGATGCCGGCTTCGCGCGCCCTGTCGTACGTGGCGCGCCCGCAGGTGACGACCAGGGCCACGTCCCTATGCTTCGTCCGGCCCCGGCACAGCTCCGCGAGCTTCTCGCATTCACGGAACGAGAAATGCGGATTGCCGAGCGACACGAGATCAACGGACGCCTCCGTCGCGTTGTCGAGTTCGTCCCAGCTCCGGGCGAGATCCTCGACGCCGACGGCGATGGCCGGAACGTCGGCCCAGCCGGTTGCGTCCTCCAGGCTCGCCGCCTCGGGCGTCACGCCGACGATGTGGAACATCGGCGCGCTCGACGTGGTCGCGAAGGCGGCGCCGAAGGCCTTCAGGTCGTCCTGCGAGGGTGAAGCCTTCTCCAGCCCCGTGATGACGGGAATCCGGTTCGCCGCGAGAAGACCCACGTGGTAGCCGAGGAGCGGATAGAACGAATCGTCGAGGTGGCCGAGGGTCGGAAGGTCGATCCGCAGAGCGGCGCGGCGGCTGCTCTCCAGATGGCATCCGGCGAGCGGCGCGCGGCCGGTGAGCGCGATGCAGATGTCCAGGTAATCGGGATATTTCATCGTCCGCGCGCCGAGCACGCTGTTGGCGTAGACGACGGCGTTCGATTCCGCCCAGACGATCTGCTCGTCTTGTGCCGGGGCGCTGTCGAGGAGATAGGGCGCGCAGGTGAAGGTCGGCCTCGCGCCCATATCCACATAGGCGTCGCCGAGCCGGCTCGCGGGTTCTCCGAACGCCGGATCGATGCCTTGCGACCGCCAGCGGCGATGATCGACCGAGATGGAATTGAGCGTGGTCGGCACAGCGACCTTTCCGCCCCAGTCGCGCAGTTGCTCGGCGAACCTGAGGGAGCCCGGACCCGTATAGATGCAGCCGTCGATATGGGCCTGCGTCACATCGATCAGCCGGTCAGCGCCCTGCAGCTCCGCCATGCGCAGGACGATCTTCATCGCGACCTGGGCGGCCTTGCCGTGGGCGCCGCTCAGGAAGGCCCTGTCGGCCTCCGTCAGCGCCATGCGGGAGGCGGGCGGCTCGGGTATGGCGCGAGTGTCGGAGATTGCCGGCAGGCCGTCGGGCCGCTCGCCGCATGCGACGCGAGCGCCGTCGACGCGCGCATGACGCGCCACCGCCACCCGGCGGAAATCCTCGGGGTCGAGGATGACGACGGGGATCGATTGCCCGAAGACCTCCTCGGCGATCATGACGCCGAGCGTCAGGATGTCGTCCGCCCGCTCGATCACCATGGCGGCGGGGCCCTTGCCGTTGAGGAGCAGCTCGAGAATCACGCCGCTGCCCGAACAGGAGCCGCGCCCGCCGGGGATGGTGAGGATCTTGCCCGTGAGGATCCGGCCGCTCAAGGGATGGTGACGGTCGATCACCTCGCCGGTGACCGGATCGACGCCACCCCAGAAGCTCAGCTCCACATCGCTGGAAATGACCTCGCCTGCGGCCGCGCCGCGAACGAAGGCGGTGCCCGAGAAGACGGCTTCGTTCATGGCGGTGTCCATAGCGGTTCCTTTCGTCAGCGCGGCAGGAGAGCCTGCAGGTCGTCGTAGAGTGCCTTGGGAATGCGCACGCCGTTCGCCTTGCTGCGCTCGCGGGCCTCGTAGCGGCGCTGGGACGGCAGGCGCGCGCCCTGGCCCACGATGGCGTCGAACATCGTCTCGGCGCGGGCCACATGCTGCTCCGCATCGGCTCCCAGGAACACCTTGGGATCGAAGGCGAGGATCAGTTCGCCATGGCAGGGAGCGGCGCCCACGCCCTCGTCGAAGGCCATGGATTCCGCGCTCGTCATGTCGCCGATCAGAGGACCGGCCATGAGCTCGATCATGGCGGAGAGCGCCGAGCCCTTGTGGCTGCCGAAGGTGAGCATGGCGCCCGCGAGCGCCGCGGTCGCGTCGGTGGTGGGATTGCCTTCGGAATCGATGGCCCAGCCGGTGGGAATGGGCTTGCCCGCGCGCCGATGCAGCTCGATCTCGCCGCGCGCGATGGCGCTGGTGGCGAAGTCGAAGACGAAGGGCGGCCCATCGGGACGCGGCCAGGCGAAGGCGATCGGGTTCGTGCCGAACACGGGCTTCCTGCCGCCCGCGGGCGCGACCCAGCTGTGGCTCGGCGTCATGGCGAGCGCCACGAGTCCCTCGGCGCTGATCGCCTCCACCTCCGGCCAGAGGGCCGAGAAATGGAAGCAGTTGTTGATCGCGAGCGCAGCGAGGCCCGTGCGGCGCGCCTTCTCGACGAGAAGCGGCCTGCCGCGCTCGAAGGCGAGCGGAGAGAAGCCGAAATGGGCATCGACACGCACGATTGCGGGCGCGTGGTCCACCACGTCCGGAACGGCGTCGGGATCGACCTTGCCCTCCTTCACCGAGCGCACGCAGCCGAGCAGCCGGTACATGCCATGCGAATGGCACTCGTCGCGCTGACCGGCATAGACGACGCCTGCGATGGCCTGCGCATGCTCGTCGGAGAGACCGCCTGCCTTGAGAACGTCGATGCTGAGACGCCGGACCTCGTCCAACGAGAGGGAAACTTCTTCGGTCATGCCTTGTCTTGTTCCGTTCGGTTCCGATGGTTTCTGAAAAAGCGGATGTCTTTTACATCTGCGGCCAGGTATCCGACAACCGATAGCCGGCCGGCCACGGATCGTCGGGATCGAGCATGTGCTGGTGGGTGCCCGTGATCCAGGCGCGCCCGGAGATCATCGGGATGATGCCGGGCCTGCCGCCCACCGTCACCTCGTCCTCGATGCGGCAGATGAACTCGGAATCGATGATCGAGCGGCCCACGAAGCTATCGCCGACCTTCAGGATTCCGCGCGCATGAAGCACCGCCATGCGGGCCGAGCAGCCCGTTCCCGTCGGCGAGCGGTCGATCTTGCCGGGGCGCACCACGACGGCGTTGGCGCCATGCGCGACACCGTCCCGTTCGACGAGGGGCGCCGCGATCTGGCAGAAGGAGATGTGGTTCCAGCCGGGAAGCTCCGGATGGCGGAAGCCGATCTGCTCATTGGCCGCGCGGGTGATCTTCATGCCGACCTCCGCCAGATCCTTCGCCTCGTCGGGGCGGATCGCGAAGCCGAGCGCCTTCGCATCGGCGATCACGAAGCTGTCGCCGCCATAGGCCGTGTCCACGATGAGCGTGCCCACGCCTTCGACTTCGAGCTTCACGTCGAGCTTGTCGGCGAAGGAAGAGACGTTGCGGACCCGGATGCGCTCGGCCTTGCCGTTCCTGCATTCGGCCTCGACCTCGATGAGGCCGCCCGGTGGCTCGAGAACCATGCGGGTGACCGGCTCCTGCATGGGAATGATGCCGGTGTCGAGCAGGACGGTGGACACGCAGATGGAGTTGGAGCCCGACATGGGCGGCGTGTCGGCGGGCTCCATGATGATCCAGCCCATCTGGGCTTTCGGATTCTTCGGGGGCACGAGAAGGTTCACATGCCGGAAGACACCCCCGCGCGGTTCGTTCAGCACGAAGTTGCGGAGCGTCTCGTCCTCGGCGATGAACCGCGACTGCTCCCAGATCGTGTCGCCGGGCGGCGGCGCGACGCCGCCCACGATCACGTCGCCCACCTCTCCTTCCGCATGGCAGCTGACCACATGAACGACTTTCGACGTGCGCATTGAACTCTCCGGTTCAGGGAAGGGTCTGAGTGAAGGATCCGGTGCGGGGCGCGCTGCCCCGCGCCGTCAGAGCACCGATTTCAGGAACTCGATCGTCTCGGGCTTCTGCGGATGTCCGATCACCTGCTCGGGCGTGCCGATCTCGTGGATCAGGCCCTTGTGGAAGAACGCCACCCGGTCTGACACGTCGCGCGCGAAGCGGATCTCGTGGGTGACGAGGATCATGGTCATGCCCTCTTCGGACAGCATCTTGAGGGTGTCCAGCACCTCGCCGACGAGTTGCGGATCGAGCGCGGAGGTCACCTCGTCGAAAAGCATGTAGTCCGGCGACATGGCCAGCGCCCGCGCGATCGCCATGCGCTGCTGCTGGCCGCCGGAGAGCCTGGAGGGATACACCTTCAGCTTCTCGCCGAGGCCCACATGGGTGAGCTGCTTGACGGCGATCTCCTCCGCCTCCCGCTTGCTCTTGCCCAGCACCTTGCGCGGCGCGAGCATCACGTTCTCGAGGACGGTGAGATGCGGAAAGGCGTTCCATTGCTGGAAGACGATGCCGATCTTCTGGCGCAGCTTGTTGAGATCCGTGCCGCGCGCATGGACATCGATGCCGTCGACGAGGATCTGCCCGCCCTGGATCGGCTCGAGGCCGTTGATGCACATGAGCATCGTGGACTTGCCCGAGCCCGAGCCGCCGATGACGGACAGCACTTCCCCTTTTTGAACCGTGAGGCTGACGCCCTTGAGCACTTCGAGGGCACCGAAAGACTTACGAACGTCCTTTAACTCAATCATTTTCACGCCACCGCTTTTCGAGCCGCGCCCCGAGCCGGGCAATCGGGAAGCTCATGAGGAAATAGATCAGGCCTGCAATCGACAAAACAAAGAGCGGCTCCTGGATGCGCGTCACGATGATCTGCGACGACCGCAGCAGCTCGACGATGCCGATCCAGAGAACGAGCGCCGTATCCTTCATGACGCCGAGCGTGAGGCCGATCCAGCTCGGGAGCGCAACACGCATCGCCATGGGGAAGACGATGTTCGTCAGATCCTGGGTGTAGGTCATGCCGAGCGAACGGGCCGCCCTTCGGGTCGTCGGCGGAACGGCCAGGATGCCGCCGCGCACGATCTCCGCGCAATAGGCCGCCGTGTAGAGCGCGAGCACCACGCAGCCCACCGTGAAGGCCGTCACGTTGAGCTTGAGGATGGACTTGAACGAGTTCGCGAGCACGAACTGGATCAGGAGCGGCACCGAGCGGAGAATATCCAGCACGAAGCCGACGGGAATGTTCAGCCACCACGGCGCGGAGGCGCGGACGAGGCCGAAGAGCATCCCTAAGATGGTGCCGCCCAGGACAGCCCAGAAGGTGATGGCAAGCGTCGTTCCCGCACCCTGAAGAAGGAAGAGGAAGTCGTTCCAGGTGAGACTTGTCTCGAACATCGCCGTCTCCTCAGTACCGGAACAGGCGCCAGGCGAAGAGGCGCGACGAGAGGGTGATGAGTTTGGCCATGAGGTAGTAGATGACGGCCGCGATGGCGAAGAACTCGAAGGTGCGGAACGTGCGCACGTTCAGATCCTGCGTGACGCCGGTGAGGTCCGTGTTGAGGCCGACCGTGACGCCGAGAGACGTCATCAGGAGCGCCCAGACCATCTGGTTGGACATGGGATAGAAGACGATCCGGAACATCTGCGGCAGCACGATCAGGCGAAACGCCTGCGGCGCGGTCATGCCGAGCGAACGCGCGGCGCGCGTCTGCGTGTCCGGGATGGCGCGAAGGCCGCCGCGGAAGGTCTCCGCGAGATAGCCTGCGTTGTTGAAGGCGATGCCCGCGAGAAGCGCCACGTAGGAATCGAGATGGATGCCGAAGGAGCCCAGTCCGAAATACGTCATATAGACCTGGAACAGGGCCGGCGTGTTGCGCGCGAATTCGACCCAGCCGGTCGAGAAACCGTAAAAGAGCTTGTTGTTCGATTGGCGGCCGAGCGCCAGGAACACGGCGAAGACGACGCCGATCACCATCGACAGCACGGCGATCTGGAGCGACACCCACGCGCCGGACAGCATGTCTGGCAGAGCGTTCAGCGCCGGGCGCCAGTGAAATGTATAATTCAACATAATGGGTGCGGTCCCAACACCTGCATTGCGTCAAAGGGCGGAGGCGCTGCTCGGCCTCCGCCCGTTCAACGGCTCGTCAGCGATAGACGCCCTTGACGGTCAGGTCGGGGGCTTCGCCGCCGCCCACCCACTTGTCGTACAGTTCCTGATAGCGGCCCGTGCGAACCTGCTGGTTCACGAAGAGGTTGAGGTAGTTGAGCAGGCCCTGCTCCTGGCGCAGACCGATGAGAGCGACATAGTCGGTCACGTAAGGCGCGTCGCCCTTGACCACGAAGCCCTTGAACTTGCCGGACTTCACCGTCGCCTGCGCCACGGTGTTCGTGACGACGGTGGCGTCGATCTGGCCCTGCTGCATGGCGAGGAACACGTCGGCCTGGGTCTGGTAGGGGCGGAACGAACCGGTGCCCCACTTCTTGACGTCCTTCTCCAGCGCAATCGCCTCGAAGGTGCCGGAGGTCGAGCCGGTCTTCTTGCCCTTCAGGCTCTCATAGGTGTCGATGCCCGTTCCTTCCTTGGTGAGGACGACCATTTTGAAGGCGAAGTAGGGGATCGAGAAGCCGATCGTCTTGGCGCGCTCCAGCGTGTCGGAGGTCGAGGCGACACCCACGTCCGCGCGATCGGAGACGAGGGCCGGGATGCGGTCCGGGAACGGGGTCTCGACGATCTCGGCCTTCACGCCGAGCACCTTGGCGAGATCGTTGCAGGTATCCACGTCGAAACCGATCGGCTGGTTCTTCTCGTCACGCGATCCCATGGGCGGGAAGTCGAGCGTCACGGCGCAGCGCAGCACGCCGGAGGCGATGATATCGTCGAGCTTGTCCGCTTTGGCCGGCATGGCGGCGATCATGCCGAGAAGAAGTGCGGCCGCTGTTGTCCTCAGTTTCATCGTTCGTCCTCTGATTGTTTCGTCTCCGAGCCCGGCAGCTTCCCCGAGGTCAGGTGTCGCAACATCCGCATATTGGATACAATTTGCAATATGAAATTTGTTTCACTTCGCCTAATGTCTGAGCGCCCGCGCCCGGAGATCAGCCAAAAGAATGAGACGAGGACCGGCGACGGCCGGACCATCGCCGACACGGAACCGGACGCATGCGCATCACGATGAATGAGGCGCGCGCGTTTCGTTTACGTGAGCGTCACGTCAGAAACGCTGCGCCGAGAACGGCTTCAGCTCGATCGTCGCGGGCGCTCCATCGACCAGCTCCGCCACGAGACGCGACGTGATCGCGGCCTGCGTCAGCCCGTGATGGCCGTGCCCGAAGGCATAAAGCACGCGCTTGTCCCGCGAGGCCTGCCCGATCACAGGAAGAGAATCCGGAATGGACGGCCTGAAGCCCATCCAGCGCCTCGCCGGCTGGTCGGCATCGAGATGCGGCAGGAAGCGCTTGAGACGCGTGATCATGGCGGAGGTGCGCTCATGATTGGGCGGCGCCTGCGTGCCCGCGAATTCGACGGCTCCGCCGACCCGGTCGCCCGTGTCGAGCGTCGAGGCGACGAAGCCTTCGCCTTCGAACATGACGGGGCGATTGAGGCCGAACGCGCCCTTCGCATAGGTGGCGTTGTAACCGCGCTCGGTGTCGAGCGGAATGCGGTCGCCGAGCTGCTTGGCGAGTTCCCGGGACCAGACGCCGGCGGAGATCAGTACGCGGTCCGCCGCCACGATCGTCTCCGCCGCGTCCGTGTGGACGTGAACGGCGTCGTTCGCGGGCCGGACGGCGAGAGCCCTGCCCTCGACCCGCACGGCGCCGCGCTCGATCGCGAGCCGCAGCAGATCGGAGGCGAGGAGCGCGGGATCGGATACGTGGCACGAACCCGAATAGAGAACCGCCGCTTCGATGTTGTGCAGCGCGGGTTCGAGGTCGGCGAGTTCGCGCGGCCCGAGAACCTCGAGCGGAATGCCGAAGGCCTTCTGGCGGTCGATGATGTCCTGAGCCTGCAGGAAGCGGTTGCGGTCGCGCCAGGCGGACAGGATGCCTTTCTCGCGCAGATGCCCGTCCAGGCCGAGCGACGAGAGGCGCTCTCTCCAGGCCGGCAGGGCCTGCGCGTTGATTGCGCGGATGGCGACGATGCTGGATTTGATGCGGGCGGGAGACGACGCCAGCACGAACCGCGCCAGCCAGGGCGTCAGCGCCGGAAGATAGGACGGCCTGATGGTGAGCGGGCCGAGCGGGTCCATCATCCAGCGGGGAAGGTTGCGCCACGCCTTGGGCGAGGCCAGCGGCATCACGTCCATGTCGGCGATCCAGCCCGCATTGCCGTCCGTAGGTCGCTGCTGATTGTTTCCGGGATCGACGAGGATCACCTGGTGACCCTTGTCGAGAAGCGCGTGGGCGGCCGTAAGGCCGACGATACCTGCACCAACGATGGCAATCCGCATCATGAAACCTGTTGTCGGAGAATCCTGACGGACAAGGGCGGCCCGCAACGAGCCGCCCGTGGAAAGCCTTGCCCTGTTTAGGCGGAACGGCTCTGGTCGACGACCTGGAATCCGTTCGCGAACGGATCGCGGTCGTCGATGAAGATGGTGTTGAACCCGATGACCCGCGCCCAGCCCTCGATGGAGGGGATGATCGCGTCGCGGTCGCCGACCTTCGCGCGGCCTTCGATGCGGCCGGTGAAGGTGGAGCCGATGATGCTCTCGTGCACGAAGGCGTCACCTTCCTTCAGCGCGCCGCGCGCGGCCAGATGCGCCATGCGCGCGGAGGTTCCCGTGCCGCAGGGCGAACGGTCGATCGCCTTGTCGCCGTAGAAGACCGCGTTGCGCGCCGTGCCGCCGGGCGTCTGGGCCTTGCCGGTCCACAGAACGTGCGTGAGGCGATTGATGTCCGGGTTCTCGGGATGTGCGATCGTGTAGCGCGCGTTGAAGGCCTCGCGCAGCTTCGGGCTCCAGCGCAGGATGTCGGACGGATTCACGTCCGCCAGATCCGAATAGAGCGCCTGGGGTTCGACGATGGCGTAGAAATTGCCGCCATAGGCCACGTCCACCATGAGGTGGCCGAGGCCCTCGACCTCGACCTCGTAGCCGGTGCCATAGAGGAACGAGGGAATATTGGTGATGCGCACGCTCTCGATGAAGGGACCGTTCTGCTCGTAGCGCGCCTCGACGACGCCAGCCGGAGTGTCGAGCCGGAGCAGGCCCGGAGTCTTCGGGTGGATCAGCCCGTTTTCGAGGGCGATGGTCACCGTGCCGATGGTGCCGTGGCCGCACATGGGCAGGCAGCCGGAGGTCTCGATGAAGAGAATGCCCACATCGCAATCGGGACGCGTCGGCGGATAGAGGATGGAGCCCGACATCATGTCGTGCCCGCGCGGCTCGAACATGAGGCCCGTGCGGATCCAGTCGTATTCCGCCAGGAAGTGCTGGCGCCTCTCGAACATCGTCTCCCCTTTGAGCTGGGGAATGCTGCCGCCGCCCACTACGCGGACCGGATTGCCGCAGGTGTGACCGTCGATGCAGAAAAAGGTGTGACGCGCCATGGCTTCGCTCTTGGGCTCGAACTCGTGTCGTGAAGGGTCAGAGAAAAAAGAGGCGGAGGAGACCTAAGTCTCCCCCGCCGTGATCTTATCAGGCCGCGGGCTTCAATCCCACATCGGGAAGCGCCGGACGGTTCTTCAGCGCCTTGTCCATGATCGCCTCCACATAGGCGCGATCCTGGTCACCGAGCGGAAGGCGCGGCGGACGGGTGAGCGAGGAACCACGGCCCATGATCTCCTCGCAGAGCTTGATGCACTGGACGAGATCCGGACGGGCATCGAGATGCAGCAGCGGCATGAACCACTCGTAGAGGGCACGGGCCTCCTCATAGCGGGCGGCCTTCGCGAGGCGGAACAGGGTCTCGCCCTCCTGCGGGAAGGCATTCGACATGCCGGAGATCCAGCCGGCCGCGCCGAGCATGACGCTCTCCACCACCACGTCGTCCAGGCCGGCGAACATCACGAAGCGGTCGCCGACCATGTTCTTCACGTCCGTGAAGCGGCGCGTGTCGCCGGAGGAATCCTTGAAGCATACGATGGTCTCGCAATCGGCGAGCGAGGCCAGGATGTCGGGCGTCACGTCGTTCTTGTAGATCGGCGGGTTGTTGTAGACCATCACCGGCAGATCGGTCGCCTTGGAGACGCCGCGGAAATGCGCGGCCGTCTCGTGCGGCTTCGAGGAATAGACGAGAGCGGGCATCACCATGATGCCGTCGAGCCCGACGCGCGCGGCTTCCTTCGCGACCTCAGAGGCGAAAGCCGTCGTGAACTCGGCGATGCCGGCGATCACCGGCACCCGGCCGCGCGAGACGGCCTTCGCCGTTTCCATGATGGCGACCTTCTCCGAGCGCGACAGGGAGGTGTTCTCGCCGACGGTGCCGCAGACGATGAGGCCGGAGACGCCGTCACGGATCAGGCCCTCCATGACCTTGGCGGTGGCATCGAGGTCCAGCTCGTAATTCGGCTTGAACTGGGTGGTCACTGCGGGGAAGACGCCTTCCCAGCCGATTTTCTTCGCCATTGTGCTCTTAGCTCCTGCGATGAGGCGTTGAACTCGGCCAATGTAGATTGTATAAAATCGCCGATGTCAAGCCGGGGTCTCTAGCTCTTTCGCCAAAGAGCAATAAGATCGCGCTCCTTCCTCGTATGTTACAGAATTGTCAGTCGCCATGCCGCCTTCCAGACCCGCCCAGAAATCCCTTCAGCACAGGACCATCTCCTCCGCCGTCGCGGAGGAGCTGCGGCGCCGGATCGTCGACGGGGAATTCGGCTCGGGCTTCCAGCTCCGCCAGGACGCCCTGGCGGCGGAATTCGGCGTCAGCCGCATCCCGGTCCGCGAAGCCCTGATGCAGCTCGAGGCGGAGGGGCTGGTGAAGATCCACCCTCATCGGGGCGCTATCGTCTCGGAGCTCTCAACGGAAGAAATCGACGAGCTGTTCGAGTTGCGGGCCCTGCTGGAGCCGCGCCTGCTCAAGGCTTCGGCTCCGCGCCTCACGGAAGCCGATTACAAGCGCCTGAACGAGATCCTGCAGGAATACAGCTCAGAGCTGCGCGCCATGCATATCAGCCGCTGGGGCGAGCTGAACACCGAGTTCCACATGGTGCTCTATCAGCACGCGAAACAGCCGCGCTCGCTCGCCATCATCGCGAACCTCCTGCAGGAGAGCGATCGGCACACGCGCCTCCAGCTCTCGCTGACGCAGGGCATGGAGCGCGCCGCCGCCGAGCATGCGGACATTCTCGAACTGTGCTCGCAAGGCAAGATCGGCGCGGCCTGCACGCTCCTGAAGAAACATATCGAAGGGGCCGGGCAATCGCTGCGCAGCTACCTCGAAGAGCACCAGAAGGTGAGCGCGAAGAGATAGCGAGGCAGCTTCGAACCGCCTCGCCGGGTGTCGACGGCTTCGTTCGGCTCACGCCGCCGGCTGTCCTCGATACGCCTTCTCCAGGGCGCCGACATCGAGCTTGACCATCGTCAGCATCGCCTCGGTGACCCTGCGGACCTTTGCGGGATCCTCGTCCTTCACCATGCGGATGAACGCTTCCGGCACGATCTGCCAGGAGACGCCGTAGCGATCGGTGATCCAGCCGCATTGCATGGGCGTGCCGCCGACCGACAGGGCCTCCCACAGCCGGTCGACCTCCTCCTGATCGGCGCAACTGACGAAGAACGAGACGGCCGGCGTGATTTGGAAGGAGGACCCGCCGTTCAGCGCCATGTAGCGCAGGCCGGCGAGCGTGAATTCCACCAGCATCACGTCGCCTGGCGATCCGCCGGGGGTCTCGACCGTGTAGGGAAGGACGGCGTCAATGCGCGAGTCGGGCAGGAGGGACACGTAGAACCTCGCGGCCTCCTCCGCTTTGCCGTTGAACCACAGGCAGGGGGCGATCTTGGACATCATGCCTGCTCCTGCGTGTCCAGGATGACCTGGAAGCCGCCGAAGATCAGGCGCTTCGTGTCGAAGGGCATGTCGTTTTCGGCGAGCCGGGGATCGCTCAGCAGCGTCTTGTAGGCTTCATCGCGCGCCTCCTTGGAGGGCCACATGATCCAGGAAAAGACGATGTTCTCGCCGTCCTGCGCCTTCACCGCGCCCTTGAAGTCGGTGATCGTGCCGTCGGGCAGGTCGTCGCCCCAGCACTCCACGATGCGAAGCGCGCCGTATTCCTTGAAGACCGGCGCGGCTCTCGCCGCCGCCGCGTGATAGGCCTCCCGGTTTCCGGTCGGCACGGGAATGACGAATCCGTCGACATAGCTCATGGCATTCTCCACCGGTCACGCCGCTTCGGGAATCGCGCGACCTTCCGCGAGGGCGGCGAGCTGGCCTGCGACGATGCCCCATCCTTCATGGAAGCCCATGGACTCGTGCTGCTTCTTCGCCTCCTCGCTCCAGTGGCGAACGCGCGCCGTATAACGGGTGCCGGATCCTTCGGGATCGAAGGTGACGATCACCACCATGAACGGATCCTGCGGAATCCATCCGGCCCTGAAGGCATTGCTGAACACGAGCTTGCGGTTGGGAACGACTTCGAGGAACACGCCCTCCTCGCGCGGCAGATCGGTTCCGTCGGGGGCCCGCATGGCCATCAGGCCTCGCCCGCCGGGACGCAGATCCATATGGACCTCCGGGGTCGTGTAGGGACGCGGCGCCCACCATTCGGCGGTGCGTTCGGTCCAGACGCGATAGACGGTTTCGGGCGATGCATCGATCAGCCGGGTGATCGACAATTCATGAGTGGCGGTCTCGCTGGTCATTGGCATGTCCTCTCCTGCGGCGGCTCGTTCTTATGCGGTCGCCGTTTCGGCCATGGCCGTCTTGGCTGCCTCCACGTCCATCCACATCACTTCCCAGATATGGCCGTCCGGGTCCTCGAAGCTGCGGCCGTACATGAAGCCGTAATCCTGCTTGGGGCCGGGATCGGCCCGGCCGCCCGCTGCGGCGGCTTTCGCGAGGATGCCGTCGACCTCCTCGCGGCTGTCGGCTGACAGGCAGATCAGCACCTCGGTCGTCTCGCGCGCGTCGGCGATCCTTTTCGGCGTGAACTGGCGGAACTTGTCGTGGGTCAGCAGCATCGCATGGATGGTCTCGGAGAAGACCATGCAGGTGGCGGTGTGATCGCTGAACTGCGGGTTCTTGACGGCTCCGATGGCCTCGTAGAACGCATTGGCGCGGTCGAGATCGGCGACCGGTAGGTTCACGAATATGAGTTTCGGCATGGCTTCCTCCCCTTCTGGTTTTGACATTGATTCCAGACAAAGTTATAAATTGCAACTATGAAGTTAGAAAAAATAACTAACGAACCGGAAACGCGGCCGAGGCGCCACTACGAGGACGCCTGCGCGGCGGCCCATGCGCTCGATCTGGTGGGGGAGCGCTGGGCCCTGCTGGTCATGCGCGAGCTGATGCTCGGGCCGAAACGGTTCAGCGATCTGCGCGAGAGCCTGCCGGGCATCAGCGCGAACGTGCTGACCCAGCGGCTCGAAGGGCTGGAGGCGGCAGGCATCCTCGTCCGCCGCAAGCTGCCGCCGCCGGCTTCCGTGCAGGTCTACGAGCTGACGTCTTGGGGCTACGAGAGCGAGCCGATCTTCCAGGCGCTCGGCCGCTGGGCCGCCCGCTCGCCCCTGCACGACCCGACCCTGCCGTTCAGCGTCGCCTCCTTCGTCCTGTCGCTGCGCACGATGCTGGATTCCCGAAGGGCGGAAGGCCTTGACGCACGAATCGGCTTTCGCCTGAATGAGGCCGAGACCTTCCTCGCGCATCTCGCCGGGGGGCGGATCGAGATCGCGCGCGGGCCGGTGGACAATGCGGACCTGATCTTCACCGGAGCGCCACCGGTGATGGCCGGCGCCATCTATGGCGGCCAGCCGCTGAATGCTCTGGAAAGCGCAGGCGTGCTGACGGTGGAGGGCGACAGGGCCTTGGCCGAACGGTTCATCAGCCTGTTCCCGCTGCCGCCCAAGGCGTCCCTCCCGGCCTGAGTGCGCGGCGGGAACCATCACAGGAACGCCCACGCCCGCCGTCTCCCATCATCGGGCGGCGACGGGCAGCGCGTTTAAGGTCCGCCCGCGAGCGAGCCCACAACCGCCATCGCCAGTTCATCCAGGTTGACGCGGCCCTCGATCGTCATCGTCTCGGCCTCTCGCATGTCGACGCGCAGGCCCTGGCTTCCCGCTTCCGCCTGTCGCCGCAGCTCGGCGACGATCGCCTCGCGCACCTTGTCTTCGATATTCATGATCGCTCCTTACCCAGGATCTCCGCCCTCTGCCGAACGTCCGGCCAGGAGCGCACGTTCCACGATCAGGATGAAAGTCCGCGCCTTCCGAGAGCGCGGAACGCTTGCGCATCCATGACGCCGCGGCGGTTGTTGCAGGCTTGGCAGGCGAGCACGAGATTGGTGGGGGTGAGCGGCCCGCCCATGGAGCGGGGCACCACATGATCGAGCGTGGCGAGAGCGGGCGAGCGGCTCAAGCCCTTGCCCAAGCGGTGCGTTTCCACGCCGCAATAGACGCAGCGGCCGCCGTCGCGGGCGAAAATCGTCTCGAACAACCTGATGCGTTGCGCGGCTTTCATGGGCTGGGAACCTGGGAGGGATCGGGTTGTTGCTCTTGGCACAGAACAGGACTTGGCACAGGACAGGAGCTCAAGCCATGGTAGACACCCGCCGCAGGAACCGGAACCCCTATAACGACGACAACGGCTATGGCGACGTTCCATCCGGGGCCGTCGGCTTCCGCGGCGAAGGCCGGGAATATCCCGGCGGCTACGGCAGCGATGCCGCCGAGTTCTCCGGCGGCGTGATCGACGATGGCCATGGCGGACCCCGCGACGACGAAGGCTTTGCGCCCGCTTATGCGCGCTATCGCTCGGGCCTCGGCGCCCTTGGAGATCGCGATCCGAACGATCCGGATCTGCGCGGCGGGCACGACATGGGACGCGATACGGGTCGTGGCATGTCCGGTCCCCATCGCGGACGCGGCCCGAAGGGCTACAAGCGCTCCGACGAGCGCATTCACGAGGACGTGTGCGAGCGCCTGACGGAAGACCGCTTCATCGACGCCTCGAACCTGGAGGTGGCGGTGACGGACGGCGAGGTGACGCTCTCCGGCACCGTGGCGAGCCGCGGCCTCAAGTACCGCGCCGAGGATCTCGCCGAGCTCGCCTCGGGCGTGCGGCACGTGCAGAACAATCTGCGGGTGGAGAGCAGCGCCACCTGACGGCGCCGTCTCCGCCGGACCGCCCGGAAATCCGGGAGCCTGTGACGCGAACAGGAAGTCTTTCTCTTTAGGCCAATTCCCTTGGCCGCGGCCTTGCTTTAGCAAGCGGAGGTCTCATGACCTTGAGACAGGCGCTTCCCGTCCGCTCTTCGGTGATCTTCTCATGTTCGGCATCTCTCTCTTCGATCTCGCCTGGCTCGTGGTCGCGCTGCTCGGGGCGGGCGCCCTCACCGGGCTCCTCGCGGGCGTGTTTGGCGTCGGCGGCGGGGCCGTGGCGGTGCCGATCCTCTATGAGCTGTTCCGGCTCATCGAGGTTCCCGACGAGGTGCGGATGCCGCTCTGCGTCGGCACCTCGCTCGCCATCATCGTTCCGACATCGATCCGCTCCTTCAATGCGCACCGGGCCAAGGGAGCGGTCGATATGTCGATCCTGAGGGTGTGGGCCGTGCCCGTCGTGCTGGGGGTCGTGGTCGGCAGCTTCATCGCCCGGTTCGCGCCGGCCGAGCTGTTCAAGGGCGTGTTCGTGGTGGTGGCGGGCATCTCCGCCATCCGCCTGCTCTTCGGCAAGGACACTTGGCGGCTCGGCCTCGACATGCCGGCCAAGCCCATCATGGTGGCCTATGGCGGGCTTATCGGCGTCCTTTCCGCGCTCATGGGGATCGGCGGCGGACAGCTCTCCAACCTGTTCATGACCTTCTACAACCGGCCTATCCATCAGGCGGTGGCGACATCGTCCGGCCTCGGCATCCTGATCTCGATTCCCGGCGCGATCGGCTACATCTACGCAGGCTGGCCGCACATGGCGGATTACCCGAACGTCGTGGCCTTCCAGCCGCCCCTGGCGCTGGGCTACGTCTCCCTCATCGGCCTCCTTCTCTTCATCCCCACCAGCGCCTGGATAGCGCCCGTGGGCGCGCGGCTCGCCCATCGGCTCTCGAAGCGCCGGCTCGAAGTCGCCTTTGGCATCTTCCTCGTGCTCGTCTGCGCGCGCTTCGCCGCGAGCCTGCTCGCCTAAAGCATCGGACCCAAAAGTAGATTTGCACTTTTGGGGCAGATCCGATGCCTTCTCCTTAGAAGAGAGCATCGTTCCGCGCGGACCCGACGGGCCGCACGATGCTCTAAGGCACCTCAGGCTGGGGTGTCGGATGGATCACCGGCCTGTCCGGCTCGGGCGGCTGCTCGGGGAGGGATGACGGAACGCTCGGCGCGTCCGGCTGCATGGGCGTTTCGGGCGGCGTCGGAATGCCCGGAACCGGCTCCGTCGGGGGCGGTTTCGGATAGAACTCGTCGGGCTGCGGGCGGCTGCTGGCAATCGCGGTCAAGGAAGCCTTCTCCTCATCGTTTCATCCGACAACCGCCCGGGAAGGCGAAAAGTTCTGAGCAGGGGGCCGGCCTTCGGCAAGCCCCCTGCGCGGCGCCTCAGGCGCGCGCCGTCAGATGCTGCTCGATTTCATAGACGGGATGCTTCGTCAGGTCCTTGTTCACTTCCGCGAGGATCTTCTGCTTCGCTGCATCCGAGAAGTGGGTCCGCAGCTGCGCCAGGGTGCGCGGGGGCGCCGCCACCACGATGGCTTTCACATCCGCACTCGCGCAGACGACATTGATCGCATCGGCGACCGTCGTGGCGAACCGACGCTCGGCCTGATCCTGGTGATCGGGCTGCTCGATGACATGGCGCTCGCCGCGGGGGCCGGGATTCTCCGCCCCCGGCGCCGGCGAATCGTCCGGAGCCTGAAGCACCCGCTCGACCTGGAGGTTCAGGTAGACATCGTCTCCCTGGTTCCTCAGGAACAGCGCCTTGCGCCCGTCGCTGACCAGAATCAATCCGTCGTGGGGAAGCTTGAGATCTTTGTTCACGGCTAATCTCCTTGATGCCGGACACCATTCTCGCTCGCCTTTCGTTCACCGTGCCTTGATCCAAATCATAGTGTCGGCCGCGGGACGGCTTGACCTCACCGGCGTTTGCCGTCAGGACGGAGCCCCGATCACGCACATACGGTGACGAACCATGCGCCTCCCGAAATCGCTCGCCCTTGCCACGTTACTGCTCGCAGGCGCGGGTTCGGTGTCGGCTCAGGCGGCGGATCCGTTCTTCACGATCCTGCCTGACAGTCCCACTGGCTGGATCGTGACGCTGAAGGCCAATCTGCAGGCGCAGCCCACCTATCCGGGCGCGGACGACCTGAGCTTCGTCGGCTATCCGTCCTTCAGCCTGCGCCGGGCGGGAACGGTCGAGCGCTTCAGCGCTCCTGACGACGGGGTGAGCTTCTCGTTCCTGGACGATTCGACGCTGCGCATCGGCGCGGTCGGCCGGTTCGTGGGGGGACGCTACTTGCAGGACGACAGGCGGCTCGTCGGCCTCGACAAGATCAACTGGGCAGTCGAGCCCGGCCTGTTCGTGGAATACTGGCCCGCGGACTTCCTGCGCGCCCGCGCCGAGATCCGTCACGGCATCAACGGGCATCACGGCTTCGTCGCCGATCTGGGCCTCGATTGGGTTCAGACCTACGGAGCCTTCACCGTCTCGGCCGGCCCGCGCCTGTCGCTCGGCGACGGAGAGTTCACGCGCACCTATTTCGGCGTGACGCCCGAGGAGGCCGCGCTGAACGGACAGGTCTGGGCTTACCGCCCGTCCGGCGGCATCACCTCCGTCGGAGCGACCGCGAGCGCATCCTACACTTGGTCGGAGCAATGGACGACGACGGCTTTCGTGACCTATAAGCGCCTCGTGGGCGATGCGGCGGACAGCCCGATCGTTCAGGAGTTCGGCTCCGAGAATCAGATCGGCCTCGGCCTCACCGTGTCGTATTCCTTCGGCGTGGGCCGGTAAGGTTCGAACGCGCGGCGCTCGAAGAAGAAATCTTCAGGCGCCGCACGTGGTGAAAATTCACGCCGCGAGATCGGCCGGCGCCGTCTCGCCGCGATAGATGCAGCCTTCCGACGACCCCGACATGCCGCGCTTGAGCTCGACCTCTTCGAGATTCGGGAAGCGCTCCTTCACCTTGCGCCAGATGTAGGTGGTGACGTTCTCGAGGGAAGCGACGCCGATCTCGGGATTGAGATCCAGGTTGCCATGGTCCAGGCCGGAACCGTGCTCGCCTTTGATCTCCTTGATATAGTTCTCCACGTCGTAGAGATTGACGGGCCAGCCATAGACCTCGTCGACCGGGCCGCCGAAGGTGAGCTTGACGATGAAGGTGTGCCCATGCAGGCCGGAATAAGGATGCACGGAGTGGGCGGCTTCGAACGTGAATTCGCAATAGGTCTTCATGGGTCCTGCTCCTGTCTGTGATGGGATTGACCGCTCGCGTCAGGCGACTTCCGCTTTTCGCTTCTTGGTCGCGAGCGTGTGAACGAGTTCGGAGGCAGGCTTGGGCCGCCCGAAGAAGTAGCCTTGCACCTCGGTGCATCCGGCCGCCGTGATCTGAAGGAACTGGTCCTCCGTTTCGACTCCCTCGGCGACGGTCGACATGCCCAGGCTGGCGCCCAGCCCCGCGATCGAGCGCACGATCGCCAGGCAATCCGCGCGGGAGGAGAGCTCGCGCACGAAGCTCTGGTCGATCTTGATCTTGTCGAAGGGGAAGCTGCGCAGATAGCTGAGCGAGGAATAGCCGGTGCCGAAATCGTCCATGGCGATGCGCACGCCCATGCGGCGCAGCTGGTGCAATGTCGCGACCGTCAGCTCGTTGTCCTGCAGAAGAACCGATTCCGTGACCTCCAGCTCCAGCCGATCCGGCGCCAGGCCGGAGCGGGCCAGGGCGCGGCTCACGCTCTGCACGAGGGTCTTGTTGCGGAACTGCACGGGCGAGAGGTTCACCGCGACCTTGATATCCTTGGGCCATCCGGTGGCCACCAGGCAGGCCTGCTCCAGCACCCAGTCGCCCAGGGGCGAGATCAGGCCGATATCCTCGGCTACCGGGATGAACTCGGCGGGCGAGATCATGCCGCGCTCGGGATGCTGCCAGCGCAGAAGCGCCTCGTAGCCTCCGATCTCGTTCGCGCGCACATTGACCTGCGGCTGGAAATACAGCTCGAATTCGCGATTCACGAGAGCCTTGCGCAGGTCGGTTTCGAGGAGGCGGCGGGCCTGCAGCTCCGCGTCCATCTCCGGCTCGAAGAAGCGGTAGGTCGCCCGTCCGTCGGCCTTGGCGCGGTAGAGTGCGAGGTCCGCCTGCTTGAGAAGCTGATCGGGCGAGAGATTTCCCTCGGAGGCGACGGCGATGCCGATGCTGGTCCCGATGACGATTTCCTGCCCCTCGAGATCGTAAGGCATGCTGACGGTCTCGACGATGCGCGTGGCGAGGGCCGCGCAATCCTGCTGATCGTCGATGGCGAGCTGCAGGATCGCGAACTCGTCGCCGCCGAGACGCGCAACCACGTCCTGCGGGCGGATGCAGCTGCGAAGCCTCTCGGCCACGAGCTTGAGAAGCGCGTCGCCCGTCTCGTGGCCGAGGGAATCGTTCACATCCTTGAAGCGATCGAGATCGAGGCAGAGAACCGCCATCTTCAGCCGCTCGCGCCCGGTTTCCGCGAGAGCGTGTTCCAGCTGCTGGCGGAAGAGCACCCGATTGGCGAGATCGGTGAGCGCGTCGTGATGGGCCATGTAGGCGATTTGCGATTCCGCCTGCCGGCGCTCCGTAATGTCCTCGTAGGTCGCCACCCAGCCGCCGTTGGACATGGGCTGATGGGAGATGGCGAAGGTCTGCCCGTCGGGCTCCTCGTGGATGAAGCCGAACTGCTGCCTCTTGCGCATGAGCTCCTGCTGCTCGGCCACGATGCCGCGCAGGGGCCCTGCCCCCTCGCAGCCCTGCGCCTCCGCCTGGCCGATCAGGTGGCCGAGCGTGACTCCGGGCTGCACGGTTCTGTCGATGCCGAAGAGTTCCGCGAAGCGCGCGTTGAAGACGATGATGTGCTCGGAATCGTCCACCATGCAGAGGCCATGGGACATGTTGTTGAGCGCGGCATCGAAGCGCTCGTTCTGCATCCTGAGCTCGTGCTCCTGGGCCTGCAGGGCTTCGTTGCGAAGCTGCAGTTCCTCGTAGGCGCTGCTGAGCGCCTTGTTGGTCTTCTCCAGTTTTGCGGAAATGTTCTCGAAGTTGTCGGCGTAAAGCCGCAGCTCGTTGTGCGCCCGCTCCAGCAGCCTGTTGTGCCATCCCAGCAGCGCCAGCAGGAACAAGCCGAAAACGATCAGTCCGGCCGCCAGGCTCGAAAACAGCCAATGCAGGCGGATCAGCTCGTGCTGATCCTGCTCGGCACGCTGTCCGCCGTAATGATTGGCCGCAGCCGCGAGGCCCGCGAGCTTGATCTCCAACGGCTCCAGCGCCTTGAGGGCCCTCATCGCGGCATCCGGCCGGTCCAGCTGATTGATCTCGGGCTGGATTTCCTTGAGCGTCTTATCCAGCTCCTGGGCCACGGTGAGCCATTCGGGAGCGGAATAGAGGAATTCCCGGAAATCGCCCGCAAAGAGCAGATTGGTTCGGCTCACGATGATGTCGTAGCGCAGCGCGACCTCATCGTGAGAGACCGTCGGATCATGAGCCGCGAAGGCGCTCAGGCGCTGCTCCAGCCGCGTGAACTCGTGCACGGCCTGCGCGGCGTGCCAAGGCGTGTTGTAGCGCGCGACATGTTTGAGCACATCCTGACGCTCGACGATGAGAATCGAGATGTAGGCCGCGGACACGATGAAGCCGGCAATGACAACGGCAAGCACCAATTTGAGCGTGCGCAGCGACAAGCCTAATTCTCCGAAGTGCCCAGAATTGGCGTTATTTCACGACGATTTTGGACACCTGCCACACCGAGCGGCCGTAATAGGTCTGGTGCTGGAGGTCGGGATCCGTATCGAAGGGATAGATGATGAAGATAGGGCCCTTGTCGCGGACGGAAATATATTCTCCGTTCACCTTGAGTGCGAGAAGAACCTTGTACTTTCGGACGTCCGCGACCGGGACGTCGCTGCTGTAGTCATTGAGGGCAACCACCATGAGGTGCTGGCCCGAGGCGCCGAGCCTGTCCAGGATCTTCGCGATCGGTATGCCTTCGAATTTCGTCGGACCCGCATACCACGGGGTCGAGGTCGTGAAGGTTTCCATGCCCATGGCTTCCAGCATGGGCCGGTCGAACTCCGCCGTGTCGCCTTTGTTAGTGACGGCAATCTTGCCCGAAATGGTCAGAATGGGCTTTTCCGTAGGCATGGGAAGCGACGCGGCTTCCGCAATCGTGGTTCCAAACCATGCCGAGAGCGCGACGAGCGCACATAAAAAAAGAGCTCTCGCTTTAAATTTAGACATCATCAGCCCCATCGTAGTGCTCAGTAAATACACGTTTATATGGGGTCTGGTAAAACTTTATTTATCCGGGAAGACGATGGTCTATACGGACGTTATTACGTAATATAGATCGATATACGATTGCACCTCGCTTATGGCAAGGTCCCGCGCCTATTTCCTTTTGGTCAATGACCGCGCCCATTGCCGCTGATCCGGACCGCCTTGCCAGGACGGCAAGGCGGCTTGGAACGCGACACGGGGGCTTTCACGCCGCCAGCGGCTTCAGGCCCGCCTCGATCTCCGCACGACGCGGCTCAAGGAAAGGCGGCAGCGCAAGACGTTCGCCGAGCGTCTCCATCGGCTCGTCCGTGGCGAAGCCCGGGCCGTCGGTGGCGATCTCGAACAGGATGCCGTTGGGCTCGCGGAAATAGAGGCTGCGGAAATAGTAGCGGTCCACCGGGCCACTCGACGGCGCGCGCAAGGTTTGCAGGCGCTCCCAGCATTCCTGATAGGTCTGCTCGTTCGGGGTGCGGAACGCCACGTGGTGCACGCCGCCGGCGCCCGGCTGCGCGAACGGCAGATGAGGCTCTACCGCCATGTGCAGCTCCGCGGCGGGCCCGCCCTCCCCCATCTCGAACACATGAACGGGGGCGTCGCCGATGCGGTATTCGCGCGTCGCCCGCATATCCATGGCGGCGGTCAGCACGAGGGCCGTGCGCTCCGGCTTCGGAACGGAGATGGTGATCGGGCCGAGGCCCCGGATCTGGTATTCCGCCGGAACGGGGCTGCGCTCCCACGGATGCGCCTCGCCCCGGCCGCCGTCGTCGACGAGACTCAGGCGCTGCCCCTCGAAATCCTCGAAGTCCAGGACGAGCCGTCCGTCGCGCTCGACGATCGGGTCATGCGCGATGTTGAGGGAGGCCAGGCGGTCCTTCCACCATTGCAGAGCCTTCTCGCCGTTCACGCGCAGGCCCGTGCGGCTAATGCTGTGCGTACCGCGCCGCTCGCGCGTCACGGGCCAGTCGAAGAAGGTGATGTCCGTGCCGGGCGTGGCCTGTCCGTCCGCGTAGAAGAGGTGATAGGCGCTCACGTCGTCCTGGTTCACGGTCTTCTTCACGAGCCGCAGGCCGAGGGCCTGCGTGTAGAAGGCGTGATTGCCGGATGCGTCGGCTGTGACGGCGGTGAGATGATGAATTCCGGTCAGTTTCATGGGAATGCTCCATGGGTGTTGACCGGAAGATAAGGCCGGGCCGGCCAGAGTTCGACCCGGCCACGCGCCAATAGCGTCTTGCCGAAATGCAAGGATCTCGGGCCCATACGGGCGAGATCCTTGCAAGTTTGTAGCCCCGTGATCAGGCAGCCTTGGCGCGCAGATCGTCCGGCGTCACCTCCGGCGGGATCGGGCAGACGTAAGAGCGTCCGCCCGTGCGCTCCTTCAGCTCCGCCTTGGCGCGGGCGATGATATCCGGATTGCGCAGGCAATCGGCCGCCGTGGTGGCCATGGCCTTGGCGGCGAGCACCATGCCCTTGTGAGCCGCAGGCAGGTTGCCCTGAGCGACGAGCTGCCAGGTGTGGAACGGGGTTCCAATGGCGAAGCAGGCCGTATGGCATTGCACGGTCGGGACGATCCAGCTCACGTCGCCCACATCGGTGGTGCCCATCTGGACCTCCTCCCGGGTCGGCATGGAGAGAAGCCCGTCATGCAGCACCTCGGCGGCGAGCGACCGGTCGTGCGGGGTGACGCTCGCGAGGATCTCCTCCCGGGTGAGCGCCGTCTTCTGCAGCTCTCCGGCGAAAACATAATCCCTGTCGTCGAAGCCCGGGCCGCCGAGACGCTTCATGTTCTCGTACATGACCTCCTGCAGCACCTTGTTGGGCACTACGTTCGACGTCGCATCCGTGATCTGCACCGTGAAGGACGTTTCCGTCATCAGGGCCGCGCCCTGGGCGATCTTCTTCACGCGCTCGAACAGGCGCTCCGCATCGGGCAGATGCGGCGAACGCACGAGATAGAGCGATTCCGCATAGGCCTGCACCACGTTCGGCGCATCGCCGCCCGTGTTGGTGATGGCGTAATGCACGCGCGCGTCGGAGGGCATGTGCTCGCGCATGTAGTTCACGCCCACGTTCATGAGCTCCACCGCGTCGAGCGCGCTGCGGCCTACATGGGGAGCGGCCGCCGCATGGGCCGCGCGGCCCGTGAAGCGGAAATAGGCCTGGATGCAGGCGAGCGACGAGGTGGTCTGCACCTCGTTGACCACGCTCGGATGCCAGCAGAAGGCGGCGTCGAGATCGTGGAAGAGCCCTTCGCGCGCCATGAAGGTCTTGCCCGAGCCGCTCTCTTCCGCCGGACAGCCGTAATAGCGCACCGTCCCGGCGATGCCTTCCGCCTCCAGCGCGTCCTTCAGAGCCACCGCCGCGAGCGCCGAGCCGGAGCCGAGGAGATTGTGCCCGCAGCCGTGGCCGGGCGCGCCCTTCGTGGTCGGCCTGTGCTCGGTCACGCCCGACACCTGGGCGAGATCGGGCAGCGCGTCGAACTCGCCCAGGATCCCGACGACGGGACCGCCGCTGCCATATTCCGCGATGAAGGCGGTGGCCATGCCGCCCACGTTTTCCGTGATGCGGAAGCCCTCGCGCGCGAGCATGGCGATCTGCTCGGCGACCGAGCGGTGCTCCTCGAAGGCGAGTTCCGGCATCGCCCAGATGCGGTCGCTCAGGGCGCAGTAATCGGCGGCCTTCGCTTCGACGCGACGGGTGATTTCATCGAGGCTCAAGGGATCGTTCTGCATGGGCATGCTTCTCGTTTTTATGACGTTGGGTCTTTTAGCGCTGGGGAAGGCTACACGGAAGACGTCTGGCGCTCATGGCTCCTCCCGCGCGGGAGAAGGGTCTACCCCGCTGCGAACAGATCCCGCGTGTCCGGCGTGGAGACCGGTTCCTCGAACGCGTTCGGGTCGCCCGGTCCCGTCTCCCATCCGAGATCGGGGAGCGCGATGATGCGCAGGCCCCGCGGGTCGTTGCGGGTCACGACGATGTTGCGGGTCTCCATATAGGCGATGAGGCGGCGCGCGCGGCCGGGCGACCGGCTGCCGCAGGCGCGGGCGATCTCGCCGTCAGGCGGGCAGGCGGAGCCTTCCATCGCCGCGCGGGCGATGAGCAGATAGACGCCCTGGATATCCTCCTCGAGCGCCCCCGCGAAGGCGACGGCGCGGTCCCATTCGGTGCCCTCGGCCGTGGCGGTGTCGACGCCGGCGCGCGCGACCGCGAGGCGGCGGCGGAAGGTGTTCAGGTTCAGGGGCTCGCCGGAGATGCGGCGGATGCGGCAACGCACGAGGAAATCCTGATAGAGCACGGCCACGGACCGGAAGGCGGCCTCGGGATCGTCCAGAATCTCGCGCAGGATCGCGTCGAGCGCGGCCTCGCGCTCGGCCTTTGTCTCCTCCGTGACCTCCTCGGCCTGGGGCTCCGGCGCCGCCGCCGCGCGGGTGCGGGCGAGCTGGGCCAGGAGATCGTTGGTGGAGGGCGCGGGCGGCGGAGGCGGAGCGCGGCGCGGCAGGACCGGGCGGGCGGCCATCTCGTCCTCGCCCGGCGTGAAGATGAGGTCGCGCGCATCCGCCTTCGGCTGTTCGGGCAGCGGCATGAGCTTGAAGGAACCCGAGCGGGCGGCGGTTTCCACCTCGCCGATGCGGATCGGCAGCGGACGGCGCGAGAGCGCGGGGCCGAGCGCCACGAAATGGCCGCGCTCGAGATCGCGGAACATCTCGGCCTGGCGGCGCTCCATGCCCAGAAGGTCGGCGGCGCGGGCCATGTCGATGTCGAGGAAGGTGCGGCCCATGAGGAAGTTCGAGGCTTCCGCCGCCACGTTCTTGGCGAGCTTCGCGAGGCGCTGGGTGGCGATGATGCCCGCAAGCCCGCGCTTGCGGCCGCGGCACATGAGGTTGGTCATCGCGCCGAGCGAAACTTTTCTGGCCTCGTCCGACACCTCGCCGGCGGCGGCAGGCGCGAAGAGCTGCGCCTCGTCCACCACCACGAGCATGGGATACCAGAAATCGCGCTCCGCATCGAAGAGGCCGCCCAGGAAGGCGGCGGCGCAGCGCATCTGCGCCTCGGCGTCGAGGCCCTCCAGGCTCAGGACCACCGAGACCCGGTGCTGGCGCACCCGGGCGGCGATGCGCTGGATGTCGCCCTCGGAGCGGGAGGCATCCACCACCACATGGCCGAACTTGTCGGCGAGCGTGACGAAATCGCCCTCCGGGTCGATGACGGCCTGCTGGACGAGGGACGCGCTCTGCTCGAGAAGGCGGCGCAGGAGGTGGGATTTGCCGGACCCGGAATTCCCCTGGACGAGCAGACGCGTCGCCAAAAGCTCTTCCAGATCGAGCTGAGCCCTCTGTCCTCCGGGGGCGGAGGAAACCGCCCCCATGTCGATGCCGACCTTCATCAGCCTCCCTCGTCCATGTTCGAAATTCGTTCCGGTCCTAGAGCATCGGACCCGAAAGGGGAATGCCCTTTCGGGCCCGCCTCTCCGCACGATGCGCTAACACGGCAAAGCTCCCGAAAGTGTCCGCCCCGGCGCACTCCTCCACAGCCTTGCGAGGCTATCCCCAGGCATGACGCCGCAGGTTTGACGGAAACCGGCCACGTTTCCGGCCACGACCAAGGCCAAGCTGAGATTTTCGCGCAAGCCGTCCGGAGGGACCCATGCCGCCCGATCTCATGGCGAACGTCCTGGCTCCCGGCGTTCTTCCCTCCGTTCCCGACGTGCCGGTCCTCGGAGCGCTCGGCCGCCGAGCAGCGGGCCCAGGCCGTTTTCGAAACGACCGGCCTCATTCTCGTGCTTCTGATCGTTCTCGCCGCCGCGTGGATCCTCATCCGAAACCGGATTTGAGCTCCGCTAGTCCGCGATAGCCGCCTCCGCCGCCTTCACGGCGCCGCCGCGCAGGGGCCGCTCCTCCATGGCGAGCAGGAAGGCCAGCGCCAGGCCGAAGCCCGCGACGGCCGCGGCAAAGACGTAGGCGAAGATATCGGCGAGATCGACGCCGCTCTGCGCCGCCGCGCCCGCCAGGGTCTCGAAGCTCGCCGCGCCCGAAAGCCCCGAGCCGCTGAGCACGATGGCGCCGAACACGGCGACGATGAGCGCGCCGCCGAGGGAACGGAAGAAATTGGCCGTGCCCGTCGCGGTGCCGAGCTCGTGCGGCAGCACCGCGTTCTGGATCGCGACCGTGGAGACCGGGAGCAGCGTGCCGAGACCGATGCTGATGACCGCGAGCAGCACCTCCACCAGGGCGAGCGGCAGATTGTGCGCGAAAGCCGCGAGCAGGCCCGTCGCCACCATGGCAACGAACAGGCCGATCATGGGCATGCGCTTGTAATGCTTCACCTTGGCCATGCTGCGCCCGGAGACCGTGGCGCCGCAGACGGTTCCGACCATGAGCGGAATGAGCGCCAGCCCCGATACGGAGGCCGAGAGCCCGCGCACGGCCTCGAAATAGACCGGCAGGTAGATGGTGAGCCCGATATAGGTGCCCATGCCGAAGCAGGCGGAGAGCACGCCCATGCGCACCACCGGATTGTGCAGCACGCCCGGCGGGATCAGCGGCTCCGGCGCAAGGCGCATGCGGATCGCGAACAGGCCCCACAGGACCAGGGAGCCCAGGACGAGACCGAAGATCGGCAGGGACAGCCAGGGATAGCGCAGGCCGCCCCAGCTCAGAGCCAGGAGCAGCGAAACCGTCGCGCCGACGAGCAGCAGGGCACCGAGGAGGTCGAGCTTATGCGGGCGGTCGTGGCGCGGCAGCTTCTTGAGGCTGTGGAAGACGAGGAAAAAGGCGATGAGGCCGAGCGGCAGGTTGATCCAGAAGATCACCGACCAGTGGAGATGCTCCGCGAAGAACCCGCCGAGCACCGGGCCGACGAGGCTCGCCGTCATGAAGACGCTGGCGAAATAGACCTGATATTTCCCCCGCTCCCTAGGAGCCACGATATCGGCCACGATGGTCTGGGCGAGGGCGATCAGGCCGCCTCCCCCGAGCCCCTGGAGGCCGCGCGCGAGGATGAGCACGAGCATGTTAGGCGCTGCCGCGCAGGCGATCGAACCGAGAATGAAGATCACGATGCCGATCAGCATGGTGCCCCGCCGGCCGTGGCTGTCGCTGAACTTCCCGTAGAGCGGCGTGACCGCCGTGGACGTCAAAAGATAGACCGTCACCACCCAGGGCAGGTGCTCCAGGTCGCCGAGTTCGCGGCCGATGGTGGGAAGCGCCGTCGCGATGATGGTCTGGTCGAGGGCCGCCAGCAGCATCGCGAGCATGATGCCGATGATGATCGTGCGGATCTCGGCATGGCTCAGGGCCGGAGCTGCATGGCCTCTCGCGGCCTGGGGGGCTGGCTGGTCCATCTTCATCCTTCGCGGTTGGGCTCGCCCGTCTAAGAGATCGGCGCGGGTTTGTCTCAAATCCTATTGCAAGGCAGATATGCGCCGGAAGTGGCTGTGCGCCGAATCCGAGCACCCCGCAGGAGCGACGACGGCCGCCGGAGAGAACGGTTCCCGCAATGGGGTGTTTCCCACGGGGTTTCGTGAAAGGATCGGCGCGATGCTTCGACTCTGGAGCCTTGTGGCTCTCACCCTGGCGGCCCTGAGCCTGGGCCCCTCCTTCGCCCATGTCCTGGAAGCGCCGCCGCGCCTGACCGTGTGGCCACCGGAGCTGTGGCGCGAGGCGACGGTCTTCAACGGCCAGTTCGCACTCTTCGCCCTCATCGGCGGGCCTCTCGACGTCGCGGCGATCGCAGCGACGGGCGTTCTGGCGTTTCTGCTATGGCACGACCGCGGCCGGCGGCGGCCGGCCCTGGCGGGCTGTCTCCTCTTCTCGCTGGGCCTCGCCCTCTGGTTCGGCTGGGTCCGGCCTGCGAACGAAGTGCTCGCCACATGGCAGCCCGGCCCGGTGCCCGAAGACTTCGTCGCGATCCGCAACCGGTGGGAGACGGGGCACATGGCGGTCGCGGCCCTCAAGCTCGCCGGCTTCATGGCGACGGCGCTCGCGGTCGCGCCGCGCACAAGGCCCTTGCCGGAAACGCCGCGGTCACGTTAGCTGGACGCCTGTTTCGATCGACCTCATGACCGCCCGCACAAAACTCTCCCTCGCCCAGGCCCGCCGCATCGCCCTCGCCGCCCAAGGATTTCACGAGGCGCGGCCGGACGGCGCGAGTGCCCGCCATGTGAAACGCCTGCTGAAACGCTCGCACCTGCTGCAGATCGATTCGGTGAACGTGCTGGTGCGCGCCCATTACATGCCGCTCTTTTCCCGGCTCGGAGCCTATGACCGGGAGCTGCTCGAAAGGCTCGCCTATCATCCGAGGAAACGGGAGACGTTCGAGTATTGGGGACACGAAGCCTCGCTGATCTCCCTCGACCTCCACCCCCTGTTCCGCTGGCGCATGGCGCGCGCCGCCAGGGGCGAGGGCATCTATGGCGGGCTCGCGCGATTCGGCCGGGAGAAGCGCGCCTTCATCGAGGAGGTGCGGCGGGAGATCCAAACGCAGGGGCCGATGGGCGCGGGCGACCTCTCCATCGGCGGCAAGGGCCAAGGCGCCTGGTGGGGCTGGAGCGACGGCAAGCGCGCCCTCGAATGGCTGTTCTGGGCCGGAGAGGTGACGACCGCGACGCGGCGCGGCTTCGAGCGCATCTACGACCTTCCGGAGCGGGCCCTGCCGTCCGAGGTGCTGAACGCGCCCACGCCCGCCGAGGACGAAGCGCAGCGCGAGCTGCTGAGACGCTCGATCCAGGCGCTCGGCATCGCCACCGAGCGCTGCCTGCGCGATTATTTCCGCCTGGAGGCCCAGGACGCGAAGGCCCGCATCCCCGAGCTCGTGGAGGCGGGCGATCTCGTTCCGGTCACCGTCGAAGGCTGGAGCGGGCCAGTCTATCTCGATCCGCAGGCGAGATTTCCGCGCCGGATCGAGGCGCGCTCCCTCGTCTCGCCCTTCGATCCCATCGTCTGGGAGCGCACGCGCACGGAGCGCCTGTTCGATTTCCGGTACCGGATCGAGATCTACACGCCCGCCGAGAAGCGCGAATTCGGCTATTACTGCCTGCCTTTCCTGCTCGGCGAAAGCATCGTCGGCCGCGTGGACCTCAAGGCGGACCGCGCCAGGGGCGCTCTCGTCGTCCACTCGATCCATCCCGAAGCCGGCGTGACGCCGGACGAGGTCGCCCCCGCTCTCGGCGACGAGCTTCGCCTGATGGCCGAATGGCTGGCGCTGACCCGCATCGACGCGCCAAAGGGATGGCGCGGACGGCTCGGGCTTTGACCTTGAGGTTTGGCATGACCTCGCCGGATCGCCGCCCGCCCCTATTTCCGGCGGGCATGAACAGATACATCGCCCCCGTCAGGAGCCTGTGGCTTCGCTTCCGGCTGAACGAAATCGGGCCGCTCGTCTCCATGGCCGCCTGCGGCCTGTTCGCCTGGGCCTTCATCGCCCTGGCCGGCGAGGTTCTCGAGGGCGAGACCCATGCCTTCGACAGCACCATTCTGCTGGCCCTGCGCAATCCTCAGAATCTCGCCGATCCCATCGGCCCCGGCTGGCTGGAGGAAGCCGCGCGGGACTTCACGGGACTCGGCGGCTACGCGATCCTCACGCTGCTGACGGCGGCGGCGGTCGCCTATCTGCTGATGGCGGGAAAACGCGCCGCCGCCCTGCTCGTGCTCGTCTCGGTCGTCGGCGGCGCGCTCCTCTCGACGGGCCTGAAGCTCGGCTTCGAGCGGCCCCGGCCCGACCTCGTTCCGCATGCGACGCGGGTCTACACCGCGAGCTTCCCGAGCGGCCATGCCATGCTGTCGGCCATCACCTATCTGACACTGGGCGCTCTCCTCGCCCGGGTGGAGAAGAGCCGCCGCATCAGTGCCTTCATCATGGGGCTCGCCATCGTCCTGACCCTCCTCGTCGGAGCGAGCCGCGTGTATCTCGGCGTGCACTGGCCGAGCGACGTGCTCGCCGGCTGGGCCGTCGGCGCGGCCTGGGCCTCCCTCTGCTGGTTCGTGGCTCTCCAGTTGCAGCGCAAGGGTCAGGTGGAGAAGCCGGGCGAGACCTCCCTTCCGCCCGAGGCCGACAAGGTATGACGGACGACAAGCCCGTCCGGAAGCCCCCGAGAAAGGTCACGCCCGCCTATCTGCAGCGGGCTGCGCTCGCCTATCTCGAACGCTATGCCTCCTCCGCCGAGAACCTGCGCCGCGTCCTGAAGCGCAAGGTCGACAAGCGCTGCCGCCTGCGCGGCGAGGATCCGGCGGAGTTTCAGGAGATGATCGACGAGGTGGTGGCCAAGAGCCTGCGCACCGGCCTCATCGACGACACGCGCTACGCGCAGGCGCGGGTGGCCACCCTGCGCCGTCGCGGCGGCTCGGCGCGCGCCATCCAGGCGAAGCTCTCGGCCAAGGGCGTCGACCGCGGCACCATCGCCGCGGCGCTCGACGACGGCGAGGAGGACGACGAGGAGAAGGCGGCCCACGCCTTCGCCCGCCGCCGCAGGCTCGGCCCCTATCGCCCCGGAGAGCGCGCGCCCTACCGCGACAAGGACCTCGCGGCCATGGCCCGCGCCGGGTTCCGCTTCGACGTGGCGCGCAGCGTCGTCGACGGCGAGGGCGACGATCCGGAAGCCTAACCCTCCGGATTGTCCCGCACGAACATGATCATCGGATGATCCTTGTAGGTCGTGCGCAGCAGCTCGCGGTATCCGCATTTCTCGGCGACGCGGATCGAGGGAAAGTTGTCCGGGTCGATGATGCAGACGGTCCTCTTGCCTTCGAAGTGGGCGTCGCCCCAGGCGATGGCCGCGCGCACGGCCTCGGTGGCGTAGCCCCTGCCATGAGCGCGCGGCGCGATCATCCACCCGACCTCCGGCATGCCGTCGAACGAGGGCTCGATGTTCCGCTTGAAATCGGCGAACCCGACCTCGCCGAGGAAACGGCCGGTGCTCTTTTCCTCGACCGCCCAATAGCCGAAGCCCATGAGCGCCCAATGCCCCACGTAGCGAACGAGGCGGCCCCAGATTTCCTCCTGGGTGAAGGGCCTGCCGCCGATGAAGCGCGTCACCTCCGGATCGCGCCAGAGCGCGAGACTTTCCGTGAAGTCGGCGATGCTGTGCGTGCGAAGGAGGAGCCGCTCCGTCTCGATCGTCGGGGCGGCGGAATGGGAGGATATGGACATCGGATCAATCTGAGGCGTTCACGCACGCAAGGCAATGGAGATGCGAAGCTTCCTGCTTGGACGAGCCGTCGTCGAGAGCGGTGCCGGAGACCGCAGGATGCGCTACAGCAGCCCCGCTCCCACGTTCACGGCAAGGGCCAAGATGGTGGTGTTGAACAGGAACGCCAAGATCGAATGCGACAGGCTCAAGCGGCGCATACGCTTGGAGATGATCACCACGTCCGAGGTCTGGGCGGCCGCGCCGAAATTGAACGAAAAGTACAGGAAGTCCCAATAATCGGGCTTGTCGTCGTGAGGAAAGATCAAGCCCCTCCGCTCGCCTTCGTCGCCGTAATACTCGTGGGCGTAGTGAATGGCATAGATCGTATGCACGAAGAACCAGGAGCACAGGATCGTGACCCCTGCGATCGCCAGACGGAAAACCTCCTGCCGCCCTGCATTATGGATCCCGTACAGCTCCATGGCGATGGCCGCGAGACTGGTCACAGCGGCGGACAGGGTCAGGATGAGGAAGACCACCGCCTTCTCGTCTTCCTCGGCCGCCCGCCGTTGCATCTTGGCGGTGGTCGAACGCACCGCCATGATCCAGGCCAGCGTCAGGTAACAGAAAATGCCGACATCCCACGCCACCAGGAACCGCGAGACCGCTCCCCAAGCCTGCGGCAGGAGGGCGTAAACGACGATCGCCAGGAGAGTCGAACCGAACAGCCTGGGCCGCAGGCGGGATTGGAGAGGAACCATGGACATGCCTCATTCGGCCGAACTCGAGAAGGCTGACGCAGCGACGAAGCCGTTTTGCGGGATCCAGGCTGGAGTCCGGTGAGCCTTGTCCTACATCAGCACCGTCAACCTTCAAAGGAGATCGCGATGAACCGCAAGGCAAGAGCCGTCTGGCAGGGCACGGGCAAGGAAGGTTCCGGGCAGCTGACATCGGATTCGGGCGTGCTGTCGTCCACCCCCTATTCCTTCAAGACCCGGTTCGAGAACGAGAAAGGCACCAATCCCGAGGAGCTGATCGCGGCCGCGCATGCGGGCTGCTTCACCATGGCGCTTGCCTTCCAGCTGCAGGGAGCGGGCTTCACGCCGACGGAACTGTCCACCGAAGCCGTGGTCTCCATCGAGCAGCAGGACGGCGGGTTCGTGATCACGAAATCGGCTCTCACGCTCAATGCCAACGTTCCGGGAATCGACCGCGCCAAGTTCGAGGAACTCGCCCGCACGGCCGAGAAGAATTGCCCGGTATCGAAAGTACTCAACGCCGAGATCACCATGGAGTTCACGTTGGCGTGACATCGACCGCATTTGCGTCATCGTGGCCGGGCTCGTCCCGGCCATCTTTTTTGAACGCTCGCGATTCTGTGGGCCGATCGACAGAACCAATTCCCACTTGGCCCGTTGAGACACCAAGCGGCGCTTCACGCCGTACTCTCACGCTTAGGAGGAATACTCATGGTTGTGAAACATCTCGCAGTGGCTCTTCTCGGTTCGGCTCTGATCGCGGCTCCTGCTCTCGCTCAGACCTCGTCCGGCTCCAGCTCGACGACGAACCCCCCGGCCAGCTCTGCCCCGGCGATGAACACCACCACCGGCTCGTCCAGCACGAGCAGCAGCAGCGCCATGACGCAGATGCAGCCCGGCCAGTGGCGCGCCTCGAAGCTCGAGGGTCTGAACGTCTACAACAACAACAACGAGAAGATCGGCGACATCAGCGAATTGCTGGTCGACCAGAGCGGCAAGATCCAGGCCGTGGTGGTTGGCGTCGGCGGCTTCCTGGGCATGGGCGAGCATGACGTCGCCATTCCGTACGAACAGGTCAAGTTCGTGAACGAGCCGCGCGCCAATGCTTCGGCCGCCAATACGACCACCGGCACGGCCGGCACCGCGACCGCTCCGAACACCACCGGTTCCGTGGCCGGTACGAGCACCACCGCGGATCGCTCGGCGCCCGACCACGCCATGGTCAACATGACCAAGGATCAGCTCAAGGGCATGCCCGAGTTCAAGTACAACCGCTAACCCGGCGGCAGACATGGGAAAGGGGCCCTGACGGGCCCCTTTCTCTTTGCGGGATTTATGATTTCTGGTGCGCGATGATGCGATCCTTGATCGCATCATAAGCATTCTGAGGAATGATCTTCTTGTCGACGAGATCGCTCTTCGCCTTGTAGGGGCGGCCCTTGATGATCGCTTCGGCCCGGGCGGAGCCGATCTGGGGCAGCTTGTCGAGATCGTCCTTGGAAGCCGTGTTGATGTCGATGAGCTTGCTGACGGAAGAGGTCGTGCCGGGCATGGGCTTCGCGGCGGGCGCCGGTGCGGCCGTGCTTGCGGGCGGCTTGGCCGGAGCGCTGGTGCCGGGCGCGGCGGTCTGCGCCAGAACGGGTGAGGCCAACAGCAGACCGAGAGCCGTGATGGCTGCGAGATGGGATGGACGCATCGTATCCTCCTTCTGTTCGCCGGCCATGATCAGGCCGGCTTCTTCAGAATGCCGAAGTCTGCAGAAGGCTCCCGTGAACGTCCTGTTTTCCGGCGTTCAGCTTCGCTCGTACACCCCGCCCACGACCGGAAGCATCCGAGCAGCCTCGATCGGCTCGCCTGCGGTGTGACATATCCGGGGCGAGCCGGCCGGCGGTTCCTCTAGAACGGGTATCCCTCCAGGCGCCTGATATAGCCGAGATTGGGATAGCCCGCGGCCGTGCACCTGGGCGGTCCTTCCAGACAGGGTGGCCACTCCTGGGACGGAGGATAGGGCGCGGTCATCGGCGGTACACCGATCGAGCCCGTGGTGATGGGCTCTTCCTCGATGATCGTCCTGCGGCTCACGCGCCTCTGGTGGACCGTTCGATGGTGCGGCGCAGCCTGCTGCGCGTATTGCGCCGTCTTGAGCAGCGCAGCGGTGTTGTCGGGCGTTTGGACTTGTGCGTGGGAGTCGGTGACGGATCCAGCAAGGGCGAGGACTGCACCGAACATCGTAGCGGTGAGAGTTGTGAAGAGAGCTTTGGTCATGCGCGCCTCCTTTCGAGGGCTATGAAACCAAGTGGGATCCCCGGATCGGTGTTCCTCGTCGACACCCGTGATCGCGCTCCTGTGATCACGGGGATTGCATACAAAAACCCCGGCGGTCTGCGCCGGGGTTTCGCTCGTTCCTGCCGAAGGCGGCTCAGAAGTCGCGCTGCACGCGCACTCGCCCTTCCCACGCATGCGAAGAGTTTTTGATGGTCCCGGGAAGCTCCGCGACGCTCGACGGAACGAACACGTCGCCCCGGGGATCGATCTTGGCGTATATGATTTCGAGTCCGAGATCGAGGCCGGACACCGGCGACCAGATGACGTTCGATCCAAGACGCAGTTCGTTGAAGTCGGTAAGGCCCACGGAGAACCCGCCTGGAGCGATCGCGGAAGCGCCGCCTCCGTACTCGACCCGCATGTATGAGCCGAAGATCGACTGGCGGACCTCCGGCGACCAGTAGTGGCGGAAGCCGCCGGCGATGGACCAGCCGCGACCGCGTTTGATGTCCCCCGTGACCGGATCGATATAGGCGTCGACCATGCCGACCGCGCCGGACGCGCCGAGCTCGTTGATCGGGTCGATGGCGGTGACGGAATTACCGCCGTTCATGTAGGCGAGGGCCCCGTCCGTATAGGTCGCGGCAAGCCACAGGGCATCGCCCGCGGCGAGCTGCGGGAGCTTGAAGCTCAAATAGCCCGCGACGGCGAAGCCGTATTCGGTATCCGGGATCGAGTCGGCGATGCCCGGACCAAAAATGACGGGTCCGCCGATCGGGTTGGTGAGAGCCAGGCTTCTGAGCTGATGGACCGCGCCGGAGAGCTGAGCGTTCCCCCAGGTTCCCACATATTTGATGTTGCCGACAACGTCGGGCATGCGGTCGCCCCCATAGAAGAGCTGGGTCGCGGCAATTCCCCCTGGAATGAAACCGCTCAGGCGACGGTCGTCGGGATCTTCGAGGGACAGGGTCGCCGAGAAGCCGTTGCCGAAGGAGAAGGTGTAGGCCAGCAGGTTCACGTCGGGGGCGTCGTCGAACCGCAAGGTGCCGAAGTGCTCGGTCGGCAGGTCACCGTCGGAGAAGAACGAAACCGCGCGACCGGCGGTCAGCCCTGCGAACTGGATGAAGGCTTCGGCAACCTGAGGCGACGTGGAAATGGTTCCGGTGTTTGGGATGCCGTTGCTGACGCCAGCCGTTCCGCCGAAGAGGTTGAACGGCGTTCCCGTCCGACGGGTGATCTCGTAGCGGACGAACGTGCGCAGCAGGCCGTAGGCGGTCGCCGTGCGGACGTCGAGCTGAATGCGGCCGCGAATGTAGAAACCGATCGCATCCTGGTCGCGATCATAGGTGGAACTGGACAGGTACTCGGCACGCGCACGGCCGCCGACCCGCAGGCAGGTCTCCGTCCCCGGAATGTAGAAAAATCCGTTGCCGTAGGTGGAGCAGACACGAACGTATTCGACAGGAGCAGCTTTTGCGACAGGCATATCGGCTGCATGGGCCCCGGCGACGGTGGCGAGGCCCGCCATCGTTCCGAGGAGAAGACTCTTAAAAGGCTTCATCTTAATGGTCCTCCAGGCATCACACCCTTTTGTCCGAACGGGAAGCCTGCTTTCAGCACCCGGAATGGGCGGCGACCCTCTTTTCTCCGTTCGATATGAAACGCCACGATTACTGGTCGAGTATTCGTGGTCGGGAACACGTTTCATTGCAATGTGATTGTCTTTCCGCGCCCCTGTTATTGAGGGTTAATACGCTTTAGTTCTTTGCAGTTCTTGACAGGCGGCGTGCCGGACAGCCGAACGGCCATGGCGCCCTCGGCAGAACCGAGAACCGACGAGCGCCCCATGTCCCGCCACGGGCGGATTCCTGTCCGTGCGACCCTCCGCCTCGCCCGGTCCGTTTCCGAATCGGCCCATTTCCATGCTAGAACAAATCACGAACAATCCAGCGGAAGACCTCTGATTCCATGGACGAAAAGCTGAGCCGAAAGCTGCGGATCCTGGCGGACGCCGCGAAATACGACGCCTCCTGCTCCTCCTCCGGCGCCCCCGGGCGCAAGGCCGACATCGACGGCCTGGGCTCCACCACGGGCGCCGGCATCTGCCACGCCTATACGCCGGACGGGCGCTGCGTCTCCCTGCTCAAGATCCTTCTGACCAATTACTGCCTGTTCGACTGCGCCTATTGCGTGAACCGGCGCTCGTCCAATGTGAGGCGCGCGAAGTTTTCCGTCGACGAGGTGGTGACGCTCACCCTCGCGTTCTACAAGCGCAACTACATCGAAGGCCTGTTCCTGTCGTCGGGGATCATCCGCTCACCCGACTACACGATGGAGCAGATGCTGCTGGTGGCGAAAAAGCTGCGCCGCGAGCACGGATTTCGCGGCTATATCCACCTGAAGACGATCCCGGAGGCGAGCCCCTGGCTCATCGAGGAAGCGGGTCTCTGGGCGGATCGCCTGTCCATCAATCTCGAACTGCCGACGGACAAGAGCCTGGAGCGGCTGGCGCCGGAGAAGGACGGCGCATCCATCGAGGGCGCCATGGCGCAGATGTTCGAGCGCATCGAGGAAGCGCGCGAGGAGCGCCGCCATTTCTCGCCCGCGGGACAGACGACGCAGATGATCGTCGGCGCGGACGACACGACCGATACTCAGGTGCTGCGCACCTCGGCCAGGCTCTACGGCCGCTACGACATGAAGCGCGTGTATTACTCCGCCTTCAGCCCGATTCCGGATTCGAGCGCCGTCCTGCCGCTGAAGCCGCCGCCGCTGCTGCGCGAGAGCAGGCTGTACCAGGCCGATTGGCTGATGCGCTATTACGGCTTCCAAGCGGAGGAGATCGCGGCGAGCGGCGAGAAGGGCATGCTCGACCTCGAAATCGACCCCAAGCTCGCCTGGGCGCTCAAGAACCGCCAGCTCTTTCCCGTGGACGTGAACAGCGCCGCGCGCGAGATGCTGCTGCGCGTGCCGGGCCTCGGCGCCCGCGCGGTGGACAAGATCGTGACGGCGCGGCGGCACACCGCGCTGCGGCTGGAAGACGTGGCGCGCCTGACCTCGGGCCTCAGGCGCGCCAAGCCTTTCCTCGTCACCGTCGATCATCATCCGAAGGCGAATCTCGACCGGCAGGACCTGCGCGAACGCCTGATCGAGAAGCCCCGCCAACTGAGCCTGTTCGCATGAGCCTGCACCGAATCACCTTGAAGAACCACGCGGATCTCGACGGCTTTCGGCGCGCCGTGCGCTGGTTGACCTTCGAGGAGCTCGCACCGCAGCACATCGTCTGGTCGCTCGACGAGGCTCCGGGCCTTTTCGGCGACGACGCCCTGCGCGATGCGCCGCCGGTTTCACTGCCGAGAAGCGTGGCGCGCCTCATCGAACTTGGCGTGTGCCACGCCGACCCGGAGCGCTACGCCCTGCTCTACGAGCTCGTCTGGCGCGTCCTGAACGGCGAGCGCGATCTTCTGGAGATCGCGAGCGATCCGCTCGTGCATCGCATCGACAGCATGGCCCGCGCCGTCCGCCGCGACCTCCACAAGATGTACGCCTTCGTGCGCTTTCGGCGCATGAGAGCCGAGCATCTCGAACGCTTCGCCGCCTGGTACGAGCCGGAGCATTTCATTCTCGAAGCCTCGGCTCCGTTCTTCATCGACCGCTTCCGCTCCCTCGACTGGACGATTCTGACGCCCATAGGCTCCATGCGCTGGGATCGGCGGGAGCTGAGCTTCGGTCCGCCCGGGCGGCGCGAGGATGCCCCGGCGGAGGACGGCTACGAGGAGGGCTGGCGTGGCTATTACGAGAGCGTGTTCAACCCCGCGCGGGTAAACCCCACCGCCATGCGCGCCGAGATGCCGAAGAAATATTGGCGCAACCTCCCGGAGACCGCGTCCATCCCGGGTCTGATCCAAAGCGCCTCCCAGCGCGTTGACGCCATGATCGAACAGGAGGCCACCATGCCTGCCAAACGCACGCCCGAACGCGCCCTCGAGGCCATGTGGGATCAGGAGCCCAGGACGCTCGAAGAGCTCAACGCCATCATCGCGAAGGCGGGGCCGCTGGTGCCCGGCGCCACGCAGGCGGTGTTCGGCGAAGGGCCGAAGCATGCGGACATCGTCTTCGTCGGCGAGCAGCCCGGCGATCAGGAGGACCTGCAGGGGCGCCCCTTCGTTGGACCGGCCGGCAAGCTCTTCGACAAGGCCCTGCGGGACGCCGGCATCGACCGCTCGAAGGCGTATCTCACCAACGCGGTGAAGCATTTCAAATTCGAGCAGCGCGGCCATCGCCGCATCCATGCGAAGCCCACCACCGGCGAGGTGAAGCATTACCGGCCCTGGCTGATGAAGGAGCTGGAGCTGGTGCGTCCCAAGCTCGTGGTGGCGCTCGGCGGAACGGCTCTTCTCGCCCTGACCGGCAAGTCCACGCCCATTTCCCGCTCGCGCGGGCGCGCTCAGTTCGGCCCTTACCGGGGTTACGTCACGGTGCATCCCAGCTATCTGCTGCGCCTGCCCGACGAGGCGACGAAGCGCGAGGCCTACGAGGCCTTCGTCAGCGATCTGCGCCGCATCCACGATCTCGCAGAGGCCGATCCGGACACGGGCGAGCTGCCGCTCGCGGCCGAATGATCACGACATTCGCGCCGCGAGACTTCGCCGCTGATCGAGGCGGCGCATCACCGGCGTCACCGTGATGCCGTGGAGCACGATGGACACGAGGATGACGAAGCCCGCCGTGCTCCAGAGCATGTCCGCCTGGTCGAATTCCTGATGCCCCAGGGCATAGGCGAGATAATAGATCGAGCCGAGCCCGCGGATTCCGAAGAAGCTGATCGCCAGCCTTTCTCCCGCCGGGGGCTTGGTTCCGATGAGGCCGATCCAGCCGGCGAGCGGCCGGATCACGAACAGCGCCAGCAAGCCGAAGATCACCGCCTCCCAGTTCAAGGCCCGGAAGAGCTGCCCGCCGGTCATCATCCCGCCGAGAAGCACCAGAAGCGCCATCATGAGCAGGCGTTCGAGCTCTTCGGCGAAATCGTGCAGCTTCTCGTGATAGGAATCCTCCCGCTTGGTGGCGCGCAGCGCCAGCGCGGCCACGAAGACGGCGAGGAAGCCGTATCCCCTCACGATCTCCGTTGCGCCATAGGCCAGGCACGTGATGCCCAGCGCCACGAAGCCGGAACCGGTGCGCGACAGCTTGGCCCGGTTCGGCAGATGGAAGGTGAGCCAGCCGAGGACGCGTCCCACCGCATAGCCCATGGCGATGCCGGCCGCGATCTTCCACAGCACCGCATAGGCGAACCATTCGGCCAGGGATGTCACGCTGGCCTCCTGGGCCAGGAAGATTGCGAGCAGGACGAAGGGAAAGGCGAGGCCGTCGTTGAGCCCGGCCTCGGACGTCAGCGTGAAGCGCACCTCGTCCTCCTGCCCGCTCCTCGGCGGCCCCACCTGCACGTCGCTCGCCAGGACCGGATCGGTCGGCGCCAGGGCCCCGGCCAGCAGAACCGCGGAGGCCACGCTCAGGCCCAGAAGGCTGTAGCCGAGCCAGGCGAGCCCCAGAATCGTCAGCGGCATGGCGATTCCGAGCAGCCGCCAGGTGAAGGTCCACCGCCTCCAGCCGAAGGGCCGGTCGATCTTCAGGCCCGCACCCATCAGCGAGATGATCACGACCAGCTCGCTCGACCGCTCGACGAGGGGGAGCTGCTCCATGGGATGGGGCATGACCCCCGGCAGGTCGGGTATGGCGAAGATGAGCGCCCCGAAGCCGATGCAGAAGATCGGCAGGGACAGGGGCAGTTCCTTCAGAACCATGGGGAGCCAGGCCGTCAGCAGGACGACGACCCCGAAGCCCGCCATCACGATGACGTAAGCGCTCATAGGGCAGCGAACGCGGTGCGACCTCGGCAGTTCCAATGTTTCAGGGTTTAACCGCCCCTTAAACCGCCACAATTAGAGTGCTCCAGAGCGTGAAGGCCGGAATCGAACCGGCATCGAACGAATGCGGGGTTAGAAGAGACGTGGCGAACGGACGTGACCGGCGGGAGCCGGTTTTCGATGCGCCAGCCGCCGATGCGGGGGAGCTGGACTTTCACCTCTCGCCCGAAGACCGGGCAGGGGGATCATCCATGGCGAAACGGCGGAGTTCCAGGCGCGACGACGGCGACAAGCCCCTGCGTCGCGGCTCCCGTCCCAGAAAATCCAAGCGCAAGGGCCGCTCGTTCCTCGGCAAGCTCGTCTATGCGGGCGTCGTGCTCGGCCTCTGGGGCGTCATCGCCGTCGGCGGCGTGGTGGCCTATTACGCCTCGCAGCTGCCGCCCATCGACCAGCTCACCGTTCCGAAGCGTCCTCCGAACATCGCCATCATGGCGGGCGACGGCTCGCTGATCACGAACCGCGGCGAGACGGGCGGGCGCACCGTCACCCTGAAGGAGCTGCCGCCCTATCTCCCGAAGGCCTTCGTCGCCATCGAGGACCGGCGCTTCTACGACCATTTCGGCATCGACCCGATGGGCATCGCCCGCGCGGTCTACCGCAACTTCGCCCGCGGCGGCCTCACCCAGGGCGGCTCGACGCTGACCCAGCAGCTCGCCAAGAACCTCTTCCTCACCCAGGAGCGCACCGCCTCGCGCAAGATCCAGGAGGCGATCCTCGCGCTCTGGCTGGAACGCAACTACTCGAAGGACCAGATCCTCGAACTCTACCTCAACCGCGTCTATTTCGGCGCCGGCGCCTATGGGGTCGAGGCGGCCGCACAGCGCTATTACGGCAAATCCGCGCGCAACGTCTCCCTCTCGGAGGCCGCCGTGCTCGCGGGCCTCGTGCAGTCGCCCTCCCGGCTCGCGCCCAACCGCAATCCGGAAGGCGCGAAGGCCCGCGCTCAGCTCGTGATCGCGGCGATGAACGAGCTCGGCTTCATCACGCCGGACATGACCAAGACCGCGCTCGGCCAGCCCGCCGAGCCCGTGCGCCCGAACGGGGCGGGCTCCGCCAATTACGCGGCCGATTACGTGATGGACGTGCTCGACGATTTCGTCGGCACGATCGACACGGACATCGCCGTGTTCACCACGATCGATCCCAAGCTGCAGGCCGCCGCGGAGCACGCGCTGGTGGACGAGCTCAACGCCAAGGGCCAGAAATTCAACGTGAGCCAGGGCGCCTTCGTGGCCATGAGGCCCGATGGCGGCGTCCAGGCCCTGGTCGGCGGCCGCAACTACGAATCGAGCCAGTTCAACCGGGCCACCTCCGCCCGCCGCCAGCCGGGCTCGTCCTTCAAGCCCTTCGTCTATCTGACGGCCATCGAGCGGGGCTATACCCCCGACACGGTCGTCGAGGACGGCCCCGTCAGCTACAAGGGCTGGAACCCGCAGAACTACGATCGCAAGTATCGCGGCCCCGTCGCCCTGCGCGACGCCCTGGCCCTTTCGCTCAACACCATCGCCGTCAAGCTCAACATGGAGGTCGGGCCGAAGAACGTGGCGCAGACCGCGCAGCGGCTCGGGATCACCTCGCCGATCCAGGCGAACGGCTCGCTCGCGCTCGGCACGTCCGAAGTCACGCCGCTCGAACTCGTCGGCGCCTATGCGGCCTTCGCCAATGGCGGCACCGGGGTGACGCCTTACGTGATCTCCGAGGTCAAAACGCTCGACGACAAGATCGTCTACAAGCGCCCTGCCTCCGCGGGAGCGCTTGGCCGCGTCATCGATCCGTCCGCGGTCGCGATGATGAACGAGATGATGCACAACACCTTCGTGATCGGCACGGCCAGGGCCGCGCAGATCCCGGGCTGGCCGATGGCCGGCAAGACCGGAACGACCAACGACTACAAGGACGCGTGGTTCGTGGGCTTCACGGGCAATCTCGTGGCGGGCGTCTGGCTCGGCAACGACGATGGCGCGCTCACCAAGAAGGTGAGCGGAGGCAACCTGCCGAGGGAGGTGTGGCACAGCTTCATGAAGGTCGCCCTGAAGGACAAGCAGCCCGTGTCGCTGCCCGGCATGGAACGCTTCCGCGACGACGTGCCCGTCGCGGATTCCGGAGCCGATCCGCGCTATGCCAATGCCGGGAACGGCGACACCGCCTGGGTCCAGCCGCAGCCTCAGCCGCAGCGCCGGGTCAGCCGCGAGAAGAACTTCTTCGAGAAGCTTTTCGGGCTTTGAAATGACAAAAATCTACTCGGGTTGGATCAACTCCATCGTCTGACCGTCGAAGGCATTCAACCCGAGTACATTGCAGAGCTTCTGCACATCATCCCGCCGGAGGTGGGAAACATGGAAGACACGATGCTCTTCATCGGAAAAGTGGAGCGCACCGGCATATTCAACAGGATCAAGCCAGCCATCACCTTCGGCATCGACGGATGCGCCTGGATAGACTTTTTGCAAAAGCACTAAGATCTCTTTGCTCGATTCAAAAGGAATGATCGTATCTTCATCGATCTCCTCGTGAGAGATGAGCCGGTGGGTAGGTCGGAAGAACATGTAGTCGTAGCTCACGCCTGTGCCACTCCCTTGTCGAAATTATGTAATATATTTATAATAAATCAGGTTTGCCGCAACAGGGCTTGAGGCAGCTCTCACGTCGGATTTGCATGACGAAGCTCTATGCCTGAGCGCTCCTCATGACCTCGGAGGTAATCGCCACGCCTCCCTAAAGGCGGCATGCTGGCTTCATCGTCAAGCCAAAGGAGCATGCCATGTCAGCCTATGCCGTCGCCCGCCTGCACGATGTCGTCATGGGACCGGAGATCGTCACGTATCTTGAGAAGATCGACGCGACGCTTGCTCCGTTCGATGGCCGGTTCATCATCCATGGCGGCCCTGTGGAGCGGCTTGAAGGAGCATGGTCGGGGGACCTGATCGTGGTGGAATTCCCGGACATGTCTCGCGCCCGCGACTGGTACGCCTCCGCCGCCTATCGCGAAATTCTGCCCCTGCGGACCGGAAATTCCCAAGGAGACGTCATCCTGATCGACGGCGTCCCTGGCGACCATCGGGCGGCCGATATCCTCGCCGAGGCCGCCGCCTAGCGCATCGTACGGACCCAGCGGGCCGCGCAGCGACCCGCTGGGCCACGTCAGTGAAAAGTGGACCCGGTTTTCCGTATAATCGATGCGCTGCCTTTAGAGGGAGCATCGGATAGATTCCAAAAGTGCAGATCCACTTTTGGGCCCGATGCTCTAGCGCATCGGACCAATCCCATGACCTGACCTTGTGGCCCCACCGCTCGGAACCGGAGGTCCGAGCGATAGGGCGGGGCGACAGATTGCCTGATCTGCTTTTTCGCAAGTGCGTCTTGCAAAAGAGTCATTCCCTCGGCAGCCTCTCCGAATCTCCTTGTCGTGAAACGATATTTCGCAAACTTGGCGTCTCTGCGATCAGTGGAGGCGCCGGGAAGCCCCCCTGTTTGGAGAGTAGAGGCTGAAACCTGATAGTTTAGAGCTGATCTATCCAGCCCGGAGAACCGTCCGGGATCACAGCCGAATGAAGGGGGCTTTCATGGATAGGTCTGATCTTGAGAGCGTTCTCAAAGACGCTCAACTGAATCTCGAAGCAGCGGAGAGCGACATCCTGTCCGTGGCGGCCGAGGATGGTTCGATGACGATCGCGGGCGTTCAGGTCCAGTCCGTCATCCAGGGTGACGAATTCGACAACGACCTGGGAGACGAGACCAGCACGTCGTCCCAGACGATCTACGGCGATTGGGGCGATGACACCCTCCGCGGCGGCGAGGGCGACGACCAGCTCTATGGCCAGAACGACAACGACCAGCTCTACGGCGGAGCCGGGGGCGACCTCCTGGATGGAGGCGACGGCTTCGACTTGGTCCATTATGAGACCGAGACGGGAAGCCAGGGCATCGTCGTGAACCTCAGCAACACGACGCTCACGCTCGGCTCCATGACCTATCAGTCCATGACCGGAACCGATACATGGGGCAATCTCGACACCTATGCCGGGATCGAGGGGGTGTATGGCTCCGTCAACGACGACTACATCTACGCTGCGGGCTCCTCGACCGCGAGGATCTTCTATGGCGGCGAGGGGAACGACACGCTCGTCGGCAGCGGATACCGCGACACCCTTTCGGGTGGCGCGGGGAACGACGTCCTTTCCAACGGAAGCGTTGCTTTCTTCGGGAGCTCTGCGGTCAACGTCACTTTCGGCGCTTCCGGGAACGGAACAGCGACCGGCCAGGGGGAAGACACCCTGCTGACCGTCTACCGCGTTTTCGGCAGCAGCGGCAATGACACGATCCAGGCTGGAAACATGCCCTTGGACATCGACGGTGGCCTCGGTAACGATATCATCTACACGGGCGCTGGCGACAATTATGTGACCGCCACTTCCGGTGCAGACACGGTCTATGGGTCGGGCGGAAACGATACGATCTGGGGGAATGCCAGCACAGTCCTCAGCTACGAGAACTACACGAAGGGCAAGATCAATGCCACGCTGGGGAGCACCGGGTATGTTTCCGTCTTCCTGAACGGCTCTATTGGCTGGACCCAGCAGGTCATCAAAATCCAAACCCTGATCGGAACGTCCTTCGACGATACCATCTCGGCGGGGGCCAATTCCGTGTCGCTCAGCGGCGGCGCCGGCAACGACAGGCTCTACGGCGCCAATGGCAACGACACTTTGGACGGAGGATCGGGAGACGATCTTCTGGTCGGCTCGTACGGATCGAACACCCTGATCGGCGGCGACGGCAACGATACTCTGGATGGCTACGGATTCCGCTACACCGACAGGATGATCGGCGGCGCCGGCAACGATCTGTATCGGCGCGACTCTGCGACCGACGTCATCGTCGAGGATGAGAACGGCGGGATCGACACTGTCGAGACGTGGATCGATTATACTCTCGACACATGGATCGAGCATGCGGTCGCAAAAGGCCCGGCTATAGTCAATCTCACCGGCAACGCCCTCGACAACCGTCTGACGGGAAATGACGAGGCCAATATCCTGCGCGGCGGCGACGGCAATGACACGATGATCGGCGGCCTGGGCGACGACGTCTATTACATCGACGATCTCGGCGATCTGCCGATGGAAATGGACGGTCTCACCGGCGGCAACGACACCGCCTATGTCTCCGTGAGGAACTTCGATGGCAGCAAGCTCGCGAATATCGAGAACATCATCCTGGTCGGCGACGGCAGCGTCGGCAGCGGCAGCAATCAGGCTCCCGTGATTGACGGCGCCTCCGAGCCGGTCACCCTGACCGTCCAGGACACGGGCCTCGTGTCGCCCTTCTCGACCGTGACGGTCACGGACGACAGCCCGAGCGTCACCGTATCGATCTTGATCGACACGGGCGTCAGGGGAGACACGGTCGGCTCGTTCGAGAATCTGGGCGGCGGCAGCTACGATCCGGCAACCTACACCTACACGATCACGGGCACGGCCGAGCAGGTCACCGCCGCCATCTGGGCGCTGCAGTTCAACCCGCTCGACCGTCCTTACGATGCGGTCGGGGCCGTCTGGCACACCACCTTCACCATCAGGGTCCTCGACAGCGAGGGCCTGTCTGGAACATCGAACTCCAACATCTCGGTGGACTCCGTTGCCGCGGACCGGGCTCCCACGCTCTCGATTTCCTATGCGGATCGCACGATCGGCGACGACGAGAACACGAATCTCGTCGCCCCCTTCGGCGGTGTCACGATCAATGACACCAACTCAGGCGACGTCCTGACCGTTCGGATCACCCTTGATACGGCGAGCAAGGGCGTTCTCGTGCCCGTCGATGGCGGCATTTACGATGCGGCGACCGGGGTGTTCACCATCACCGGAACCCTTGATCAGGTTCAGGCGGCGGTCCGGGCCCTCCAATTCAACCCGACCGACCGTCCCGACGCGCCGAACGGCAGCATCGAGCAGACCAACTTCTACATCACCGTGACGGATGAGGCCGGTGCATCGGTCGGCCCGACCTTTGCCGGCCGGGTCTATTCCGTGCACACGGTGAACGAGAATCCGACGGTCCCCACCCTCATCGGCGGTTCGATCACGGATCACGTCCTGACGGGAACTCAAGTCGGCACGCTTTCCGCCTTGGATCCCAATCACGACGCGCTCACCTACACGTTCAGCAACGGCAGCACCGTCAGCGATGACGGTCGGTTCGAGATCGTGAACGGAGCCGTCAAGGTCCGCGACTCGAACCTCATCCAGGTGTCGCAGGACACGACTTTCACCTACACGGTGGTGGTCTCGGACGGGCGCGGCGGAACGGCATCCGGCGACATCGCGATCAATGTCGCGGATGTCAACAAGGCTCCGACGAGCATCAAATTGTCCAATACGCTCGTTCAGGAAAACGTCGGTCTCGGCACGCTCATCGGCACCCTATCCGCCATCGATGCCAACGGAGACGCGCTGGTTTACTCTCTGCTCGACAACGCCGGCGGAAAGGTCGAGATCGTCAACAACGAGCTGCGGGTCAAAGGCGTCATCGATTACGAGCAGCACAGCTCGTTCGACATCGTCGTCGCGGTCAGCGACGGGATGGCGACGACGACCCAGACTATCACGATCAAGGTCAAGGACGTCAGCCGCGAGAACGCGACCGGAACCTGGGCGAACGATCTGCTCCTCGGCGGCAGCCAGAGCGACGTCCTCAACGGCATGGATGGAGACGACATCCTGAACGGCGGCGACGGCCGTGATGAGCTGACGGGCGGTTCAGGGGCGGATGTCTTCGTCTTCGACGTGGTTCCGACAAAGAGCAATGCGGACGCAATCCTGGACTTCAGCGTCATCGAAGGAGACCGGATCTCTCTGTCTCACACGGCCTTCACGGGCCTTGGCCTTGGTGTCCTGAGCGCCAATGCCTTCGTGGTCGGCACGGCGGCCCGCGATGCGGACGACCGTATCATCTACGATCAGGCCACGGGCAAGCTCTACTACGATGCGGACGGCGCCAGCGGCCTCAAGCGGGATGTCGCTCCCGTGCTGATCGCCACGATCAATCCAAACGGCCTGAAGCCCGCATTGACGTACGAGAGCTTCTTCGTCGTCTGACGCCGAAGAAGCCGCCTCTCGTCAGAGCATCGGACAGGGGGCGATTGCACGTCCGATGTTTCAAGCCCAGCCGCTACTCGCGGCTGGGCTTTGTCATTCCGATGCCATGACGGACTGATTATCCCCGCCGTGCCCGTCCGGTGCTCAGGAAGCGGACCAGAGCCAGAACGCCCGTCGTCGCGATGATGGCGGGAAGTGGCAGGGCGGAGCCGCCGAGATTCTGGCCGAGGACGATGCCGAGGATCGCCGCGAAGGTCATCTGGCAGATTCCGAGCAGGGACGAGGCCGCTCCCGCGCGCTCCGGGAACGGCATCATGGCCGAGGCCATCGCCTGCGGCATGGTGAGGCCGACGCCCAGGGCGTAGATCGCCATCGGTCCGGTGATGGCGAAGGACGACGGCACACCGGAGAGGACGAGCACGAACATCAGCGCGCCGCCGATCGCGAGACTGGTCACGCCGAACCGGATCGTGCCGTCGAGCCCGTGCCGTCCGACGAGATGCTGCGCCAGGAACGTGCCGGTGATGTAGCCCATGACCACGAAGGCGAAGGAGAAGGCGAAGGCCAGCTCATCCAGGCCGTACATCTCCTGCAGCACGAAAGACGAGCCGGAGATGAAGGCGAAGAGCCCGCCATAGGCGAGCATGGAAAAGCTCACATAGGTGCGATAGGCGGGGTGCCGCAGCAGCGCAGCGAATCCCTTCAGGATCGCCGCGAAGGAGAGCGGCGCATTGGATTTCACCCGGATGCTCTCCGGCAGCCGCAGCAGGACCGTCGCGGCCAGCGCGATGCCACAGATCAGCATGACGGCGAAGGTGGCCCGCCACTCGTAGAATTGCGCGATCAGGCCGCCGAGAACCGGCGCGAGCGCGGGCACGACGCCCATGATCGTACCCATGCGGGACAATTCCCGTCCGGCGCGCGGCCCCTCGTAGAAATCGCGCACGATGGCGCGTCCGAGCACGATGGGACCCGAGGCGCCGAGCGCCTGGAGAAACCGGGCGCCGATCAGGATTTCGATACTGGGCGCGAGCGCGCAGATGAGGCTCGCGACCGCAAAGAGCCCCAGTCCGAAGAGCAGCACGGGCTTTCGTCCGGCGCGGTCCGAAACCGGCCCATAGAAGAATTGCCCCGCCGCGAAGCCCAGAAGGAAGGCGGACAACGTCATCTGCGTCTGCCCCGTGGTCGCCTGCAGGCCCGCCGCGATCGCCGGCAGGGACGGCAGATACATGTCCGTCGAGAGAGGACCGAGCGCGGTGAGCAGCGCCAGAACGACGGTCAGGGCCAGGGTATCGGGCTTGAGCATGGAATGGGCCGGATCGGAAGTGGAGGGCTCGGAGGCAGACCGAGGAGGTTGTTCTCTCACGGGCTCTCAAGGAACGAAAGCCCCTTGCTCCAGCCGGCACCCAATGGATAAAGTAACTTTATCACACAAAGAGTCGATCCGCGTAAATGTCCCTGCTCTCGACGTCCGCTCGTTCTCACCTCGAGCTCGCCATTCGCCGCTTCCCGTTCGCCATCCTGGCCGCAAGCCTTGCGACCCTCGGCATTCTTGTCGCGATTTTCGGCAGCCAGTGGATAGAGAGATTCTCCGGGAAGTTCGATGATGTCCCGTTTGCGCTGATCCTGTCGTTCTTCACGGCCGTCATCGCGGCTTTTGCTGCAGCCGGACAAAGTGTCCGGGCCCGTATTCTCGCCGAGGGCGCGGGATTCCTGATCGGCTTCTCGCTTCTGTTCTGGTTCGAGTTCCGAGACTACACGGTCCCGCCTCTCCTCCTGGCACTCGTGTGTCTCATGTCGGTCACGGCGGGCATCGCCGCGCGGCGCGGGGTGAGCGGCTTCTGGCTCGCCAATGCCCATCTCATTGCCAGTCTCGCCATCAGCCTCATCGCCTTGGGCGTCGTTCTCGCAGGCGGCGCAATCGTGTTCTTCACCATCGACACCTTGCTGGGGTGGCCCGTCGAAAAATTCGAAATGACGCTGGGCATCGGCGTCATTGTCTTCGCCTTTCCGTTGCTCTGGCTGACTCTCGTGGCGCCCGTCACGATCGGTGCGATCAAGGAGGATCACGACAATATTCTGCTGCGCGCCGTCACCGTCTTGGCAGACGCTCTGCTGATCCCTCTGATCCTGGTTTTCGGCGCGGTCCTCCATCTCTATGCCCTACGCATCGCGGTTGCCGGCGAATTGCCGAAAGGGCAGATCGGCACGATCGTCCCGCTCTATCTGACGCTCGGATACGGAACTTACCTCCTCGCGTCAGGCCCCCGCGCATTCTTGGCAAGGGTCCGGTCCGTGTTCCGCCGCTCGTGGCTCGCGAGCACATTGATCCCTCTGGTGCTGCTGACGCACGCGACCGCCATTCGCGTCGATGCCTATGGCGTCACCGAGGAACGTTATTGGCTGATCCTGATCATCATCGGCGCGATTTTCCTCGCGGCGTCCGCCCTCGTCCGGCGGCCCTTCGACATCCGCCTCGTCCCGCTTACGGGGGCCGTTCTCATGATCGTCGCCGTTGTAGGGCCTCTGAGCGCCGAGAAGGTGACCGCCTATAGCCAAACGGCGCGGGCCAAGGCGGTGGAAACCAGTCTCGATGTCTCCGACGTTTCTGCGGAACCCGCCTCCCGTGCTCCTGAAATCCAGAAACCGGAATTCCTCGTCTTCAGGAAACTCGACATCATTCGGGCCGAGACGATCACGATCCTCAACGATTTCGCCTTCGACTTCGATCAGGACAAATCGCACACGGTCAGGAGTTCCTCGACAAGCGTGACGCTCTCCCTCGAGGGGCAGTTTCTCAACGTCGAAGGCGAGACCTGGACGGCGCGGTTCGACCTCTCTCCACTCCTGACGATGGACGGCAGAGATCCGGCAGACCTTCACCCGACCCTGCACAGCGTCGAGGGCAGGAAGAGCGACTTCATCCTATCGCGCTTCGGAAGAAGTGCCGAACCCACGGGAGCGGTCATCAGCCATCTGGGCGGCACCATCATTCTTCAGTGATGAGGCTCGAACGCCTCATCACACGGTCACCTGCGTGCCTACCTCCACCACGCGGTCGGTGGGGATCTGGAAGAACTTGGTGGCGTCGCTGGCGGATTTGGCAAGCGTGATGAACAGCTTGTCCTGCCAGCGTGGCATGCCACTGTGGAGTGCGGGCCGGATCGAACGGCGCGAGACGAAGAACGACGTCGTCATGATGTCGAACCTGAGGCCCTGCTTGCGCAGGAGGGCGAGCCCGCGCGGAATGTTCGGCGTTTCCATGTAGCCGAAGCTCATGGTCGCGCGCCAGAACGAGTCGCCGAGAGACTCGATGTGGACCCGCTCATGGTCGGGAATGCGCGGTGCGTCCGCAGTCTTCACCGTCAGGATCACGTTCTGCTCGTGCAGGATCTTATTGTGCTTGAGATTGTGCAGAAGCGCCGATGGGGCCGTCTCGGGATCGCCCGTCATGAACACGGCCGTGCCCCTCACGTGGTAGGGCTGGCTTTTCTGCAGCATGGCGATGAGCTCGACGAGCGGCACGTCCGTCTTGCGGGTCTTGTCGAACAGGAGGCGTGTGCCCCGCCGCCAGGTGAGCATGAGCGTCATCAAGGCCGCGCCCACGAGAAGCGGCATCCAGCCGCCTTGCGGAATCTTGAGGGCGTTCGCGACGAGAAAGACCAAATCGACGATGAGGAACGGCGCGACCACGGCGGCCGACAGCCAAAGCGGCCACTTCCAGAATTTCCAGACGACGACGAACGCCATGATGGCGGTCACCACCATCGTGCCGGTCACGGCCAGCCCATAGGCATGGGCCAGGGCGCTGGAGCTCTTGAAGAGGATGACCAGGAAGACGACCGCGACCAGAAGCATCGCATTCATCCGCGGCACGTAGATCTGCCCCTTCTCCGTCTCGGAGGTCCAGCGGATTTCCATGCGCGGCAGAAGCCCTAGCTGGATCGCCTGCTGCGTCATGGAGAAGGCCCCGGTGATGACGGCCTGGCTGGCGATGATGGTCGCGATCGCCGCCATGCCGACCATCGGGAGCAGCGCCCAATCCGGATAGAGCAGGAAGAAGGGGTTCTCGATCCTGTCCGGATGGGCCAGCAGCAGGGCCCCCTGCCCGATATAATTGATGGCGAGGCACGGCAGCACGAGGGCGAGCCAGGCGACCTGGATGGGTTTTCGCCCGAAATGCCCCATGTCCGCGTAAAGCGCCTCCGCCCCCGTGACCGCGAGGAACACGGCGCCGAGCGCCAGCAGGCCGGTCGTCCCATGCGTGGCGAGGAAGGCGATGCCGTAAGTCGGGCTGATCGCGGCCATGATGCTGGGATCGTCGACGATGTGGACGGCGCCGCCCAGGGCCATCAAGAGGAACCAGACGCCCGTGATCGGCCCGAACCAGGCCGCGACGCGGGCCGTGCCCCGGCTCTGGATGGAGAAGAGGCCGACCAGGATCACGAGGCTCAGCGGCAGGACGTAGCGTGAGAAATCGGTTGAGATGACTGTCAGGCCTTCGATGGCCGAAAGCACCGAAATGGCCGGGGTGATGATGGCGTCGCCGTAAAACAGCGCGGCTCCGACCATTCCGAGCAGGGTGATGGCGAAGACGTTGTGCCCCATTACCTTCTGCGCCAGCGCCATGAGGGTGAGCGTTCCGCCCTCGCCGTTGTTGTCGGCCCGCAGGATGAACAGCACGTACTTGACCGTGACGATGACGATCAGGGCCCACAGGATCAGCGACACGATGCCGAAGACCATCGGGCGGGTGACGGCGCCGCCTCCGGCCGCCGCGGTGAGCGATTCCTTGAGCGCATAAAGCGGGCTCGTGCCGATATCGCCGTAGACCACGCCGAGCGTCCCGAGCGCCAGCGTCCCGAGACCGGGACGGTGAGGGGCCGCGGGCGAGGCTTTAGGCCCGACCGTCTGGTCTTCGATCACTGCAGGCATTGCCTAGCCCTTGTGCGGGGAACATCGTTCTAGTCGTCCGTGCTGGCCTTGGAGCCGCCGGGCGCGGCGCCGCGCGACCCCGCCTTTCTGAAAGAGATAACGTTGCTCGACGTCGGCTCTTTTACTCGCAGAAGCTGGGCCTCGACAAGGGCACCGAGGATCGCAAGCGCCAAATTGTCGTGCTGATATTCGACGACGTCCTCAACCCAGTTGAGCGCGAGGCCTCGCAGGGTGACCATGCAGCTCCACCGGCTGTCGTCGCATGATACGCGATGGAGGCGCCAATCGGGCAATTCCCAACCGATCAGCCATATGCCCAGATCCAACCAGGCCTGCGCCGAAAACAGCCTGTCGACGGTTTCATTGGACTGGGCGCTCGATTGGAGCCGAGGGCAGGCTTCCCGCAGGGTCTTTGCCACAAGACTCTTCCGCGGCTCATCGGCCGCTTCGATTGCCGTCAGAAGAGCGCGAAGCTCGCGCTCCCGATCCTGCTTGGACCACATCGACCGTGTCCGGATCTTCGGGCCAGTGCCCTGGTCACATCATCCTTCTACCAGGAAGGGGTGTCAAAATCAGGGCGCGGATGGGCCTGCGCCCTCAACCGATACGGTGCAGGGCGCTGCCATAGGTCTTGAGCCAGGCCTCCGCCTCGTCGGTACGCGGACAGAGCTGATAGGTGATCTTCCAGAAGCGCTGGGAATGATTGAGCTCGCGCAGGTGAGCGACCTCGTGGGCGGCGAGGTAGTCCAGAACGAAGGGCGGGGCCATGACGAGACGCCAGGAAAAGTTGAGCGCTCCATTGGCCGAGCAGGAACCCCAGCGGCTCTTGGTGTCGCGCACGGTGATCCGCTTGGCGGGTATGCCGAGCTGAGCCGTATGCTTTTTCACGGCGGCTGCGAAGTCGCGCCTGGCCTCGGCTTCGAGGAAGTCGCGCACGCGGCGGGCCACATGGGTGGCCTCGCCCGTGACGGCGATGATCGGCTCGCCCGCACTGTCGCGGGCGGCCTGGGTCAGCCCGCGAATCGAAGACCAGTGGACGATGCGGTGCAGCACGCCGCGCAGGGGCACGACTGCGCCCGGCTCGAACAGCACCCGGTCCGGCACCTTGGCCAGGCGGCTTGCGATCCATTCCCCATGGCTGTCGGCGAATTTCTGGGCGAGGCCCACATCGGTGCGCTCGGGGATCGTGAGCACGACCTCGCCGGTCGCGTGGGAGACGCGCAGCGTGATTCGCTTGGCGGTCGGGCGGCGTTTCAGGGCCACCTTGAACGACTGGCCCTCGTAGCTAACCTTAAGATGTGGCGGGTCCGCAGGAACGCGGCGGAACAGAGCGGATTTCATGTCCGCAATCTGCCCGCTCACGTCGATTCTGTCAGCGCAGCCGTTTGCCGCTCCCAGGAACAGATCAAGAACAGATTCAGGCTCTTGACGCGGCCGCCCGGGCTGGTTCTCAGCCCTGATTCTCAATGAATTCAACGATTCGAGGAGCGATTTGAGCCCTGAACCGAGAACCGTTGAAGACGCCATAATGACCGACCCCGGCCTGAAGGTGATAGAGTTTCTTGTCCGAGGGAAGATTAGGGGTCAAGTCGAGAGCGGCCAAGGTCTGGCCGACGCCCGAAATGTCGTCCCTCTCGCCTTCGATGGCCATGATGGCGCAGCGGCGAATCGCCTTGAGGTCTACCGGCTCGTCCCGGTGCATCATCTCGCCCTTGGGCAGCTCCTGCTTGACGAAGACCTTGTCGACCGTCTGCAGGTAGAATTCGGCGGTGAGATCCATGACGGCGAGATATTCGTCGTAGAAGTCGCGATGCTTCTCGGCCGAATCGCCGTCGCCCTCCACGAGGTGATTGAACATCTCCCAATGGGCGGTGAGATGCCGGTCGATGTTCATGGCCATGAAGCCGGACAATTGGAGGAAGCCCGGATAGACGTCGCGCCAGAAGCCGGGATGGCTCGGCGGCACCTTGGCGATGCAATGCTGCTTGAACCACTCGATGCCGCGCTCCTCGGCCAGCCGGTTCACGGCCGTGGGCGAGCGGCGGGTATCGATCGGGCCGCCCATGAGGATCATGGAACGCGGAACGGCAGGGTCGTTCTCGGCCTCGAGGCGGGCGACCGCGGCCACCACCGGGACGGCCGGCTGGCACACGGCCATCACATGAAGGTCCGGGCCGAGCTGCCGGAACATCGCCTTCAGATAATCGATGTAATCATCGAGATCGAAGCGGCCCTCGGCGAGAGGCACCATGCTCGCATCCGCCCAATCCGTGATCATCACCCGATGGGTGGGGAGAAAGGCCTCCACGGTGCCCCGCAGAAGCGTGGCGTAATGGCCGGACATCGGCGCGACGATCAGGAGCTTGGGCTGATTCTCGGCGATCGCATGATCGCGCCTGAAGGAGACCACCCGGCAGAAGGGGCGCTCCCACACGACCTCCTCGATCACGGGCACCAGCTCGTTGCCGAGGGCGGTGGTGCCGAGGCCGAATTCGGGTTTGGTGTAGCGGCGGGTGGTCCGCTCGAAGAGTTCGCAGGCGGCGGAAACGGTGCGTCCGTACGGCGTGTTGTTGAGCGGATTGACCGGGTTGTCGAAAAAGAGCTTTGTAATATCCGAAGCTGCGCGGGCGGGTGTCAGAAGCCAGTGCGCCGTATCATACCAGTAATAAGACAAATTCATTTTACATCCCCAAAGGCTGGGCGCCTGATTTCTCCCGCGCGACGGGGTAGGCTTTATCCTCAACCGTAATTTAAAGATTAAAGTTCCTTTCGCTCATTGCAACGCCATTATCAAAATAACTGAGTTCAATAGGGCTTTACTCCCTTCGAATCAGTGGCCACGTCCCAGCTTAGGATTCCTGACCTTTATCCTGTTGCTTGGCGAACGCCCCGAAGGCCCTATTCTGTTGATTCATGGCCGCCATCTCATCCAAAAGTCCCAAGCCGTCGCCTCGTCAATTGCGTCTGGACACGCTGGTCAGGCTGCGCTGGCTCGCGGTGACGGGACAGTCGGCGGCGGTGGCGGCGGTGCGGTTCGGCCTCGGATTCCCCCTCCCCTTCGAGCTGTGCTTCCTCATCATCGCCGCATCCGTATGGACCAACCTGCTGCTGCGCATCCAATATCCCGCGAGCCACCGGCTCAGCGACAATGCGGCCACGGCCCTGCTCGGATTCGACATCCTGCAGCTCGCGGCGCTGCTTTACCTTACGGGCGGGCTGGAAAACCCGTTCGCGATGCTTTTCCTCGCTCCGGTGCTGATCTCGGCGACGGCCCTGACGCCCGAGCGAACCCTCGCGCTCGGCCTGCTGGCCGTCGGCTGCGCCACTATTCTCGTGCTCACCCACAAGCCCCTGCCCTGGTTTCCCGGCCAGGATTTCAGCCTTCCGTTCCTCTACGTTTCAGGGATTTGGACGGCGATTCTCCTGGGCACCGTCTTCACCGGGATCTATGCCTGGCGCGTCGCCGAGGAGGCGCGGCAGCTCGCCCAGGCGCTTGCGGCGACGGAACTCGTTCTCGCCCGCGAGCAGCACCTCTCGCAGCTCGACGGCCTCGCCGCAGCCGCGGCCCATGAGCTCGGAACGCCCCTCGCCACCATCGCCCTCGTGTCCAAGGAACTCGGCCACGCGCTGCCGAAGCAGGGTCCCGTCGCGGAGGATCTGCGGCTTCTCCAGGAACAGGTGGACCGCTGCCGCTCGATCCTGACCAAGCTCACCTCCATGGGAGAGGAGGACGAGGAAGGTTTCCTGGAAACCGTGTCGCTCAGCCACCTCGTCGAGGCGATCGTCGAGCCGCAGCGCGCCGTGGGTTTCGACGTGCGTGTCTCGGCGCATGGCGAAGGACCCGAACCCGTGGGCCGGCGCAACCCCGGCGTCGTCTACGGCCTGTCCAACATCCTCGACAACGCGACGGACTTTGCCGAAAGCCAGGTCACCATCGATGCCCGCTGGACGCCTCACGAGGTTTTCATCGAGATCCGCGATGACGGGCCGGGCTATGCGCCCGATATCCTGCTGCGGGTGGGAGAACCCTATGTCACGACCCGCAGCGCGGCGGAGCGGACCGAGGCCAACAACGACGAGGGAGGAGGATTGGGCTTAGGCCTCTTCATCGCCAAGACGCTGATCGAGCGCTCGGGGGCGGAACTGACCCTGACCAACGCCGCTCCGCCGGCAACGGGAGCGGTCGCACGGATCGTTTGGCCCCGTCATGCGTTTGAACAGGGTGCGGCGATTTCGCCGCAGGGAGAATCCAAGGGGTCTCTCAAAGAACAGGGGAAGAATTCCCATATCTAGGGCAGGCCGCTCGGCCTGTTTCAGGAAGGAATGATTCCATTATGCAAGGAGATGTTCTGATGGCCGACGCACCCGTTGCGTTCGAGGATCGTGCCGATAAGAGCCTCTTGATCGTGGATGACGACCGGCCCTTCTCGACCCGTCTCGCCCGCGCCATGGAAGGCCGCGGCTATCAGGTGCGCGTCGCCGAAAGCGTGGCCGACGGCATTGCCGCGATCGACAGCGACCCTCCGGCCTTCGCCGTCATCGACATGCGGCTCAGCGACGGCAACGGTCTCGACGTCATCGAGCGGCTGAAGAACCGCCGTCCCGACGCCCGCGGCGTGATTCTCACCGGATACGGCAACATCGCCACCGCCGTGACGGCGGTGAAGATGGGCGCGTTCGACTACCTCGCCAAGCCCGCCGACGCGGACGAGATTCACGCGGCCCTCATGGCACAGCCGGGGGAGCGCGCCCTGCCGCCGGAAAACCCCATGTCCGCGGACCGGGTTCGCTGGGAGCATATCCAGCGGGTCTATGAGCTGTGCGGCCGCAACGTCTCGGAAACCGCGCGCCGTCTCAACATGCACCGCCGCACCCTGCAACGCATCCTCGCCAAGCGCGCACCGCGCTGAGTTCCGCCTTACAAACGTCCGTCCGCGATCCTGTCCGGATCGGCCAGCGCATGCAGAGCCGACGCGGCCGCATGGGCGAAACGCAGGGTCACCGCCTTGCGTCGCGCGCCGGCGAGCGGATGGTGCGCGGCTTCCCGCAGCACCGCTGCCCCGAAGCTGTCGGCGACGATCAGGCCCCGGTCCTCCGGAAGAATGTCGAACGGCACCGTCTCCGGCACGGCGAAATAGAACCGGTCGCAGAAATCCGCGTAATCAGGCCATTTCCGGTCGGAGCGGAAATCCGCGACGCTCGACTTGATCTCGACGATCGTGAGCACGCCGTCGGGCGCGAGCGCGATGAGGTCGGCGCGCCGTCCGCTGGCGAGCGTGAATTCCGGCAGGGTCACGTGGCCGAGTTCGGCGAAGAGCCGGCGCACGCCGCGCTGAACGCCGGCGGCCACCGGCGATTGCCGTCCGTCAGTGGGAAGGATGATGCTGGAGGTGCGCAGGGCAGACGATTCGGACATGGGGGCAGAGTAGGGCCTCTCTTCCCCGGCCTGCAACGGCAGCAATGTCGCGCGTCGGGACGACGTTTGCCTAATGCAGCATCAGGTTGTGCGGAGACAGATTCTCCAGGATGTCCCGCAGCTCCTCCATGTGCGGATTGAGGGCGAGCGCGATCTGAAAGGCTGCGCGGGCCTCGTTGAGATGGCCATGGCGCAGGCAGACGTTGCCGAAGCCCGATAGGGCTCCGAAATGGCGGGGCTCCAGCTGCAGGGTCTGGGCGATGTCGAGCAGGCTGTCCGCATCGCGCTTCTCGATATAGGCGAGCGTCGCACGCTTGTTCCAGGCCTCGGCCCAGTCGGGATGCTTGGCCACGAGATGGTCGAGCAGGGGCTTGGCCTTTTGGAGCTCGCCCGATGCGATGGCCTCCACCGCCGCTGCCAGCGTCTCCTCCGCCAAGCGGTCCTCGTGAGAGCTCCACAACATCCAGATCTGGTCCTCGATCTCCTCCACCGGGTGCTCCGGATCCGCCTGGGCGAGCTCCTTGAAGAGCCTCTTCAGGCGGCTCGGCAAGGCAGGCGACGGCGCACGCCCGGGAGCCTCGAGGACGAGATGGAAAACCGGATCGACCGGCAGGGACGATGACATATCGAAGTCCGATCACCCTCTCTGGAGACGCATCTGGTGGGGACATAGAGGCGAAAACCGCAGCGGCGAGGGGCGAAAGGCGGAGTTTGGACTGGTCGGAGCGATGAGCCTTCGCTAGTTTCCTCCTCGCATTCGATCCAAGCGTTCTTCGGCCTACGCAAACTATCCCCAAGGAGATGTCATGGAGCGCGATCCGCTGCGCCTGGCGTGGAAAACCTCTCCGCTCCGTCATGTGCTGGGTTTCGCGCTTCTGGCCCTGTCGGGCCTCCTCCTGCTCGGCGGCCTCGAACTGATCCGCGCCGTCGTGGAGCGGGCCGTTTCGGGAGACCGCGCCGCCCCGGCCGCCCTGCTGCGGATCGTTTTCACGCCTCCGGCCAGCCTCTGGCCGGAGCCGCTCGTCCTGTTTCCGGGGTTCGCGCTCCATCCCGAGGCCCTCGCGCTCGCGTCCATCGGCGGCATCCTCCTCATCCCGCTCCTGATCGCGCTGCTGCTGATCCCGCTGGACTGGATCGGCGTGAGCATCGGCTCCCGCGCCTTGGCGGCGCTTCGCGCGCAGGCGCTCGAAGCCATCCTCAAGGCTCCTCCCTCGGCGCAGGACGATCTTACGACCGCCACGGCGCTTGCCGCCCATGGCTTGGCCCGCGAGAACTCGGTGCTCGGCCTCAGTCTCTTCGTTCCGGTCAAGCTCGGGGGCATGATCGGGCTGTCCTTCGCCTATGTGCTCGTCATGGACTGGGCCCTGGGCGCCACCCTCGCCGTGGTCCTCGCGGTCGGCGCCGTCCTGAACGCCCGGCGGGCGCTCCTGCGCTTCGACGCCACCTATGCGCGCAACAGGGAAGGCGTGGTCGCCGAAGGGATCCTCGCCGGTCTCGAACACCGCATTCCGGCCATGCGCGCCCACGGCACGGGCTATTACGAGCGGGACCGGGTGCGCAGCCTCCTCGACGAAGGGCATCGTCCCGTGATGCGGCGCGAATACCGGCTGGCCCTCGTCGATTCCACCTCGGCCGTCGTTCTGATGCTCGCGCCCGTGGCGGTGCTGGCGCTCGGGGCTTGGTTCGCGCAGGCGCGCCCGCTGACCGCTGGCACCGTGGCGGCCTGCGCACTCGCTTCCGCGCTCGCGGCCTATGGGGTGCGCGAGATCGTGCAATGGCAGCGCATGGCGGCGCGCGCCCGCGCCCTGCTGACCGATGTCGGACAGAGCCTGTCCGCCCTTAAGCCGCGCGAGGTCAAGAAGGGCAAGGCCCCGCTTCCTGAGAACGGCGCGCTCGTGGCCCGGGGCGTCTCGGCCTACGACCCCGCCAGCGGCGCGCGGATTACCTCCGTCAACCTGAACCTGGCCTTCCCGTCCCATGTCGCCCTCGTCGGCGAAGGCGATTCCGGTCCGCGGCTGCTCGCCGCCCTCGTGAGCGGTCAGATTCACCCGTCGGTCGGACGCATCACCTTTGGCGGCGTGGACTTGGCCGAGGCCAACCCCTTCGAACGCAGCCAGCGCATCGCATTCGCGGGAGACACCGTGCTCATCGAGGGCAGCCTGCGGGAGAACCTTCTCTACGGCTGCCGGGCTCCCGCGGAGGAACTCGAACATCGTCTCTCGGAAGCCATCGCCGTCACGGGCCTCGACCGGCTCACCCATGCGCGCGGCCTGTCCGGGACCCTCGACCCCAAGCGCGAGACCGCGACTGCGGCGGCCATCGTGGAGGCGCGGCGGTTCGTGCAGGACGCCTTGAGGGACGAAGGCCTCGACCGCTTCGTCGACCCCTTCGATGCCGCGCGCTACAACCGCTACGCCACGATCGGCGAGAACCTTCTGTTCGGAAAGCCGGTGGGCGACACGTTCCGGGAGGGCAGGCTCTCCGCCCACCCTTACGTCCGCGCCATCCTCGAGGCGAACGATCTCACGAAAGCCCTGAGCCAGATCGGCCTCTCCATCGCGTCGAGCATGGTGGAAATCTTCGCCGACGTTCCGGACGGGCATCCGCTCTTCGAGCGCTTCTCGTTCTTCTCCGCCGCCGACCGCCCCTATTTCCAGGACCTCGTGGAGCGCCAGAGCGGCCAGAGGCGGCCGGGGCGCGATCAGGAGCGCCTGATCGGTCTCGCCCTGCGCTACAACGAAAGCCGCCATCGCCTGGGCCTGCTCGACGAGGCGCTCGAAGCGCGGATCCTGACGGCGCGCGGCGATTTCGCCCGCATGCTGCCGGTCAGCCTGAAACCGTCGATCGAATTCTACGACAGATCGAGCTTCTGTTCGGCGGCGAGCGTGCAGGACAACCTGCTTTTCGGGCGCATCGCCGCCGATCAGGCCGGCGCGGCCGAGGCCGTGCAGGGCGTCATCCGCCGCGTGCTCACCGAGCGGGGCCTCGATGGCGACGTGTCGCGCATCGGCCTGGATCTTCCGATCGACGTTCAGGGCGACGACCTGACCCTGACCGAGATCGCCGCCGTCGATCTGGTGCGCTGCCTCGTGCGCCGGCCGAGCATTCTCGTGGTCCAGCGGGCGCTCGACGGCCTGCCGGGCCCTGCCGCCGACCGTCTGGTGACGGCCCTTCGGCGGACCATGGTCGGGCGCGGGCTGATCGTCGTGACGCCCTCCGTTTCCCCGGCCATGGATCATCCGCCCTTCGATGCCGTTATCCATTTCGAGCGCGGTGAGCCCGTCCTGGCTCCCCGCACGCGACAACTGGAGGCACTGAGTGCATGAAGACCTGCACTTGCTATCCGGAATTTCCTGAGGTCATTTGATCGGCATGTGCGGTACCGCACTGAAACGGGGTTTTCGACCGGGCATGATTCACGAATGGTAAGCCGAGTTGCATCTTCTGACGCGCTTCAGGTCCGCTTTTGGGGCACCCGCGGCTCCACTTGCGCTTCCGGGCCTCAGTTCATGGAATTCGGCGGTCACACGGCCTGCGTGGAAATCCGCTGCGGCGAGCGCCTCTTCATCGTCGATGCAGGAACCGGCATCTCGGCCCTGGGCGGCGCGCTCGGCGAGGACGTGCCCGACACGATCGACATTCTCTTCAGCCACCTGCATCTCGATCACGTGGGCGGCCTGCCGTTCTTCAAGCCCGCTCTCACCAAGGAGCGGCTGGTGCGCACCTATTGCGGCAATCTCGATGGCGACAGCGCCATGGATTCCCTCGACAAGCTGTTCTCGCCGCCGCTCTTTCCAGTGCGCCTGAGCCAGTTTCCGGCCCGGTTCGAGCATGTGGGCTTCAAGGCCGGGGAAACCCTGACCTTCGACGATGGCGCCGTCGTCGACACCCATTCCCTGAACCATCCGGGCGGGGCGACGGGCTACCGTTTCCGTTACGGCAGACGCAGCGTCTGCTACATCAGCGACGTGGAGCATACCGAAGCGTGGCCGGATCAGCCCCTCGCGGATTTCGTGCGTGACACGGACCTCATGATCTATGACGGGATGTTCTCCGAAGCCGAATATCCGCGCTGCCGGGGCTGGGGGCACTCCACCTGGGAGAAGGGCGTGGAGCTCGCCAAGGCTGCGGGCGTGAAGGCCATCGCCATCTTCCACCTCTATCCGGGCCACGACGATGCCTTCATCCGCGCCCTGGAAGCCGAAATGCAGACGGTGATGCCGAGCGCCTTCGTGGCGCGCGAGCGGCAATCGGTGATCCTGGACGCCTCCGGCAGAGAAGCGGTTGCGGATTGCCCGAAGGCCGCTAAGGTGCCCGCCGTCTAGCGCATCGGGCGGACGAGTGGATCCGGTTGTCCGCGTCTCACGATGCGCTCACGAACAGAGTGAGCATCGGGCGGATTCTTCATGTCGACACCCATCCTCGTGACCGGAGCGGCCGGCTTCATCGGCTATCACGTGGCCGAGCGCCTGCTGGCGCAGGGCCGCCAGGTGGTGGGCGTCGATTGCTTCACCCCCTATTACGACGTCGCCCTCAAGGAGGCCCGCTTCGCCAGGCTCGCCCCGCGCAACCTCTTTTCGGGCGAGCGGGTCGACCTCTCCGATGCGCAGGCCGTGCACGACCTCTTCCGGCGCCACCGCTTCGAGCGCGTGATCCATCTCGCCGCCCAGCCCGGCGTGCGTTTCGTCGATCCCATGCCCTACGCCTCGTCGAACCTGATCGGCTTCATGAACATGCTGGAGGCCTGCCGCCACGGGGGAGCCCGGCACCTGGTCTATGCCTCGTCGAGCTCGGTCTACGGCGCGAACCGCAATCTGCCGTTCTCCGAGCATGAGAGCACCGAGCACCCGATCAGCCTCTATGCGGCCACCAAGAAGGCCAATGAGATGATGGCCCATTCCTATGCCGCGCTGTTCGGCCTTCCCAGCACGGGCCTGCGCTTTTTCACCGTCTACGGCCCCTGGGGCAGACCCGATATGGCCGTGTACAAATTCACCCATGCCATCGCCGAGGGCCGCGAGATCCAGGTGGCCAATGCGGGCAAGGTCTGGCGCGATTTCACCTATGTGGACGACATCGTGGAAGGCATCGTGCGATTGGTGGACAAAGCGCCCGCGGCAGATCCGACCTGGGATGCCGAGCATCCGGACCCGGCCACGAGCGCGGCGCCGCACCGGGTGTACAACATCGGCAACGACAGCCCGGAAGAGGTGAACGACCTGATCGCCCTGATCGAGAACGCCTTGGGCCGGAAGGCCAACCGCGTGGACGTGCCCCTGCCGCCCGGCGACGTTTTGGAGACGCGCGCCGATGTGACGGACCTGCGCCGTGACGTGGGCTTCGCGCCCTCGACCTCGCTGGCGGAGGGCGTCAATCGATTCGTCCGGTGGTATCGCGAATATCACGGGGCGTGAGATGATCGTCGTATTGTCCTTGATTGCGGCGGCGATCCTCTCGGCGGTTCTCACCCATGCTTTGAAGCCGCTGCTGATCCGGTATGCACTGGCGCGACCCAATGCGCGTTCGAGCCACAAGACGCCCACGCCGCAAGGCGCGGGCATCGGGATTCTGATTGCGACGATCTTCGTGTCCGGAGGCGCGGCCCTCTTTCTCGTCCTGCCCTTGTTCGAGTTCCTGATCGTCCTGGGGGCAGCGACAGCCTTTGCTGTCGTCGGGGCCGCCGACGACATCAGGCCGATGCCTGTTTGGTTCCGGCTCTGCTTGCAGTTCATCGTCGTTCTGATGGTGGTCTTGCAGCCGGGCATTCGCCTTTTCCCCGAGACCATCCCGCCCGTCCTGGAGCGCCTTCTTCTCGTTTTCGGCGGCGTTTGGTTCGTGAATCTCGTGAACTTCATGGACGGCCTGGACTGGATGACGGTCTCTGAAATGGTGCCCCTCACGGCACTCATCGCAGGTCTCGGTCCGGTCGGTCTCCTGCCGATGTGGGTCGCCGTTCTCGCGGCGGCTCTCTGCGGTGCTCTTCTCGGCTTTGCTCCCTTCAACAAACCTGTCGCGAAGATCTTCCTGGGCGATGTCGGGTCGCTGTCCATCGGCCTGCTCGTTGGCTGGATGCTGCTCGAACTTGCCGGAACGGGGGCGCTCGCCGCCGCGATCCTGCTGCCGCTCTATTACCTGATGGATGCCACCATCACCCTGTTCCGCCGCCTCGCGAAGGGCGAGCGCGTGTGGGAGGCGCATCGCAGCCATTTCTACCAGCGCGCCACGGACAACGGCTTTCCGGTCCTGTCCGTCATCACGCATGTGTTCGTGCTCAATCTGGCGCTGGCCGGCCTCGCGGCCGTGACACTTCTCTGGCCCTCGGGCGTTGTGCAGATGGCGGCCCTCGCTGCAGGGGCCGTTCTCGTCAGCCTGGTTCTCCGGCGCTTTTCCCATCCCCGCACGACGGCCACCGTGGAGGTTTCCCGATGAATGCCCCCTTGATCGCTCTCACCGGCTCAACGGGCTTCATCGGCCGCCATCTCCTCGCCGAGCTGCCGAAGCGCGGCTATCGCGTCCGCGTGCTCCTGCGCCGCCCCTCGGAGGTGCCGGAGGGCGCGTCGAGCGCCGTGATCGGCGACATCGCCTCGCCGCAGAACATGGCGGCGGCCCTGCGCGACGTGGACATGATGGTTCATTCGGCGGGCCTCGCCCATGCCATGTCCGGCCGCCCCGACGACGATTACCGCGCCATCAACACGCAAGCGACCATCAAGCTCGCCCAGGCGGCGGAGCGGACGGGCGTCAAACGCTTCGTCTTCCTGTCCTCCATCCGGGCGCAGAGCGGCCCGGTGGCCGAGGGAGTCCTTACGGAAGCCATGGCCCCGGAACCCACGGACGCCTATGGCCGCTCAAAGCTCGAAGCGGAAAGGGGCCTGGCCGAACTCGGGCTGGACTGGGCGGCGCTTCGCCCGGTTCTCGTCTATGGGCCCGGCGTGAAGGGCAACATGGCGGCTCTCCTGGATCTCGCCCGCTCCTCCCTGCCCCTGCCCCTCGGCGGCCTGAAGGCCCGACGCTCGCTGCTCTCGCTCGACAATCTGACGGCAGCCCTCGACACCCTCCTGAGGGCGGAAGGTCCCTTGAGGCGACCGTTCATCGCGGCGGATCCGGAACCCGTGACCGTGCCCGAGATCATCGCGGCCCTGCGCCAGGGGCTGGGGCGCGGCCCGGGCCTCCTTCCCGTGCCCTCCTTCGCGCTCGGCGCGGTGGCAACGCTGATGGGAAGGGCGGAAGCCTATCAGCGCCTCGCCGGCTCTCTCGTCGCGAGCCCGGAGGCGCTGAAGTCCCTCGGCTGGCAGCCGGTCAACCGGACGCCAGACGGGCTGGCTCGGCTGGCGCGGCAGGCGGGAGACTCTGCTTCCGGCGCTTGAATTCGGGAATTGCCTCCTCGAACACCCGCTCGGCCGCCGCCCGGTCGCCCGCGGCGATGGCCTCGTCCAGGGCATCGAGCCACTGGCCGACCTTGGCCCGGTCCGCGAAGATGGGCTTGGCCGCCATGACGCCGTCGATGCCGATCTCGGCCATGGGCTCGTCCCGGGCGAACAGGATCTCGTGCAGGCGCTCGCCCGGACGGGTTCCCATGACGGCGATCTCGATATCGTCCCCGGGCTCGTAGCCGGCGAGGCGGATCATGCGCTCGGCGAGCTCGTAGATGCGCACGGGCTGACCCATCTTCAGCACGTAGACCGAAGCGCGCTCGTAGGAAACCTGCTCGTGGGAGGGGATGCGCCGCCCGTCATCCGCGTGCGAGGCGGAGGTCAGCACCAGGTCGGCCGCCTCGCGGGTGGTCATGAAGTAGCGCACCATGTCGGGATGCGTGACGGTGACCGGCCCGCCGCGGGCGATCTGCGCCTTGAACTTCGGCACCACCGACCCGACCGAGCCGAGCACGTTGCCGAAGCGCACGGCGATGAGGCGCGGCGCGCCGTTATGGGCCCGGAACTCCGCATCGAGGGCCTGGGCGTACATCTCGGCCAGGCGCTTGGTCGCGCCGAGCATGGAAACGGGATCGATGGCCTTGTCGGTGGAGATGATCACGATCTGGCCGACCCCGGCTTCCACAGCGGCATCGGCCACGTTCACGGAGCCGAACACGTTGGTCTTCACGCCCTCGGTCCAGTTCCGCTCGAGATAGGGGACATGCTTGAGGGCGGCGGCGTGGAAGACCACGTCGGGGGCGAAATCGCCCATGATCTGGCGGATCCGCTCCCGGTCGCGCACATCGGCGATGACGCCGTCGACGTTGGTGTCGCTGGAGAGGAGCGTCGGGTTCTCGAGGATGTGGTACAGGGACGGCTCCGAGCTCTCCACGATCATGAGATCGCTGGCCCCGAAGGCCACCACCCGGGTGCAGATTTCAGACCCGATGGAGCCGCCGCCGCCGGTGACGAGCACGCGCTTGCCGCGAATGAAGGTCTCGAGACGCCGCCGGTCGATTTGCACGGTCGGCCGCAGCAGGAGATCCTCGATCTCCAGCGGCGCCAGCTCCGCGTCCCGCATTCCCTCGCCCAGGCTCGTGACGCGCACGAGAGGCAGGCCGAGCCGGCGGGAGCGGGCCAGCAGCATGTCCGGATGAGCCTCCGGCGAGAGGGCGCTCGGAGTCGCCACGAGACGCCGAATGACGTCTCCCCGCTCCTGGAAATCCTGCACGACCTGATCGAGATCGGCGAAGGTGCCCAGGACCGGCACGCCACGGATCGACTGCCCGAGATCGTCGGCGCGGTACGACAGGATGCCCATCGGGCGCATCTTCTTGACCGTCCCCGTCTCGATGGCGCGGAGGATCATCTCGATATCGGTGCCCCGGCCCAGGAGCAGGGTCGGCGTGCTCGCGTTCCGGTCGAGGGTATTGCGGGAGCGGGCGTATTTGAAATAGCGGAACGCCAGACGCGGGCCTCCCAGCAGGAACATCTGAATCAGCCAATAGAGGGCGATGGTGATCTTGCCGAAGAAGAAGGAACCGAAGAGCTGGGGCGAGAGAACGATGTAGTCGATGACCAGCAGCGTCAGCGCCAGAACGGTCGAGGCCCGAAAAATGTTGAAGAGGTCCGGCAGGGAGGCGAAGCGCCACTTGGACCGGTAGAGATGGAAGAACCAGTAGACGATGCTCGCGAAGACGATGAAGAACGGCAGGAAGGCCGGCAGATAGACCAGGCGCTCAGCCAGGTGCGGGCCCTCGAAGCGGACGAAAAAGGTCACGACGACGGCGACGCCCGTCATGACGAGGTCGTGCACGACGATAAGCGCTTTCTTGAAACCCTGCCGATTCATTGTCCTGCCATCAGTTGAAGTGGGGGTATCGATCCCGCTCGCGTCTTTGTCAATGTAAGACTATCACCTCGCTTCGGATCCTCAGCCCGTCTGTCCCGGCCCCGGAAGCGGACGCTCCGCCACCACGATGAGATGTCCCCCGTCGCGGGAGACATGGGCCTGAATGCCGAAATGGGCGGCGAGTCCCTCCTCGGTCAAAACCGTTTCCGGCAGCCCCGAGGCGGCGACCTTCCCTCGGTCCAGAAGAATGATCTCATCTGCGAAGCGTGCGGCCAAGGTCAGGTCGTGCATGATGACGACCGCCGTTCTGCCGGTCCGGGCTTGGCTCTTCAGCACATCCAGCACGATGAGCTGGTGGCGCGGATCGAGCGCCGCGACGGGCTCGTCGGCCAGGAGCACCGGCGCCTGCGTCGCCAAGGCGCGGGCCAGAAGCACGCGCGCGCGCTCGCCCCCCGACAGTTCCGTCGCGGCCCGATCCTCGAAGCCTTCGAGGCCCACCGCCTGAAGGGCGGCGGCGACAGCCGCGTGCCCGGGCGGAGACAGGCTGCCGGGCCTCTCGCCATGCGGCAGGCGCCCGAGGGCGACGACGTCTGAGACGGGGAGCGGCCAGGCGACGCTGCCGCCCTGCGGCAGGTAAGCGATGGAGCGCGCCCGCTCCCCGGCCTTCATGCGTGCGACCGGCCGCCCATCGAGGCTCACCTGCCCTGAGCTGGGCTCCAGAAGGCCCGCGAGCGTGCGCATGAGCGTCGTCTTGCCCGCGCCGTTGGGGCCGACGATCGCCGTGAGGCGGCCCGGACGCAGGGTGAGATCGACGCTCGAGAGCGCATGGCGGCGGCCGAGATCGACGGAGAGGCCCCGGGCCCGGAGCTCGGTCATAGGGGCATCTCCGCGAGCTCCGCCTTGCGGCGGGCGATGACCCAGAGGAAGAACGGCACCCCGAGAATGGCCGTGAGGACCCCGACCTTGATCTCCGTCTGCGATGGGATGAGCCGCACGGCGCAATCGGCCGCGAGCAGGAGCGCTGCGCCGACGAGGCCGGACGGCACGAGGGTGCGGGCCGGGTCGTATCCCACGAAGGGGCGAATCAGATGAGGCGCGACGAGGCCCACGAAGCCGATGGACCCCGCCACGGCCACCGAAGCGCCTGTGCCGATGGCCGCTCCCGCCACGAGGAGAAGCCGCAGGCGCATGACGTTCGCGCCGAGGCTGCGCGCCGTCTCTTCGCCGAGGGCCAGCGCCCGCAAGCCGTTCGAAGAGGCCAGGACGAGCGCCGAGGCGACGAGGATGAAGGGCGCCGCGAGCCAGACATGCGTGACGGAGCGGTCCTCGAAGGAGCCGAGGAGCCAGAACACGATTTCGGTGACGGCGAAGGGATTGGACGAGAGGCTGATGGCGAGCGAGGTTCCCGCCCCTGCGAGGCTTCCGATCGCCAGGCCCGACAGAACGAGCACCGCCACGGTCGCCTTGCGACCGGCGACCGCCACGACGAGCGCCACCGAGGCGAGCGCGCCCAGGATCGCGGCGAACGGCAGCGCCCAGGACAGGGCCCCCACCAAACCGGAATAGATCACCAGCACCGCCCCGAAGGCGGCGGCCTGCGGCGCGCCGAACACGGCCGTGTCGGCGAGCGGATTGCGGAGCAGCCCCTGCAGCCCCGCCCCGGTGAGCCCGAAGATCCAGCCGATGAGAAGAGCCAGCAGCGTCCGCGGCAGGCGGATGTCGCGCACCACGATGGTCGCGCTGCCCTGATCGGAGACGAGCGCCGTCAAGGCCCGGACGGGCGCGATCGGGGCCGGCCCGATGACGAGGGAAGCGAGGCTCAGCCCCCCGACGAGGAGCATGAGGCCAAGGATGAGGGGCAGCCGGGACGGACGCATGAACGAATTGATGTTGTCCCGTCCCGGATAGCAACAGCGCCGCCGGGTGTCACTCTTTGTTACAGGTTCAATCCTGCGGCTCTTCCGTGATACGAACGCATCCCCATCACCGCACACCGATCGAGGGACCGGCATGAACCGTCTGTTCGCGAACCTGCCCACCACCGTCTTCGAAGTCATGTCGAGCCTGGCCCGGGAAACCGGCGCGATCAATCTCGGCCAGGGCTTCCCGGACGATCCCGGGCCGGAGGACGTGCGGCGCGCGGCCGCGGACGCGGTGCTCAACGGCTACAACCAATATCCCTCGATGATGGGCATTCCGGAGCTGCGCTCGGCCATCGCCGCTCACTACAAGCATTGGCAGGATCTCGATCTCGATGCGAACACGGAGGTGATGGTGACCTCCGGCGCGACCGAGGCGCTCGCGGGCGCGATCCTCGGGATCGTGGAGCCCGGCGACGAGGTAGTGCTCTTCGAGCCCATGTACGACGCGTATCTGCCGCTGGTGCGTCTCGCTGGCGGCGTGCCGAAATTCGTCACGCTCCAGCCGCCGCATTTCCGGCTCACCGAGGAAGCTCTGTCGCGGGCCTTCTCGCCGAAGACCAAGGCGGTGGTATTCAACAATCCGCTCAATCCCACGGCGACCGTGTTCTCGGCCGAGGACCTCAACCTCCTCGCCGCATTCTGCCGCAAGTTCGATGCCATCGCGATCTCGGACGAGGTGTGGGAGCACGTGGTGTTCGATGGCATCCGGCACCAGCCGGTTCTCGGGCTGGACGGCATGCGCGACCGCTCGGTGAAGATCGGCTCGGCCGGAAAGATCTTCAGCCTCACGGGCTGGAAGGTGGGCTTCGTGGCGGCCGCTCCCCACATCATGAAGGTGCTGGCGAAATCCCACCAGTTCCTCACCTTCACCACCCCGCCGAACCTCCAGTCCGCCGTGGCCTACGGGCTGGCCAAGGACGATGCGTATTTCGAAGGCATGCGCAAGACCTTCGCCCGCAGCCGCGACCGCTTCACGGAAGGCTTGAGGACGCTCGGCTTCGACGTGATCCCGAGCCAGGGTACCTATTTCGTCAATATCGACATCTCGGCCCTCGGCGAGACCGACGACGTGGCCTTCTGCCGCCGCCTCGTCCTGGAGCACGGCGTCGCCGCGATCCCGGTCTCGGCCTTCTATGCGGAGGGCGCGGTGAAGAACGTGGTGCGCTTCTGCTTCGCCAAGAAGGATTCGACCCTCGACGCGGGGTTGGAGCGCTTGGCGAAGGCGGTCAAACGGGCGGCTTGAGGCGCTAGGCGCGCTGCCGGTGGGATGAGCGACGGAGCCGAACGTCTTCCTTCGCTCACCCGTTCACAGCCTCGTCCCGAGCGGCCTTGACGCGGGGGACAATAGGACTTCAAGTAAGCGTCTAGCCGGCCACGGCTTTTTCCCTCTTTCCAAGGAGTTCCCTCCCCTGATGATCCGTCTTCTCGCTTCGGTTGCTCTGGGCTTCGGCCTTGTCACCGCCGCCGCCGCTCAAGAGCGTGTGGTCAACGTCTACAACTGGTCCGACTACGTGGATCCCAAGGCGCTGGACGAGTTTACGAAGGAAACCGGCATCAAGGTGGTCTACGACACCTACGACAACAACGAGATCGTCGAGACGAAGCTGCTCGCCGGCAAGTCGGGCTACGACATCGTCGTGCCGTCGGGCCCGTTCGTGCAGCGCCTGATCGGCGCCAAGGTGTTCCAGAAGCTCGACAAGTCGAAGTTGCCGAACCTGTCGAACCAGTGGCCGGAGATCTCGAAGAACCTCTCCGTGTTCGATCCGGGCAACCAATATGCCGTGAACTACATGTGGGGCACCACCGGCATCGGCCTGAACGTCAAGAAGGTGAAGGAAATCCTCGGCGACATGCCGCTCAACACCTGGGACCTGGTGATGAAGCCGGAGATCGCCTCGAAGCTCAAGAGCTGCGGCATCTACATGCTGGACTCACCTGAGGATCTCTTCCCCGGCGTGCTGGCCTATCTGGGGCTGAACCCCGATTCCAAGCGCACCGAGGACCTGAACAAGGCGGGCGACGCTCTGTTCCGCATCCGCGGCAACATCCAGAAGTTCCACTCCTCCGAATACATCAACGCCCTCGCCAACGGCGACATCTGCGTGGCGGTAGGCTATTCGGGCGACATGATCCAGGCCAAGACCCGGGCCGAGGAAGCCAAGAACGGCGTTGAGGTCGCCTATGTGATCCCGCGCGAAGGCGCCCTGATGTGGTTCGACAGCTTCGTGATCCCGGCGGATGCCAAGAACGTGGCCGAGGCGCACGAGTTCATCAACTTTATGATGCGGCCCGAGATCGCCGCCATGAACACGAACTACGTGTCCTACGCCTCGGGCAATCTGGCCGCCAAGCAGCATGTGGATCCGGCGATTCTCGACAATCCCGGCATTTACCCGGACGACGCCACCATGAAGCGCCTCTTCACCAACACGGCCTATGACGAGCGCTCGCAGCGCACCGTCACCCGCCTCTGGACCCGGGTGAAGACGGGCCGTTAATCGCCCGCTCAGGTTTGCCCTGACACCATGGAATGCCCTTTCAACTCCGCCTCCGGGCGGAGTTGTCGTTTGCTGATAAGGACATTCATGACCATGCGCCTTGCTCTCGCCGCCGCTCTTGTCATCGGCCTCGCCTCCGCCGCTTTCGCCCAATCGCCTGCCCCACGCCAGCCGACCATCAGCGTCACGGGGACCGGAGAAGCTGAGCTGAAGCCGGATTTCGCCACCATCCATGTCAGCGTGGAGACGACCGGGGACACGGTCGCACAGGCATCCAGCGCAAATCGTGCGGGCACGGAGCGTGTGCTGGCGCGAATCCAGGGGCTCGGGATCAAGAGGGACGACATCCAGACGGCAAATTTCCAGGTCTTCCAGACGCCCCCGCGGCTCGGCCCCGACGGGCGGGAGATCAAGGTGCCGAAGTTCTCGGCCAATCACCAGCTGCGCATCAAGACCCGCAACATCGATGGTGTCGGTCAGCTCGCAGGCGAGATTCTGGCGAGCGGCGACATGACCTTCCAATCGGTGTCCTTCGGACTCGACCGCCAGGAAGAAGGCGGGGACAAGGCCCGGGAGGCAGCCGTACGGGACGCAAAGCGCCAAGCCGAGGTCTATGCCGCCGCAGCGGGCGTCGCTTTAGGGCGGCTGATCGAGATCCGCGACGGCTCAGCCCACCCCTTCGAGCCGCAACCCATGATGCGCATGCAGATGGCCGCCAAGGAGGCGGATTCCATCCCGCTCGTGCCCCCGGCGACGATCCGCTACACCGCCAACGTGCAGCTCGTCTGGGAGCTGGCCGACCGCCCCTGAGCCCATTCACAGGGATGATGGACTGCGGAGCTGACATAAGGCAGCAAGCGATGACGCTCCAGTCCCGTCATGGCCGGACTTGATCCGGCCATCCACGTCTTGAGAAACACCGCGCTCCCAAGACGTGGATCCCCGGCACAAGGCCGGAGATGACGATGGAGCATATCTGCACAATCCAGCGTCAGGCGGCCCTGACGCTGGCGAGGAACTGGTGGATCTCGCGGCCGAGACGCTCGGCTTGGCTGTCCAGCGCCGCGGACAGGTTCGCGACGGCACGGGCGGCATCGAGCGAATGGACCGCAACGGTCTCCGTGGTCTCGATGGCGGAGGTCCCGGCCTGCGCTTCCGACGAGACCTGCGAGACGGAGCGCGCGATGTCAGACACCGCCACCGTCTGCTGGCTCACCGTTCCCGCGACCGCGGACACGACGCCGGCGAGATCGTCCACGGAGGCCTGCACGGAGCCGAGCGCCACGAGCGTCTCGCGGGAGGCGGCCTGAACCGCCTCGATCTGCCGCGCGATCTCCTCGGTCGCCTTGGCGGTCTGGCCTGCCAGGTCCTTCACTTCTGCCGCCACGACCGCGAAGCCCTTGCCGGCCTCGCCGGCGCGCGCCGCCTCGATGGTGGCGTTGAGCGCCAGCAGGTTCGTCTGCGAAGCGATGGACCGGATGAGGTCGGCCACCTGCCCGATATGGGACGTCGCTTCCGCCAGGACCGTCATGCTGCCGGAGGCGCCCCGCGCCTCGGAGACGGCGCGCTGGGACGCTTCCGCCGAGGCGCTCGTCCGAGCCGCCACCTCGGCAAGCGAGGCATCCAGCTCCTCGGCGGCGCTCGCCACCGTCGCGATGTTCTGCGACGTGCGGGAGGAGACGCTGCCGGCGACCTGCGCCTGCTGGGTCACCTGATGGGAAGAGCTCTCCAGCTGCCCCGAAGCCGCGGCGAGTTCGCCGGTCGCGCGGCGGACTTCCGCGAGGATCTCCTCCACGGAGGCGTCGAAGCGCGCGATAGCCTCGGCAATGGCCTGGGCGCGGCGGGCCTCGAAGGCAGCCTGCCCTTCCTGCTCCTGGGTCAGCCGCTCACGCTCCCGAGCATTGTCGCGGAAGACCAGGACCGTGCGGGCCATCGCGCCGATTTCGTCGGAAGCGCCTGTGGAGGGCACCTCGATTCCGGCATCGCCGTCGGCCAGACGCTGCATGGCCTGCTGGAGACGGGTCAGCGGCAGGGAGATCGACCGCCCGACGAGGACATTGAGCGCGAGCCCCAAAAGCAGGGTGACGCCCATGGCCCAGAGGATCAGCGTGAACGTGCGCTGCTGAGAGGCCGTGAGGGCCTCGGCTGTCTGCTCGGCTTGCGCATGGACCTTCGTGAGGAGCTGTTCGAGGAACGGCACGAGCAGATCGAACTGCCCTTTCAGGCGCTCGCCCTGGCCGGACACCTGCTGCTCCAGCTCGGCCCAGGCGCCGAAAGCGGTCCGGTAGGCTTCACCCGCCTGCTCGACCGAGGCCTTCTCGGCAGCGACTTCCGCGGGAAGCTGCGCCAGAGCGCGCGTGAAGCGGCCCTGATCGACCTCGAAGGCGCCCAGCAGGGTCTCGTCCATGACGTGCCTGACGCGGGCTTCCTGCCGGAACATGCCCAGCGTGGCGGCCCATAAACGGAAAGCGGCCACATCACCGTTCCCGGTAAGCGGCCTGACCAGTTTTTCGAGATCGTCCTCCGCAGAGAGAAGACGTCCCAGAGCTCCCTCGTTCACCCTGTAGCCGATGCTGGTATAGAGCTTGTCGAGAGCCGAACCCTGCTCGCCCAGGCTTGCCGATTGCTGCGCGAGCTCCTTGATCTCCTCCTCGATCAGTGTGGCTCCCGGAGCCGTGGCCATCGCCGCAAGCTCTGCGGCAAGGGCCTTCTGCTGATCGAAGAAGGCTTGGCCGTGATGGCCCTGCCGGGTCGCGGTCCAATCCTGGGCCACCGCCTTCAGCGCATCGGCGCGTCCGCGGAACTGGTAGGCCTTTTCGGCCAAGGCGAAGTAGGTCTGCTGCGTAACGAGGGCGCTTTCCACCTCGCTTCGGCCGATCTGAAACACGGCGCCGATCACCGCGAAACCCAACACCATGACGCCGCTCAGGGTTGCGACGCGCACCCTGACAGACGGCCAACGCAACCCAGCACGAGTCAGCATTGCCCCGATTCTCCCTCTTTATTGAGAGGACAATAATCCGGCTAGCTTGCGTGAAGTTGGCGTCTTTGCGGTGCGGTCAGGCCGCCTTCGGCAGCTCGGTCATGATGGCGTAGAGAGCGGCCGCGTCCCGGGTGGCGCGCACCCGCTCGATGAGGCCGGGCTCGCGCAGCACCCGCGCGACCCGGGCCAGGGCCTTCAGATGGTCCGCCCCCGCGCCCTCCGGCGCGAGGAGCAGGAAGAGCACGTCCACCTGCTGGCCGTCGAGGGCTTCGAAATCGATCGGCTTTTCCAGCCGGGCGACCAGGCCGAAGATGCGGGTCAGTCCGGGCAGCTTACCGTGCGGAATGGCGATCCCTTCGCCGATCCCGGTGGAGCCGAGGCGCTCGCGCTGGAGAAGAGCCTCGTAGATGGCGTTCTCGGACAGGCCGGTGAGTTTGGCCGCATGGGTGGCCAGCTCCTGAAGAGCCTGCTTTTTGCCGCTCACACGCAAGGCGGGGAGAACGGCCTGGGGGTCTAGGAAATCCAGCAAGGGCATCGATCACGCTGCGTTAAGGTGTGAAGCCTTCAAAGCCATCCACCGTTCCAGGCAAAACCAGGCCCAGACGGAGTAATCCCCGTCAGGGCTGAGCGGGCGGCGGGTCGACCCAACCGATCGCCCCGTCGCCGCGGCGGTATACGACGTTAACGCGGCCGGTGCTAGCATGGATGAACACGAGAGCCGCGGCCCCGGTCAGATCGAGCTGCATCACGGCGTCGCTGACCGAGAAACGGTGGAGCGGCTTCGTTGTTTCCGCAATGACGACAGGATGATAGCCTCCCTCTTCGAAAGCCTCGTCGGTGGGAGCCTCGAAAACGGCGTAGGGTGCCTCCAGACCGATCTCGCGCCCGTTGCCCGGACTGGCGTGCTCTTTCAGCCGCTGCTTGTAGCGGCGCAGACGTTTCTCGATGCGAATCGCCGACTGGTCGAAGCTCGCGTAAGCGTCATGGGCGGCTCCGGATGCTTCGATGGTGATGCCGGAGGTCAGGTGAAGCACGCAATCGGTCCGAAATCCCGTGCCGTCCCTGGCGACCGTGACATGGCCGGAATAGCCGCCGTCGAAATATTTCGACATGGCGTCCGCCATGCGCGCCACCACCTGGGATCGGAGCGCCTCACCGATATCGAGATTCTTGCCCGAAACCCTCAGCGACATGGCGATCTCCCTCTACAAGAGCCCAGTTGGATGGGACTGATTAAGCGCATGATGACCTGAACCGGCGGCAAAGCAAGCCTCTTCGAGCATCATGTCATCCTCACGCGTCTCTCCTCCTCCGGCGCTCGGCCGATGAAGGAATTCGCAGTGTTTCCCGGTATTTGGCGACGGTCCGCCGGGCGACCTCGATGCCTTCGGTCTTCAGAGTCCGGGCCAGCGCCTCGTCCGAGAGCACCTGGTCGGGCGCTTCGGCCTCGATGAGCTGGCGGATGCGGTGGCGCACGGCCCTGGCCGCATGCTCCCCCTCACCCGTCGCCGCACCGAAAAAGAATCTCATGGGGCGCGTGATGCCGCCGAAACCAATCGCCTTGTTGGCTGTCACGCGGGAGATGGTGGATTCGTGCATCCCGACGGCTTCGGCGACGCTTTTCAGGGTCAGGGGGCGCAGGGCCGCGATGCCCTGGCGGAAAAACTCCTCCTGCCGGCGAACGATCTCGGTCGCGACGGTCAGAATGGTCCCGGCCCGCTGTTCGAGGCTGCGGGTGAGCCAGTTCGCGCCCTGAAGGCAATCCGAGAGGAAGGCCTTGTCCTCGCTCCTTCGCACCGCCTTCGCCACCTCGGCGTAATAGGTCCGGTTGAGCAGGATGCGCGGGAGCGTGTCGGGATTGAGCTCCACGACGAAGCCGCCATCCGCCGCCTGGCGCACCAGCACGTCCGGAACGAGCAGGTCGATGGAGGCGGCCGCGAAGGCAAGGCCGGGCCTGGGCTCCAGGCGGCGGATCTCGGCGAGCATGTCCGCGAGATCCTCCCGATCCACGCCGCAGAGCCTCTGAAGGGCAGCGAAGTCCTGCCGGGCCACGAGATCGAGGCGCGAGAGCAGGATCTGCATGGCGGGATCGAGCCGGTCGCGCTCCTTGAGCTGGATCTCCAGGCATTCCCTCAGGCTCCTCGCGCCAATTCCGGACGGCTCGAAGGTTTGGATGAGCCGCAGGGCGGCCTCGGCCCGGCCAAGCGGCACGTCGAGCCTCTCCGCCACCTGTTCCAGCTCTTCGGTGAGATATCCGGCCTCGTCGAGGGCATGGATCAGATACCGGCCGATCTCGCGCAACGCAGGATCGGCGGAGCCGAGATCGAGCTGGGTTTCGAGAGCGTCCGTCAGGCTCCGGGGACCCGCGAGCGTCGCCTCGAGTTCGGGTTTCAGCTCGGAATGGGAGGTCGAGCCGGGCATCGACGCTCCCGCCCCACTCTCCGCCCGAGCCGGCAGCGGGCCCGGAATCATCCGCCCCTGGGCATGCGCATGTCTCTGCTTGGCGCGCAGGAAATCGGCGAGGCTCGGAAGCGGCGCATCCCCATGGGCCTCTGCTTCCTGCAGGAGCGGATTGCGCTCGAGCTCCGCTGCCACATAGGCGGCCAGCTCCGCCTGGGAGAGCTGCAGCAGCTTGATGGATTGCACGAGCTGGGGAGTCATCGTCAGGGATTGGCCCTGGCGCAGCTCAAGCCGTTGGATCGAACTCATCACGGCACCCAGCATGAGACCGGCACGATTTTACACGCCCGTTTCTTTTACCGCGATAAGGGCCTGACCGTCAAAAGGCGGTTCGTCCCGCCCGCCTCCCGCTCAAAGGCGGAAATCCTCGCCCAGATAGAGGCGGCGCACTTCCTCGTTGGCGACGATGGCGTCCGGCGCTCCCTCGGTGAGCACGCGGCCGGAATGGATGATATAGGCCCGGTCGATGAGGCCCAGCGTCTCGCGCACGTTATGGTCCGTGATCAGCACGCCGAGGCCGCGGCGGGTCAGATGGCGCACGAGATTCTGGATGTCGCCGACCGCGATCGGGTCGATGCCGGCGAAGGGCTCGTCGAGGAGCATGAAGGTGGGCTCGCCCGCAAGCGCGCGGGCGATCTCGCAGCGGCGGCGCTCGCCGCCCGACAGCGCGATGGACGGCGCCTTGCGCAGCCGGGTGATGTTGAACTCGTCGAGCAGCGCGTCGAGCTTGCGTTCGCGTTCCTTGCGGCTCGGCTCCACGATCTCCAGGACGGCCCGGATATTGTCTTCCACGCTCAGGCCGCGGAAGATCGAGGCCTCCTGCGGCAGATAGCCGATTCCGAGGCGGGCGCGGCGGTACATGGGAAGGCCCGTCACGTCGTGCCCGTCGAGGCTGATGACGCCGCGATCCGCCTGCACGAGGCCGGTGATCATGTAGAAGATCGTGGTCTTGCCCGCGCCGTTGGGGCCGAGAAGCCCCACCGCCTCGCCGGCGCGCACGTTCAGGCCTGCGTCCTGCACCACCGTGCGGCCGCGATAGCTCTTCTGCAAGCCCTTGACGGCCAGGATGCCCGGGCCGCCGAAGACGCCCTTGTCCTCCGGGCGGGCGACGACATGCGGCGCCGGGCCTGTCGATGGGCGGACCAGGGTCGGCATGTCCGCCTGTGCGGATGGGGCGCGGTTGAAAAGAGGTTTCACGAAAGATCCATCACCAGAAGGAGAAGGCCGGACACCCTCCGGCCTTGCCATGACATTACGGCTTGGGCTTGGCGTTGCCGGCTCCGGTCGGAGCCGGTCCGCCGCTGCCGGGCACGAACAGCGCCCTGACCCGGCCGCCGGGCTTGGTGTCGATGCTCGCGACGCCCGTGTTGATGTCGTAGACGACGCGCTCGCCGCGGGTCACATTCGGACCATCGCTCAGCGCGGCGTTGCCGATCAGCAGGATTTTGTTGGCTCCCCGGTCGAACGTGGCGTTGTCGCCGGTGGCGACCTGGGTCTTGGACACGATGGTGACGGGCCCCTTGCAGTCGATCTTCTTGATCGCGCTCTCGCTCGGCCCCTGGGCTGCGGCAGCGGCAGGCTGCGCGGCGCCGCCTTCGCTTCTCTGCTCGTAGAACACGGTCATGGCGGTGCATTTCATGGTGCTCTCGCCCTGAACCGCCACCACGTCCCCGGAGAAGACCGCCCGGCCTTCCTTGTCGAACACGTCGAGCTTGTTGGCGTCGATCTTGATCGGCTCCTTGCTGGAGCCGAAATTGCCGAAGCCCACCGCGCGCTCCTTCGAGGCCTGGGCCCAGGCGGCGGAGGTCGCTGCCGGAACGAGAAGCGCAAGAGCGAGCGCGTGACGTGCGAAACTCATCATGGACGAACACTTGTCGGTTGGGCCGCCTTGGGGGCGGCAGGAGGAGAGACGGGGGCCGTGGAATCGGCCCCGGCCGGGGCAGAAGCCGCAGGCTCGGAGGACGACGGGGTGAAGGTGGTGCGAACCCGCCCCTTGAAGCTCAGAACCTTGCCGTTGTCGATGACCCTGAGCCCTTCGGCCTCGATCCGGCCGTTGCCGCCGAGGATCACGGTGACGGGCTCGTTGGACGTCACTCCGCCGGATTTGAAATCCACGAAGGCGGAGCGCATCTGGACTTCCTGGCCCGCATCCGTCGTCACCCGGACGCTCTGCTGCAGGTTCATCTGCTCCTTCTGGGTGTCGAGCACGCCGACAATCGCCTCGAGCCTGGCGACGCTGCCCTTCTCGTCGGTGACGATGCGGGCCTTCAAATCCTTCAGCTCCACGAAATTGGGCTTGCGCACGTCCTGCGTGGCGGCGCTGGCCGTGACCTCGTAGGGCCGGTTGTCGTTCTTGAACCCGGTGAGCTTGGGGGCCTCCATGGTCACGTTCGTGCCGTTGACCCCGATATGGTCGAAGCTCAGGTTCTCGATCTGGGCGAAGGGCTCCAGATACGCGAAGAGAGCCACGGCCGCCATGGACAGAACGGATCCCAGGGGGATGGCGATCTTGGCGAAGCGCACCCAGCGGGAATGGCGTCTGGCCTGCCGGAAGGCGCGCGCGCGCGCGGCCGGCCTCGAGGCCGGGCCACTCTGCATCGTGGTGCCCTGGAATCCCGCCACGTTTAATCCAATCCCTTACCGTCTCATCGCGACTTGGCGCCATGCCCAGCGGTGATGGCGATGTTATGACGGATATGGGTTTTATGCGGGAAAGTTTAAGCCTGCGTCAACTATGGGCGAAAATATCGGTATCGGGCCAGCCGAGCAGGTCGAGCTGGGCTCTTGTCGGCAGGAACGAGAAGCATTGATGGGCGATGCCGAGGCGATTCTCCCGCTCCAGCCTCTGGTCGAGCTTGTCCTTGAGGGCATGGAGATGCAGCACGTCGGAGGCCGCATAATCGAGCTGGGCCGGGGTGAGGGTTTCGGCCCCCCAGTCGGAGGATTGCTGCTGCTTGGACAATTCGACCCCGAGGAGCTCCCGCGCGAGGTCCTTAAGGCCGTGCCGGTCCGTGTAGGTGCGCACCAGCCTCGAAGCCACCTTGGTGCAATAGACGGGCCGCGGCATCACCGCGAAGGCATGGAAGAGCACCGCGAGATCAAAGCGGGCATAATGGAAGATCTTGAGCACGCTCTCATCGGCCAGGACGCGGATCAGGTTCTCCGGGGCCGGGCCGTCCTTCAGGATCTGGACCACGTCGGCGTCCCCGTCGCCCTTCGAGATCTGGACCACGCAGAGCCGGTCCCGGTGCGGGTTGAGGCCGAGCGTCTCGGTATCGATCGCGATCGCGGGGCCTGGCTGATAATCCGCGGGCAGGTCGCCGCGATGAAAGCGTGTCGTCATGGAAGGTAAGCCACCTGGGAAAGCTGCCGGAATCCGGCTCTAGACCATCGCGGAGCAAAGTGGAATCCGCTTTTGGAATCAATCCGATGCTCACGACCCAAGCAGCGCGCCCTTCGGAGCGGGAACCCGGGTCCGCTTTGTCCCGTGATGCGTCGCACGGCCGCCTTCGATATTTCGGCTCGGACCCCCCCTCGTGCCATCATCCGCCCGGCATGGCGGAGGGTTGCCGTTCGGCCAGAAGTCCATCGAGAGCGGCCGCCAGGACCTCCCGGCTGACGGGTTTCTCGAGCCACGGCACGCCCTGCAATTCGGACGGCCCCTGCCTTGCCGGCGGCAGTCCGGAATAGATCACGAAGGGAATGCCCCGGCTCTTCAAAACGCGGGCGATCTCCAGCGACGTGCCGTCCTTGAGCATGACGTCGAGAAGCGCGATGTCCGGCGTCTCGGTTTCAAGCCAGCGCATGGCCTGAGCGCTGCTCGGGAAGGGTCCTTCCACCCTGAAGCCGGCATCTTCGAGAAACGCTTCGAGTGACATGCCGATCAGGGCCTGGTCCTCGACGATCATGCAGCGGGTCAGCGTCATTGGATGTGCATACCTGTCAGGTGGGCCACAGGGACCGTGATGAGCCCGCAGGGCGATAGGCGGGGACCTGGATCGGGAGAATCACATCTGGCAGTCCAAAGGCGAATATCGGCGAGAAGGACCGGAACCTCATTCACTTATGTAATTTTAGGACTTGGCAAAAGCTTAACCCCTTCGAGGCAAAACTAAAGTCCGAGTGGCGGTCGCAGCATGAAAATGACTTAATCGCACCATGAGACATGCAATGCATGTGAGGACTTGCCGCCTTCTTCGGCCATATTCGCCCGATAAGCCCGTTTCACCAGAATGCAGTTGCGCTTCACATAGGTTAATGCGCCGTCCGTCCAGGAGACGTCTGGTCTTGGGTTCTGAGATTGGAAGGAATGCGTAATGGCGGCAGAGACCCCCTCGAAGGAGCAGATGCTTGCCGCCATTCCTCACCTGCGCGCCTTTGCGATCTCGCTCTGCGGCAATGTCGACCGCGCGGACGACCTGGTGCAGGCGGCTCTTCTGAAGGGCTTGAGCAATCTCGATAAATTCCAGCCCGGCACCAGCATGCAGGCTTGGCTCTTCACGATCTTGCGCAACGATTTTCTCACGCAGGTCCGGCGCAGGAAGCGCGAGGTCGAGGATCCGGACGGCGCATGGGCCGAGAAGGTCGCCGTGATGCCCGAGCAGGGATCGCGTCTCGATTTCGACGATATGCTGAAGGCGCTCGGCCAGCTTCCCATCGATCAGCGCGAGGCGCTTCTGCTCGTGACGGCGGAGGGTCTGACCTATGAGGACGCCGCGCGGATCTGCGGCACGAACATCGGTACGATCAAGAGCCGCATCAACCGCGCCCGCCGCCGGCTCGCCGAACTGATGAAGTTCAACGCGCAGGACGATATCGGCCCCGACCGCCTCGTCAGGGCTGCGCTCTACATGCACCTCTCGGCTTGACGCCGGGCGCCCGGCCTGAGGGCACGATCGGGAGACGAGAACCCATTTCGGCGAAGGGGTTCCGGCTCTCCGTTCAAATATCCGGCGAGGCGAAGGCACACGCGGATTCCACGCCAGAGAAAGCAATTCCAGCGCATCGGGCATGAGGACGGTTTCTCGTCCGGTGCCTCAATCGTGCCGGCGGTTCTTCCGATCGAGCAGGAAGAGGTGCGCGTCCACGGGCAGGACGATGGTGCAGTGAAGGCCGTCGGGCGTGAAATCCAGCTGCGCCTCGCCGCCGAGCTCATAGTTCAGAGTGCGCTCGATCAGCTCGGTCCCGAACCCGCGCCGCCTCGGCCGGGCATTGGCAAGGGGCACCCCCGTCTCGATCCATCGAAAGACGAGCCGCGGGTGGCCGCCCGATGAATCGACGCTCCAGGCGACCTCGATGCGCCCCTCCGGTGCGGCGAGCGCCCCGTATTTGACGGCGTTCGTCGCCAGCTCATGAACGGCAAGAGCGAGCGTCTCGGCGGATTTCGGCTGGAGGCGCATCCTGGGGCCGGAAATGCTCTTCACCTGCTCGCCTTCGTGGGCCGCCACGGCGCGCAGCTCGTCGGCCACCAGCATTTCGAGATCGAGCCCCGCCTCCGGATCGCGGGTGACGGCGGCCTGGACCCGGGCGAAGGCATCGATGCGGCCCTCGAGATGCATGGCGTAATCCTCCGCCGTCTCGCTGGTTTCCGCCGTCCGGCGCGCGATGGAGCGGATCACGCCGAGGGTATTTCTCACGCGGTGCTGGAGCTCCGCCAGCAGGAACTTGGCATGCCGCTCGCTCGCCTTCAGCGTCTCCTCATACGCCCGACGCTCGGTGACGTCCTGGCCGATCTTGAGAAAGCCCTGCAGGCTGCCGTCCTGCCGGCGCAGGGCCGCGACGCTGCCCTCGATGAAGACCCTTCGCCCATCCTTACGCAAATGCCAGCGCCGGTTCGCAGCGGTGCCTCCCGTGCGGGCGATCTCGATCTCCTTTTCCGGCTCGCCCGCCTCGCGATCCTGGGGGGTGAAGATGACAGCGCCGGACCGGCCGATGATTTCCTCCGCGCTCCAGCCGAAAACCGTCTCCGCTCCCGGAAACCAATCGCTGATCCGGTCCTGCGGATCAGTGATGAAAATCGCATAATCATGGGCATTTTCGACAACCAGGCGGAACCGCTCCTCGCTGTCGCGCAGCGCGGCCTCGGCCTCCTTCCGAGCGCCGATGTCGATGTTCATGCCGACCCATTTGCGCACGCGGCTTTTGGGTCCGAGCAGCGGAACGGCGCGGACATTCGTCCATTGCCAACCGCCGCCGGCGCGCCGGAGCCGGAACTCCGCATCGAGCTCCCGTCGGGCGACGACCGCCTCCCGCCATTGCCGTTCGGCATAATCGCGATCGTCGGGATGGATCGCATCCAGCCAGCCGTCACCCAGCCATTCCTCCTGCGTTTGCCCGGTGTAGGCGCGCCAGGTCGGACTGTCCTCGACGACGACGCCGTCCGCATTGGTTTCCCAGACCGCCTGCGCAAGCCCCTCGACGAGTCCCCGGAACCGCGCCTCGCTGTCGCGCAACGCATCCTCTGCCTTCTTGAGAGCGTTGATATCGATGGCGAACTCCACGATGGTGCCGTCCCCCAGATCGCGGCCGGCGAACAGCATCCAGGAGTGGCTGCCGTCCTTGCACAGATATTCTTTCTCGTAAGGACCGATGCGCCCCGTCTCGAGCAGGGTCCGCATCTGCGCTTCGCTCTCGGTTGCGCATTCGGGCGGGGTCATCCGCTGCCAGTCGAGGCTGCCAGCCTCCATGTCCTCCCGCGACCAGCCGGTCAGTCTCAGAAACACGTCGTTGGCATCGATGAGCGTTCCCTCGCGATCGAAGAACAGCACGCCCACGGCTTCCGTTTCCAGAACCCGGCGCAGCCGCTCTTGGCTCTTTCGCAGCGCGGCTTCCGAACGCTTGCGCTCGGAGACGTTCGTGAAGAGCACCGCCACCCGCCGACTTCCTGGTCCGCCGAGGCGGAAGACGTTGAGGTCGAAGACGCGCCCGAGGGTCAACTCGGCTTCCTCGAAACGGATCGGCTCTCCGGATTCGACAACGCGGCCGTAGATTTCAGCCCAGTGCGGATTGGGCGTTCCGAGAATCTGCGTGGCCGTGCGCCCGACGGGATACGGCATGCCGGTATGCTTCATGAAGGCGGAATTCACTTCCAGGAACAGGAAGTCGTTCCACCCTTTCGCGGCATCGTGCATGACCTCGACCACCGCATAGGCCTCGTCCATCGAATCGAAGAGCGCGCGGTAGCGCTGCTCGCTCTCGCGCAACGCACGCTCCGCGAGGACGCGGCCCGTCGTCTCGATCAGCGTCACGAGCACCCCGGTGATGGCGCCGGTTTCGTCCCGGATCGGGCTGTAGGTCAGGGTGAACCAGGCATCCTCGAGGCGGCCCGAACGGGCGAGCGGATAGAGTCCGTTCTCGAAGGTGAGCGTCTCGCCTGCCCGGATCCGACGATAGATCGGTTCGTTGATGTGCCAGACCTCGGGCCAGCATTCACGGGTCGGCTGCCCCAATCCTGCCGGGTGCTTGAGACCCATGAGATCACGATAACCGTCATTGTAGACCTGGATGAGCTGCGGTCCCCAGAGGGCAATCATCGGAAACCCGCTGGGCAGCAGGAGATCGATGGTCGTCTTCAGGCTCTGCGGCCAGGTCTCGGCAGATCCCAGCGGAGTCGATGCCCAATCGTGAACCCGGATCCGTTCCGCCATCTCGCCGGTGCCGGCGGGCCAGGAGATCATCTTGGGACGGGGCTGTTCCATGCGCTTATCTCGACCGACGGCGGGGGCAAGGCTTCCACGCGATCAGGTATCGTCACATCTCTCTCATCGGTGGCATCCGTCCCGTGTCCCTGGCCGCCATGATGCAAGCCGCTGTCGTTGAAGAGGACAGCCTCTGAATGGATTTCGGGTTCGGATGGCGAGTGGCATCTCCTTGAAGGCATTTCCCGCAAGACGGCGGCACGGGACGCCCGCATGTCCTGCAGCGCGCCGTTCCATGCACCACCGAGAGGCCGCTTCTCGCCGCCTGAGACCCTCGCGAAATGCTCCAGTTTGCGGATCAGGGAACCTGCCATTGCCGGGTCGCCTCTTACGTCAATGAGCATAGAGGACAGGGAACGGCGCGCGATTAAACTATGTTATTCGGAAAGCCCCGAAGACGACTTAATCACGAGAGCGGAAGCTCCCGTAGGTTCGGACGAGGAGGAGAGGCCATGACGGATCCTGCCAAGAAGGGAGCGCTCGCCCGCTACCGGGTTCTCGTGGTTGAGGACGAATATTTCATCGCCGACGACATGGCGAGGGCCCTCGAAAAGCTCGGCGCGGAGGTCGTCGGCCCGGTGCCGAAGCGCGATAGGGCGTTGCGGCTGCTCTCTTCCGGCGAAAGCATCGACGCCGCCGTTCTCGATATCAACCTGCGCGGCGAAGAGGTTTTCCCCGTGGCTGACGCCCTCGCGGAGCGCGGCATCCCGTTCGTCTTCGCGACCGGCTACGATCCATCCTCGGTGCCGGCCGCCTATGCGAATGTGCCGCGCTGGGAAAAACCCTTCAATCCAGATGCCCTGGCCCAGGCCCTGCCGAACATCGTGCGATCGTCGTGACCCCTCCCGCAGGCTCTTTTCCGGGCCTCTGCTTACACAGTCTTGCCCCGCGCCTCCTTCGCGAGATCGACGAGCATGGGGCGCAGCTCTTCCGGCCCTTGCAGCGGACGCGGGAACGGCAGCCGCAGCAGCTCGTCGCCCAGGGCCAGCTGCAATCCTTCCGGATCGATGCCGATCAGCCGCCACGCGCCTTCGCGGGCGCCGCAGAGCTTCGTCGCATAATGCGCCACAGCCTCGGCGTGGTCCTCGTTCATGTGCTCCACCGCGCCGGCCTCCAGCTCCGCGAAGCCCGGAAAGGCGGAGAGGTCGGTGAGCAGGTCTTCCCGCGCCATGCGATAGGCACGGCCGAAACCGCCGTTGAGGCTGCCCGAAGCGACGTTCAGGCGCCAGAAGGCGAAATCGGGAAAGTCCACATACAGCGCGGCTTTGGGATGCTGCAGCAGATAGCGGCGGCGAACCTGCTGCGCCCTGTCCGAGCCGCGCTCCAGCCGCTCGGCCCGGGTGAGCAGGGTCAGGCGCGGATGAGCCAGCGGATCGCCCTTGCCAATCGCGAAAAGCAGCAGGGAGCAGCGCTCGTCTGCCGCGAGCAGTCGGGTGTGAATCGAGAGCTGCGACGTGAGGATCACAGGGGAGCCGTCGAGATCGGTGCCCACCGCCACGAGGCTGGCGAAGGGCATGCCCTCGTCGGCGCCGTTCGTGGCGAGCGCGCCGGAGCGCGCGGTGCGCATGAGCTTCTTGGCGAGAAGCCGCGCCTCGTCGTCTACGGGCAGGGTCGGATCTTTCTGCGTCATGCTCCTGATCCTAGGGCCTGCGCATGGTCGAGACAACCGGCGCGCAGGGCCTCGAACCGGACGAGCTGATCTTCTTTAAGGCTGCGATCCTCGTTTCGTCCGACGAAGATCTTGAACATCACCCCGCCCTCCTCGTTCACGAACTGCACGGAGCAGGAGCGCTTGCCGAAGAACGGGCGGTCGACGAAATAGATCGCGCGGCAGCGATCCATGCGCAGATGGCCGCCGATGGGGCTGTCGCCGTGGATGTTGAAATAGCCGCGCCCGGACGTTCCCGGCGGCACGCCGCCCTTGCATTCGAACACGCCGTCGCGGGTGTGAACCACGAAGGTGATGTCGCCCCAGGAGGTCAGATCCTCCCAGATCCTTTCGAAAAGAGCGCCCGGAACGCCCGCGGCCGCTTCCTGCCCGAGGCAGTCGAGAACCTGCTGAAGCGGCACGCCGCGCGTGTCCGCGATCGTCTCCAGAACCCCGTCGGGCTTTGCTGCGAGATCCTGCCGGATCAGGGCGTCCGTATCCTGTCCTGTCGCCATCGTGGTCACCAGGCTTCCTTCCGAGTTTGCCGGATGGTCTGGAACACCTCGAAACCCTCGAATTCCGGGTGGCCGAGGGTCAGGGGCCCGTTGCCGGCGGTGCTGGCGCGGGTATGCGACGCGCGGAACTGGTCGGAGCGCGTCCAGGCCTCGAAATGCGCCTTAGTGGCCCACAGGGTGTGCGAGGAATAGAGCACGTGGTCCTCACGCTCCGGCCCGCGCAGCATGTGGAATTCCAGGAAGCCGTCGAGCTCGTGCAGGTAGCTCTCGCGCGAAAGCCAGCGCTCCTCGAATTTTTCCCGTGCGTCCTTGAGGACCTTGAACCGGTTCATGGCGATGAACATCGAATAGAATCTCCTTGGATCAGGTGTGAGGGTTGGGAATCAGCGGCTGGCGAACTTCACCGTCAGTCCGAACTTCGCCGTCAGGCCGGGGCTCGGCTCGCTGTTCAGGTACTGCGTGTATTGCCGGTCGAAGAGATTCTGGATTGTGATGTCGCCGCTGATGGTCTCGTCGTAGCGATAGGACGCGAAGAGATCGACGAGCCCGTAGCCGGACGTCGGGTTTGTCACGTTCTTCTTGCTGGAATCGACGAATGTCAGGCGCGTGCCCACCGTGAGCTTGTCGTCGAGCAGCCTCAGGCCGAACGTGGTGCTGATGCGATTGGGAACGACGGAGTTCAAGGGATCGCCTGTGATGTCGTTCCTGCCCTCGATGAGGGTACCCGCGATGGTCACGAAGCCGCCGCCCCAGTCATACGCCGCTTCGAGCTCCGCACCCTGCAGCCGGGCTCTGGCGATGTTCCGATATTGCTGATCCTGAATCCCGATGAGGCACAGATACGGAGCAAAGGCGCACGCCTCGACCGGCATGCCCGGAACGACCGGCACATTGTAGACCGGCCCGACCGCGACGGAGTCGATGTAGTCGTCGATCCTGTTCTGGAACACGGAAGCCTTGGCGCGGACGCTGTCGCCGGCCCTCAGCACGTCGTCGTACTGCACGTTCACGCCCGCTTCGAGGTTGTGCGCGACCTCGGGCCGGAGGTCGGGATTGGGCAGGATGTTGAAGATCGGGAACGGATGGGAGCCCTGGATGAGGGTTTCCGTGATCGACGGCGCGCGATAGCCTTCGGCATACGTACCGTAGAACTCGATCCCTTTCACCGGCTCCACGCCCAGCGTGATCTTCGGAGACACGCGCGAGCCATCCGCGCTGATGCCGCCGCCATTCAGTTCATAGCTGTCGAAGCGCAGGGCGCCGATGGCTCGCAGCCAGGGCGTGACGCGCACCTCGTCCTGAACGAAGCCGCCGAACAGGCTGCGTTCGCCGGACGGCGTGAAGGCCGCGCCGTAGCCGCCCGCGCGATCGAGGGTTTCGCCCCGGTCGCGCGCGCCGTCGATGCCGAAGGTCAGCGCATGCCCCAAACCGAAGGCTTCGAAGCGCGACGTGTTGCTGATGTCGAAGCCGAGCGTCTCCATGCTGTAATCGAGGGGATCGCCCGGCTCCACCCCGAGGGAGCCGTAGGTTCTGCTCGGCGTCACGACCCGCTTATGATCCTCGGTCGTGGTGTAGTATCCCTTCACGCTCAGATTGAGCCAAGGGTTGTCGGGCCGGCTGAAGCGGTAGCCGAGTGTATAGGTATTGGCCGTGACATCGTTCCTGAACCGGGTTCCGACGCTGGTGTCGCCGTTGTTCGTGAAGGCATAGTTCTGCAGCAGGGCGGAACCGCTCAAGGCATGGCCGTCCGTCGGGAAGAGATTGAACTTGAACAGGCCCGACGTCAGTTCGGAATCGGAATCCGGAACCGTGTTGCCGTCGCCGTCGCGATAATTGTTGGTGTTGCGGTAGACGAATTGCCCAAACACGTCCGCGGCCGTGCCGATGCGGGCACCGGCCATGCTGTTGGTGACGACACCCGCGCCGTTCGTCCCGAGCCCGAGTTTCTGCGCCGCGCCGTATCGCTCATCGGGTGTCAGAATGTCGTCGATGGTGCGGGTCCGGAACGAGGCGACGCCCCCGATGGTCCCTGAGCCATAGACGGTGGAAACCGGCCCGCGCACCACGTCCACCTGCCCGATCAGTTCAGGGTCGAGATAGAAGGTGCCGTTCGCGCCGTGGCCGCTCACCTGATAATCCTGCCGCGCTCCATCGACGAGCACGTTCACGCGGCCGAAATCCTGCAGGCCGCGGATGTTGACCGCCTGCCCGGGATCGGTGCCCGTCTCCTGCACGGCGACGCCCGGCACGCCCTGAAGAACGTCGGAGACGCGGGAGGATTGCAGCAGGTCGATCTGACGGCGCGTGACCACGCTCGATCCGGCCAGATCGTTGATCGCCCGGTCCTCGGTCTTCCCGGAGGTCACGGTGATCGTATCGAGCTCCAGCGTGGCTTCCGCATTCGGCGCGGGTTGCGCCTGCGCGTCCGAGCCAAACGAAACGCCCGCCAGAGGCGCGAGAACGAGAAGAGCAAAGGGTGAAGTAGACGCGCGAAGGCCTTCGCGCAGGAAGGTAATCATCCTGACGATTCCAGTCTTTAACGATGTTTTTCTTGATGACTGGCTGGCTCGCGCGGAAGTGAATTCACGCTGGCTGGCTATCGCCTTCTTGCCTGTCGGAAGAGGCTTTACATCCGATATCCAAATCAAGTAACCGCGTCAATAGAGACTCGTGCTTCGCTAGTTTTACACAATTCTAAACTGCGAATACATGAGAAGACTTCCAAGCATTGAATTTAGAACGTATAAAAACTGGAGAAAGCCGTGCACACCCTGCCTCCATCGGATTCCAAGGGCGACAGGCCTGCCCCCATGCGGGAGATCGACGTCGCAAGCCTGATTGGGACGGAACGCGAGGTGGTGCTTGTGCATCGCGGCGAGCGCTATCGCCTGCGGGTCACGGCGAACGGCAAACTCATTCTGACGAAGTAAGGACCGTTGTCATGACGCTCTCCCGCCGCGCCCTCATCGCCAGCCCCGCCGTGATGCTCGTTGCGCGTCACGCCAGGGCCGCAGCCCCCGCCCGCCGGATCGTCAGCATCGGCGGCGCGGTGACCGAGATCCTTTACCGGCTCAAGCAGGATTCCGAGATCGTCGGGGTCGATTCCACCAGCCTCTATCCTCCCGAGGCTCTCAAGACGAAGGCGAATGTCGGCTATGTCCGCGCCCTCGGCGCGGAGGGCGTGCTGTCGCTCGCTCCCTCGCTCGTGCTCGCCGCGGAAGGCGCGGGCCCGCCCGATGCGCTTCGCCTGATCGAGCAGGCGGGCGTGACCGTGGTGCGTGTTCCCGACCAGCCGAGCGCCGCGGGAATCGTCGCGCGCGTCGAAGTGATCGCACGAACGCTCGGTCTCCCTGAGCGCGGCGCGGCCCTGATCCGCGAGATCGAGGAAGCCTTCACGCAACTGGCGGAGGCGAAGGCTCGCATCACGCGTCCCGCACGCGCGCTGTTCGTGCTGTCGCTTCAGAACGGCCGCCCTCTCGTCGGCGGGCAGAACACGACGGCGGACGCGATCCTGGCCCTTGCAGGGGCCACCAACGCGGCATCCTCGCTGAGCGGCTGGAAGCCCATGTCCGATGAAGGCCTCATCGCGGCCGCTCCCGAAGCCATCGTGATGATGGACCAGGGCCCCGGCGGCGCGGCGCAGGACCCCTTCGCGCTCCCGGCTTTCGCCGCCGTGCCCGCCGCCGGGACACGCAGGCTCGTGGTGATGGATTCGCTCTATCTCCTCGGATTCGGACCGCGGACGCCAGCCGCCGCGCGCGATCTCATGGCCGCCCTGCACCCCGATCAGATCGGCGAGGCCGGACAACCATGACGAGGCTTGCGACGGGCGGACACGGCTTCGCGCCGGTGCAAAGCCGCAATCCTCTGCTGATGACGGCGCTCGTTCTTCTGCTCGCGCTCACCGGCATCGCGGCCCTGGGCGCGGGAGCGACGGGCGTTCCCTTGCGGCGCGTTCTGAGCATCGTCACCGGGCACTCGTCCGCATCGTCCGGCGATGCGCTGATCATCCTGCAGGTGCGTCTGCCTCGCCTGCTGCTCGGGCTCCTGATCGGCGCGGCGCTGAGCAGCTCCGGCGCGCTCATGCAAGGCCTCTTCCGCAACCCTCTCGCCGATCCCGGCCTTGTCGGCGTGTCCGCAGGCGCGGCGCTCGCCGCGGCCGCCACGATCGTCGTCGGCGATACTCTGCTTGCGCCCTTGATCGGTCCGCTTCCTTTCAGCGCGCTACCCATCGGCGCCTTCGCGGGCGGCCTGATCACCACCATGGGTCTCTATCTCGTCGCCACGCGTCAGGGGCGCACCTCGATCGCCGTGATGCTGCTCGCGGGCATCGCCTTCGGCGCGCTGTCGGGGGCCCTCATGGGCTTTCTCGCTTATCTCAGCGACGACCGGCAATTGCGCGATCTCTCATTTTGGTCCCTCGGCTCGCTCAGCGGCGCCACATGGACCAAGGTCGCCGTCGCGGCGCCGTTGATCCTTCCGGTTCTTGTCGTCACGCCCTTCCTGGCGCGCGGCCTCAATGCGCTCGCTCTCGGAGAAGCGGAGGCCTTTCACCTCGGCGTGCCGGTGCAGCGGGTGAAGGCGGCGGCGATCCTGCTCGTGGCGGTTGCCGTCGGTGCATCGGTCGCCTGCGCCGGCATGATCGGCTTCGTCGGCATCGTCGTGCCGCATGTCCTGCGTCTCGTCGCGGGGCCCGACCACCGCATGCTGCTGCCGGCCTCCGCGCTCCTCGGCGCCGCGCTGCTCGTGGCCGCCGACACCGTGGCGCGCACCGTCGCGGCGCCCGCGGAATTGCCCATCGGCATTCTCACCGCCGCCTTCGGCGCGCCGTTCTTCCTGTGGCTGCTGCTGCGCCGTCAGGGAAGGATCGTCCTGTGAGCGCGATCCTGGAAGCAAGAGCCGTCACTTACAAGGCTGGCGGACGCGCGCTGATCGAGGGCATCGACCTGGTCGTCGAGAGCGGGACGGTCACCATCGTCGTCGGTCCCAACGGCGCGGGAAAATCGACTCTCCTGCGGGTGTTGTGCGGCGAGCTCTCTCCCAGCGAGGGCGAGGTCCTGCTCGATGGACGCCCGCTTCGCACGATCCCGGCGTGGCGCCTGGCCCATCGACGGGCCGTCATGCCGCAGGCCTCCGAGCTCGGCTTTCCCTTTTCGGCCTTCGAGGTCACCCGGCTCGGGGTCGAAGGCATCGGCCGCGGCTTGAGCCGCGGCGACCGGCAGCGCATCGTCCTCGGCGCCCTCGAACAGGCCGACGTGGCGCACCTCGCGCGCCGCAATTATCAGACGCTCTCGGGCGGCGAGCGACAGAGGGTCCATTTCGCGCGGGTCCTGGCCCAGCTCGAAGCGGGCCGCACCGTCGAGACGCGGCAGGTCCTGTTTCTCGACGAGCCCATCGCCAGCCTCGACCTCAAGCACCAGCTCGCGCTGCTGAACGCAGCCAGAAGCCTTGCGCGGGACGGCTTGACCATCCTCGCCGTGCTCCATGACCTCCAGCTCGCCGCCGATGCCGGGGACAGCCTGGTTCTCATGCAGGTGGGCCGCCTCGTGGCGCGAGGCCAGGCCGATGCGGTGCTGAGCCCCGACAGGCTCTGCGACGTCTTCGGCGTGAGCCTGATCGCGCCCAGCCTCCCTCCAAGCCCCTGGATGCCGGCACCCCGTCCGCAATGAGCGACAGCCCATCAGCTGTGAGCGACTGAACCCGCTTGCAGCCGTGGCGCTGCGCGTCTTAACTCGCTCACGACCTGGAATTCGCCGAGGGAGCGCAAGGAAGCGATGGAGCCTGGATCGAGCGTGATCGCAACAATCGACGAGGCACGCCGCGCTCTCGGTCTTCTCGGTATCGAGGCGGTGCTGGCCCTCGCGGAGCGGGGCAACGTTGTCCTGGATCCTTTCTCCACCCTCATTGCGCCCATGCGCGGATCGGAACAGGAAACGTGTTCTATCCCTGCGTGACCCTTCATTGCTCGGTTCCCGGCGCGCTGCTCATCGGCGACGGCAACACGTTCCATTCGAACACCTGGCTTGCCGCCGAAACGGGCACGCTCACGATCGGCGGCTTCAATCTTTTCGGAGAAGGCGGAGGCTTCACCGCAAAGGCCAACCGCCCAGGCGCGCGCATCGCCATCGGGGATCACGGCCGCTATCAGGGCGGCGCCTCGGTCTTCGGCGACACCACTTTGGGATCCGGCAGCCAGCTCCTCGGCCCGATCGCGGTCGACACTTGCACTCTCGCCGCCGGCGGATCGTTCCGCGATCCGGACCCCGACCGCCGCGGCGCCCTCCTGAAGGGCCACGGCACGGCCCGCAATCTCCGCCTCGGCACCGGGCAGGTCATCGCGGGGAGCGGCGTCTTCCGGATGGAGGATGTGAAGCCGCAATCCTTCTTCCACCCGAAAGTCGCGCAGCCATGAACGGCACCATGGACATCGCTCCCGTCAGCCTGGGCCTCGGTCTCCTGTCCATCGGCCGGGCGTGGGGCTATCGCGAGGGAAAGCCGCCGACGGAGGAGGATGCGCTTGCCCTCCTCCATCACGCGGTCTCGCAAGGGATCACGTTCTTCGACACGGCCCCGGCCTACGGTACCAGCGAACGGATTTTCGGGAGCTTTCTGAGAAGCCAGGGAGCAGGGGCCTCGCAGCTCACCGTCAGCACGAAGATGGGCGAGCACTGGAACGCCGCGGAGCAGAGCGGCTTCACGGACCATTCCTACGATGCCCTGTGCCGGAGCCTGGACAGGAGCCTGGAGCGGCTCGGGCGCATCGACCTCCTCCAGATCCACAAGGCGAGCGCGGCGGCTCTCGCGTCGAAGGACGTAGAGCGAGCCATCGCCTATGCGCGGTCCAACGGCGTCGCGACCTTCGGAGCCAGCGTCAGCGATCTCGATGCAGCGCGCCTTGCCTGCGCATCGGGAGCCTACGCCGTCATCCAGCTTCCCTACAACCGGCTGTCCCCGAACATGGCGCCCGCCTTTGCCATGGCGCAGGACGCGGGCATGCGCGTGCTGGTCAACCGCCCCTTCGACATGGGCCGGATGATCCCGGACGAGGCCGGCGACAGAGCGGGCCCTCTGAGGGAGGCCCTCGCCTTCATCCTGGAGCAATCGTTCAAGGGCGTCATCCTGACCGGGACGCGGTCGCCCCGGCATCTCGACGAATCCCTCGCCGCCTTCCAGGCGGCTTCCGGGGGCTCATCGAACGGAAATCAGGGCGATTCGCTCAGATAGGGCCTGAACACGGCGACTCATGAAGCGGCGAAGGGACCCGTCTGTGATCCCGCATGCGGGAACAGCGAGGAGTCGGGGCGTGTTTCCTTCTTCTCTCCAGGCAGCCGTCGGGATCCGCTTCATGAAAGCCCTTCTCGCCTCCCTCACCCTCGCGAGCCTGTCGACAGGCGTCATGGCGCAGCCATACGCCACAACGCTGAACATGACATGCGCACAGGCCCGACAGCTCGTCGCGTCCCGAGGAGCGATCGTTCTGCATACGGGACCCACGACCTACGATCGCTACGTTCGCGACTCCAGCTTCTGCAGCCGTCCGCTCACGGCACGACCCGTCTGGGTCAGAACCGCAGACGTCGCCCAATGTCCCATCGGAGGAATCTGCACGTCGACGGATTCCGAACCCGGGAATTAGCGATGGTGAGCGTCGCCCCACAAGTGCCGATCGACCGGATACTCCTGAAGACGGGCTTCTCCCGGAGCAAGGCATTTTCGGTCTATGCCCTTCGAGACCACGCATCCTGGGCTTTCACATGGCGCATCAGGTCCAGCTCTTCGGCTTTCTAACCCTTGGCTTTATCGTCCTGAGCGTCGTCTGGCTCCCTGTTTTCCTGCGCAGATTTCCCCTGAGCATGCCGATGCTCGCCGTCGCGTTCGGCTATGCCTTCTTCTTTTCCATGCCGGCTGGACGATTCTTCGCCACCTACAGCAAGCTCGCCGAGGTCCTGCTGGAATTCGTCCTCGTCATTGCTGTCATGGGAGCGGGCCTGAAGATCGATCGTCCGTTCAGCCTCAAAACCTGGTCGAGCACCTGGCGTACGCTCGGGCTCGGCATGCCGCTGTCCATCGCCGCGATTGCCGCCTGCGGCCTGTGGCTGCTCGATCTTCCGCTCGCAACGGCGATCCTGCTCGCAGGCATCCTCGCGCCGACCGATCCCGTTCTCGCGTCGAACGTGCAGGTCGGCCCGCCGGGAACCGGCGAGGAAGGGGAGGTTCGATTCGCGCTGACTTCTGAGGCAGGGCTGAACGACGGTCTGGCCTATCCCTTCGTGACCCTGGGCCTCGTTCTTCTCAAAGGCTCAGGCGAGCCCGGATGGTTCGGGCATTGGATTCTCGTCGACGACCTTTGGATGATCGGCGCGGCCATCGGTCTGGGACTCGCCATCGGCCGAGCCGTCACATGGATCAACCAGCATCTTCCGGAGCAGTTTCGCCTCTCCCAATCCAACAACGGCCTGGCTGCGGTCGGAGTCGCGCTCCTCGTCTACGGCGCGGCGGAGGTCACGCGGTGCTATGGGTTCGTGGCCGTCTTCACGGCAGCCGCGACGATCCGCAACACGACGAAGAACATCACCTATACCCGCGACATTCACAGCTCGGCCGAACAGATCGAGCAGCTCGTCTCGATCCTGATCCTGACCTTGTTCGGCGGCGCGCTCGCCGAGGGGGTGATTGCCTCGCTCTCGGCAAGCGAGGTCGTCTTTGCGCTGATGGTTCTCTTCCTTCTGCGCCCGCTCGCCATGCTCCTCGCCTTCATCGGTTCCGGACGCCCGATGCCCGTGCGTCTCGCAATCGGCTTCTTCGGCATCCGGGGGCTCGGCTCGCTCTACTACACGGCCTACGCGATCAATGAAGGCCACGCGGCGGATCCGGAGCGGCTCTGGAGGATCACAGCGCTCGCCGTGCTTCTTTCGGTCTTCGTCTATGGGATCAGCGCCGGCCCCGTCATGACCCTTCTCGACCGGCTCAGGAAGCAGCATGGCGGATGATCGCTCTCGGCCGAGAGCGATCACGCGGCCTCAGGGATCCGGCATGAACGGGATCAGCGCCAGTCCGCAGACGAACATGATCGATCCGAGCCAGAGGGGAACGGCCTCGGTAATCAGAAGAGCCCGTGCCCATATCAGGCTCCATCCTGCGACGGTGAGCAGGAGGGCGAGCGCCGTTACCCAATCGAGCTTCCCGAGCCGGGAGAGACACCAGACCCACAGAGTCCAGGGACCAGGGCGGTCAGTGCGGGCGGTCCTGTCTTCGGCCAAGGGCATGATCGATCGTTCCTCCCTATTGCAGGGTATAGAGATAGGCCGCGATGTCGCGCGCCTGCTGGTCCTGCAGCCCCATGTTCGGCATGGCGTTGCCGGGAACGATCCTCTGCGGGTCTCTCAGCCACGTGATCATGTTGTCCGGCGTGTTGCGCAGAAGCCCCGCCACATAGATCCGGCGCCCCATCATGGTGAGCGGGGGTCCGACGAGCCCGTTCGCGCCGGTGATTCCGGGAATGGTGTGGCAGGATCCGCAACCGACCCGGGCGATCTCGGCGGCTCCGCGCCCAGGGTCGCCCCCGAAACTCGTCGGAGAGGCTGTCATGCTTGCAGCGGATGTCTCGCCCGTAACCTCCTCGCAGCCGGAGACGAGGAGAAGCAGAGCCAAGGTCGACGTCAGGGCGGCGATCCGGTGCATGTTGGCCACGGCGCGCTTCTCGGCGGCACGCAGCCACAGCACAAAGAGGATGGCGATGGCGGCCATGTAGACGAAGCCCGCCGGGATCCACATGATCAGGCCTGCCAGATGCTGATCCTCCAGGAGAGTCAGCCCCCATCGGGCGGCTCCTTCTGCGTGCACGGGATAGAAGGCCCGCGAGGTCAGGACCATCAGCGCGCCGGGCAGAGCGCTCAGAATGGCGGCGGTGGCGACGAAGAGCAGCGTCGCCCCGTAGTCGAGGCGCCGGCGCCCGGAAGGCTCGATCACCACGGACCAGAACGCAAAGGAACTGACGAAGAAGCAGAGATGCTCGAGAATATGCACTGACTCGCTCTCCAGCGCCCAGGTGTAAGGTTTGGGCAGATGCCAGAACGCGAAGAGACCGCAGAACCAGATCCAGACCGACAGCGGCGCCGTGAGGAGCTTGAAGAAGCGTCCCAGGCCACCGCGCCCCCAGAGCCGTCCGAGCGTCTTTCTTCCGCCGCGCGGCAACGCCCAGAGAAAAACGATCAAGGGCCGCGACCATACGAAAAGCGGCGCGGCGACCAGCATGAGAGTGAGGTGCTGGAGCATATGTCCTGAGAAAAGCTGCTCGCTCACCGTGCCGAGAGGCGAGAGCAGCGCCGCGACGAGGGACGCGATGCCGCCTGCGAAGGCAAGGATCTCGGCCCGCCCGATGGGATGCCGGGAGCGCATCCGCGCCTTCATGGTCCGGACGCCGAGCGCATAGAGCGCGGGTGCGAGCGCAAGCGACGCGACGATCCAGCCCTCGCCATTCCAGGACAGGCTGCCGTCCGGGCGGAAAGCATGGGCGCAGGCGGGTTGCGCGATCGCGCAGGCGGCGGCCAGGAGCGTGGGGAACCTCAACGTCCGCATAGGGGCACCGAGAAGACAGCGATCGTATCGAAGATGATGGCGATGGCGAACCAGACGCCGGACCAGATGCCCCACACGGCGAGAAAGCGCGTGCGGCCTTCGCCCGCCTGCAGCAGACGGTGATGATCGCCTGACGCCTCCTCGCTCGTTCGCCGCCAGTTCCTGTAGGAGATCGCCGTTCCGGCGCAGGCGATCGCCAGGGCGGCGATGTTCACGGCGACGAGAACGGCCATCACCCACTCCCACCCGGGAAGCACCGTCGCCCGCAGGAACTCGCGGGGGAAGCAGGCATAGCTCGCAAGACCATAGTTCACGAGCAGTTGGATGCTCCAGGCGGCCGGAGGAGCGAGAAGGCCGGTCCAGAGCAGGCCCATGCCGACGGCGCCGCCGTGAGGAGCGGGGTGCTCGATATGGTAGGCCTTCATCACGGTCTCGGGCATGGCTCACCCCAGATATGGTGTGATGTAGAGGCTGAAGAACACGGTCAGCCAAACGGCATCCACGAAGTGCCAGTAGATCGCCCCGATCGAGACGGGCGCGTTGCGCTCGGCATCGAAATAGCGCATGAGCGACCAGACGAGCAGGGCGAGAAGCATCACGAGGCCCGCGATCACATGCGCCATGTGAAAGCCGGTGATGGTGAAATAGAGCGAGCCGTAGGAGCTCGACGAATACGTGAACGGCTTGTCCTTCCACTCGAAGAGCTGGATCGTCACGAAGGCCGCACCGAGGATGAAGCCGCCGAGCAGCCCGAGGAGCAGCTGCCCTCGCGCGCCCCGCTTGGCGCCGCGCTCGCCCCACCAGACGGCAAGGCTGCTCACGAGCAGAATGATGGTGTTGGGAAGCGACAGCCGGAATTTGGGCAGTTCGCTCGGCAGCCACTCGCGCCCGTATTGGACGGTGAAATAATAATAGCTGAAGAGCAGGTAGGAGAAGAGCGCACCCTCCGTCATGATGATAGTCAGCATGCCCCACCAGCCCGAAGCCTTGTGGCCGATGCTGCCGACGGGCAGCGGCTCGATGCGCGTGGACCCAGCCTGGAGAACAGCGTCGCTCATCAGTGCCACCTCGCCGTCTGGCCGAGCGTGGGCTCGGGCCACAGCCATATCAGGATGCTCATGAACACGAGCCAGGCGCAGATCCCCGCGAACACCCACCAGTGCAGCAGAAGGCCCGCGAAACCGGCCGTCATCACGATGGTGAGGACGAGCGGCGTGTAGGAATCCTCAGGCAGTTTCAAAATGGCGTCGGGCTCGGCATCGAGGGCCGTCGTCGCGAGCATCTCCTTCCCGTCGTCGAGGACCAGGCCGCGATGGACGGACGAATGCCCCATCCCTTCGGCCAGCCTGTCCTCCCACAGCGGGTGGCGGCTCGCGACGGCGGGAATGACGGCGAAGTTGTATGGCGGCGGCGGGGATGGAATTGCCCATTCGAGCGTCGGCCCGTCCCAGGGATTGGGTCCGGCGACAGCGCCGTGGCGCAGGCTCACGACGATGTTCACGAGAAGGAGCAGCACGCCGACCGCGAGAACGAAGGCTCCGATGGAGGTGGTCAGGTTCACCGTGTCCCAGCCCATGCCCTCCTGGTAGGTGTAGATGCGCCTCGGCATGCCCGCGAGACCGGTCCAGTGCATGGGCAGGAACGCCAGATTGAACCCGATCAGAACGGTCCAGAAATTCCACTTGCCCAAGCGTTCGCTCAGCAGGCGGCCCGTCATCTTGGGGAACCAGACGTACAAGCCGCCCATCACCGGAAAGAGATTGATGCCGATCAGCACGTAATGAATGTGCGCCACGACGAAATAGGTATCCGTGAGCTGACGGTCGGCCGCGACCGAGGCCGTCATCACGCCCGACACGCCGCCGATCACGAACATCGAGATGAAGCCAGCAAAGAACAGGAAGGCCGTGGTGATGACGGGCCGACCTGTCCAGATGGTCGCGATCCAGGCGAAGACGGCGACGGCGCTCGGAACGGTGATGACGAACGACGCGCCGCTGAAGAACGACAGGGCCAGGAACGGCAGGCCGGTGGCGAACATGTGGTGCAGCCACACGCCGAAGCCCATCACCATGGTGGCGACGGTGCCGAGCACGACGACCGTGTAGCCCACGAGTGGACGGCGGCAGAAGATCGGCAGCGCATCGGAGACGATGCCCATGGCCGGAAGCACGACGATATAGACCCACGGATGCGCGAAGAGCCAGAAGAGGTGCTGCCACAGCAGCGGCTGCCCGCGCGCGCTCGGATCGAAGAAGTGGGTTCCGAACTGCCGGTCGAGCCAGAGCATGAAGAAGGCGAGGCTCACCGCCGGCATCGACAGAAGAATTCCCACCGACGTGGTGGTGGTGCCCCATGTCAGGATCGGGAGGCGGTTGATCGACATGCCCGGAGCCCGGGTCCGCAGGACCGTGACGAGGAAATTGATGGCGCCCGCCGTGGTCGAGATCCCGAGCAGGATCATGCCCAGGGCATAGAAATCCATGTTAGGGCCGGGATTATAGGGCTTGAGGGCGTAGGGCGGATAATTGAACCACCCGTCATTGGGCGCGGACGCGACAAGGAAGCTCGCATACATGAAGAGCCCGGCTGCCAGATAAACCCAATAGGAGAAGGCGTTGAGGCGCGGGAAAGCGAGATCGCGGGTGCCCAGAATCAACGGGAACAGATAGGCGCTGAAGCCGGTCAGAACCGGCTGCGCATAGAGGAAGATCATCGTGATCCCGTGCATCGAGAAGAGCTGGTCGTACTGCTCCGGCGTCAGCACATGCAGGTTCGGCTGGGCGAGCTGCACGCGCATGACCAGCGCTTCGATGCCGCCCAGGATCAGGAACACGAACGACGTGGCGATGTAGCGGATGCCGAGTTCCTTATGGTCCACCGTGGACAGCCATCCGCCGAGTCCGGGCTTCGTCTTCCAGATCCGCTCTAGCTTCGACCCGACTGTCGATTCGTCGTCGGCGGTTCTCATTCCGGGAGAGCGTTCGTATGTTCCAACCGCCACGGGGTCTCTCCCTATTTCTGCGCCTCGAGATAGGTGCGGATGCTCGCAAGCTCCGGGCCCGACAGATCGAGATTGGGCATGAGATTGCCGGGCTTCATGGTCTGCGGATTGGCGATCCATCCCGAAAGATAGGCCGGATTGTTCGGCAGGGTGCCTGCCGCGATGGCGTTCCGGCTCATCAGATGAGACAGATTGGGGCCCAGCCGTCCGCCGGCGCGCGTGCCGCGGATGCTGTGGCATGCGCCGCAGCGCAGGACGAACAGGGTTTCCCCCTGCTCGGCCTGCTGGCCTGCGGGCGCGGCGGCGGGCTGAAGCTGCCTGTCCCACCATGACTGAAAATCGGCCGGTTCATCGGCCACGACGATCAGCCCCATATGCGCATGCTGCTGGCCGCAATATTCCGAGCACTGGCCGCGATAGATTCCCGGCTGCGACGCCTCCAGCCACTGGCTGTTGGTCTGGTTGGGGATCAGATCGACCTTGTCGCCGAGCGCCGGTATCCAGAACGAATGGATCACGTCGACCGTGGTCAGCCGGAACTCGACCGGCTCTCCCACAGGGATGTGGATCTCGTTGGCGGTTTCGAAGATGCGCGAGCTGTCCTTGCTCATGTAGCGCACGTCCCACCACCATTGATGCCCCCGCACCTCGATCGTGACGGCAGGATCACGGGGCGGCCGGTTGACGGCCGCCATGGTGTAGCCGTTCCAGACCATCGCCCCGATGAGGGCGATCGTGGAAACGCCGACGCCGATATAGATCCAGGCCAATCCATTGCCATGCTCCCCGACGGGCTCCCGGCCCGCCGCCGACGCAGGCCTGGGCGAGCGCCGGATCAGGATGCCGACGAGCACGAGCGCGCTGGTGATCACGACCACGACGATCGACAGGATCAGCAGCCCCCAGATCAACGTCGTGATCTGTTCACCCTTGAAGCCGCCGAATGTGCGCAGATACGTCATCGGCGCATCGGCTCGCACGTGCGAGGGCAAGAATGTCAGGACCAGGGGAGGCGTGGCCAGGAAGGCGATGTGCCTCGCCCGCCCTTCCCTGAAACGGGCGCGTTCCCTATTTCGCGCTGTTCGGCTTCTGGCCATTGCTGAACGCCTCGGTGTGCTCCCAAGGATTGACGGTGCTGACGTATTCCGCGGGCACTTGCTCGATCTGCGGCATCTGTGGCGACACGGTCTTGCCCCATTGCTGGGAGGGTTCCCGGCTGATGCTCCGGACATAGGCAACGAGATCCCAGATGGCGGTATCGGGCAGCATGCCGCCCCAGGATGGCATGCCGCGCGGGCGGCCCTGGTAGATGGTCAGGTAGATCTGCGCCGGCTCCGAGCCGTAGATGAAGGTGCTGTTGCTGAGTGACGGCCCCATCCCGCCGGCGCCGTTGGGAGCATGGCACCCGACACAGTTGAACGCCCGGAAATACTGCATGCCGCGCTGTGCCGCCTCCTGGCTGTCGCCTACGGGACTTTGAAGACTGGGTTTGATCGGCACGTTGCCCGGAAAGAGGCGCGAGACCGGCGTCGCGAGGAGCTTCGCCGCTCCGCTCGCGCCCGTGTAGGATTGCGTCGGCACGCCCATGCCGAGCGTGCCCTGCCCCTGCTGTGGCGACGACGACTGGGGAGGCTTGGGTTCGGGGGTCTCAGCCGGATTGGGTTCCGTCGGCAGCCCGACCGCAGGCGGGGGCGCCTGCGGGGGTGGAGGCTCCGGCTGCTGAGCCGAAACACCTGCGGCCCAAGAGATCAGCCCGAAGAGACCCAACAGGAGCACTCGGCCGATATCCGTCATCGGTCCGATGCCGCTCATCCGAAAGAGCCTTGCCTTCGATGAACCGACCATCCCGACCTCCCTGAAGTCGATCACTGACCGGACCCGTTTTGCTGCGCAGGAGCCGCAGGAGTTGGAGTGGGTGGGGCAGTGGGAGCTACGGGTGCAGGTACGCCTGCAGGGGCCGCACCCGTACCGCCGGCCTCGGCCTTTGGCGGCAACGCGAAGACCAGGAGTGAGCTGCCCCCCACCGTATGGGCTGGCAGATCCTGCATCGCGCCCGTGAACCCAAGCGCTCCGTTCCTCACCCGCGGATCAATCTCCGCGTTGGCCACCACGCCGGGCCATCCACCGACGCCGGACATGATGGCGACGTATTGCACGCCGTCGTTGCCCATGTAGGTGACCGGTTGACCGATGAAGCCCGATCCGCCGCGGAACTGCCATAGGACCTTGCCGCTCTTGGCGTCCACGGCCTTGAGCCAACGGTCCATGGTTCCATAGAACGCGATGTCGCCCGCCGTCACCAGCGCTCCGCTCCAGACGGGAAAGCGTTCGGTGATGGCCCAGACCTTGGTCTTCTTGACCGGATCCCAGGCCATGAACTCGCCGCGATGGCCACCCGGCCCCGCATACATGTCCACCGTCGCGCCCACATAGGGCGTGCCTGTGATGTAGCCGGCCTCTCCCGTCTTGAAGGTGGCGCAAAGATGCTGATGCGGCACATACAGGAGCTTCGTGCGCGGCGACCAGGCGCTCGGCTGCCAGTCCTTCGCACCGGGCGGCGCGGGGCATACGTCCTCGACAATCTTTCCGAGGGTCGGCTCCTTCTCGTGGTTCGGCTCAAGACGCCCAGTCTTCATGTCGACGCCCTTGTAGACCGTGACGGTCTCGTAGGGCTCCGCTGAGATCACCTCCCCGTTCGTCCGATCCAGCACGAACATGTAGCCGGTCCGGCCCGGATGGATGAGCGTCTTGCGCATCCTGCCGTCAATCTCAAGATCGATGAGAACAGCTTCATTGACACTGTCATGATCCCAGAGATCGTGAGGGGCGGTCTGGTAGGCCCATTTCGCGGCTCCCGTGTCGATATCGCGCGCGAACACGGTCGCGGCCCAGAGGTTATCGCCGGGCCGCTGATTGGAATTCCACGGGCCTGGATTGCCCGTTCCGTAATAGACAAGGTTGAGCTCGGGATCGTAGGAGAGCCACCCCCAGACGGTTGCCCCGCCCGTCTTCCACCCATCGGTCGGCCAGGTCTTCACGCCGAGGTCCTTGCCCCTCATCCAGTCGTAACGGGGCTTGAAGTCGGGGCCGATGAGCACGTCCGAATCCGGCCCTGTTCCATAGGCGCGCCAGACGATCTTTCCCGTATTCTCATCGAGGGCGGTCAACCAGCCGCGAACGCCCATTTCACCGCCGCTGTTGCCGACCAGGACCTTTCCCTTGGCCACGAGCGGCGCCATCGTCACCGTCTCGCCGAGATTGATGTCCCCGAGCGTGGCCACCCATAGCTCTTTCCCCGTCTGCGCGTCGAGAGCGACCGTGTGGAGGTCGAGCGTGTTGAGAAAGATCTTGCCGTTGTCATAGGCAAGGCCCCGGTTGACCACGTCGCAGCAGGCGACGCCTTCCGCGGCAGGATTGGGCTTGGGCGCATACCACCACTTCAGCTCACCCGTTGTGGCGTCGAGCGCAAACACCCGGTTCGGATAGGGACCGGCATAAGGCGCCACCACGTACATCGTGCCGTCAACGACGAGAGGAGCGGCTTCCTGCCCACGGTCGGCGCCGACTGAGAACGTCCAGGCGAGCTTCAGTTGCCCGACATTGCCGGCATTGATCTGGTCGAGACCGCTGAAACGCGTCGCGGCGTAATTCTTCATCGCCATCGGCCACTGCTTGTCGTCCTGCGACAGGGCAGCGAGGTCGGGTGCGGATTGGCCGGGGGGAGACTGCGCCAGCGAAGGGCCGAGCGGGCACCAAGAAACAGCGAAAGCCAGCAGGAGAGCCCTCCACGTGCCGAGAGCCTCGAACTGCTTGGATGGCGCAAATTCTCGCATCTGCGCTCCCCTGGTGTGTTTGATGTCTTGAGGCAAACGCCAAGCGTGCGGATCCCTATCCGCAGTCATATCTCTCGCGTTGGAATTCAACCTTACGAGGAGAGTATTGTTCCTGTCGAAAACGGGGTAGCGGACGACCCGCTGCCCCGGTCCAGGATAGCGGTCTCTCAATCGGTTTCCGCATAAGCGTTCCGCCGTCTATTGACCCGGATCGCTCATCATCCACATCCCTCCGAGGAGGTGCGATCAATGGGTGATGCCGCATTCGGACGCGTGCTGTCGGCGATTTGCGCGATCCCCGCGTTGGTCCTGTCCCTTTGGCTTTCATGCGCCTCTGCACAGGCGGGTGGAGCGGGTCGCCCCGCCGTCGTGGAGAATATCGAGAGCGGGTATGGCGGCTTCTTCGTTCTCACGACGTCCGATGGGCAGAACTACGATATTTTTCAGCGCGTCGAGAGCAGCCAGGGAATTCCGCCGGAGGCCAATATCGCCTGCATGATCAACGAGTGCCTGCTCGAGATCGCCGCGATGCCGCGGTCCATCGTGGCCCGATACAGCGACGAGGCCAGCAACATCGGCGGGCTGCGCCAGCGTCTGAGCGGCATCCGCGATGCCTACTCGGCCATGCGGATGGCCTCGCCCGACAACCGGCCCGCCGCCATCGACGCCTGGCATGAGGCCCTGACGCGTCTGACGCTCTGTCTCGAATCCACCGAGCCGTGCCGGTGATTGGGGCGATGCGATCTCATCGCCTCTGCCCTACCCCCTCTGGCTGAGCCGAAGACGGGATCAATCGAGCACCTCGTTCGTTCTAGACACAGGATCACTCCGGCCCGCGCAATGATTGTGTTTGCCGCGCATGGGGAGCCCCTCATGACTGCCGTGCCCATTGCCCAGTCTTCAGGTCCAATGCCAAGGTCCTTCCTGCTGCCGGTGCTCGTCGGATGGTTCATGACCGCCGCATGCGGCGGCGCTGCTTTCGCCCAGGGACAGGAAAGCACAACCTCGACCCAGGCCCCGCACACGAGCCCGCATCCCCCTCCTCTTCTTTCCACGGAGGACGTGGCTTCGGTGCCCTCCGGCAAATCCGTTCAGGGCGAGCCGCTCCCGCAGGACATGCGCTCCCGCGCGCCGGACGTCTTCGGCATGGCGGGGCCCGTGACGATCCCGCAGGTCCAGCTCGCCTGCGATGCCATCCAGGATGAAACGGCGCGGAGCCGATGCGCGGGCCGTTCCAGTCCCGCCGCGCTGCCGAAGGGATTTTCCGAGTAGAGCCGTCCGACGTCAGCCGTTCCGACACGGAGCCGAGCATGAGCGACATCTCCCGCCGTAATCTTTTCCGCGCAGCAGGCGTGATCGGCGCGAGCGCCGCCCTTCCCGCGGAACTCAAAGCCCAGCCTCGGCAAAGCCCGCCTCATCCTCCTGCGCGGCAGCAGGCGCAGCCCAGGCCGGCTAAGCGCGCGCCCTACCGGTTCTTCAACGCCCTCGAGGCCGCTTTCATCGAATCCGCCGTCGACAGGCTGATCCCGCCCGATCCGCAATGGACCGGCGCCGTGGGCGCGGGCGTGCCGAATTATATCGACCTTCAGCTCGCGGGCGCTTACGGACAGGGGGCGCGCCTCTACCGTTCCGGTCCGTGGGAAACCGGACTCCCGAGCCAGGGCTATCAACTCGCGCTCACGCCCGCGCAGCTCTACCGCACCTCGATCACGAGCCTGGACGAGCAACTGAAAACGCGTGCCCCAACCGGCGCGAAGAATGCGCCCGCTTCCGCTTTCTCCCGCCTCGGCCCCGACGATCAGGACGGGGTCCTGCGCGATCTCGAAGCCGGCAAGATGGACCTGTCCGGCGTACCGTCGGACGTGTTCTTCGAGACTCTTCTCGCCAACACCATCGAGGGCTTCTTCTCCGACCCCATGTATGGCGGCAATCGCGACATGGTGGGCTGGCGCATGATCGGCTTTCCCGGCGCCTACGCCACCTATCTCGGCATTTACACCGACCACGGCCAGCGCTTCACGCGCGAGCCGATGTCGATCGCGCAGTCGAGACAGGAGCATCACCCCATGCCGGGAGGATTGCCCGAGTTCAACAGCGGAGTGCATCGCCGTGGCTAGAACCCTTCCGTCCGTCGATGTGGTGTTCGTCGGGATGGGCTTCACCGCCGCCATCATCGCCCGCGAACTCAAGGACAGCAGCGTCAAGATGGTGGGCCTGGAGCGAGGCCGCGCGCGCAACACCGTGCCGGATTTTCAAAGCCCGAGCATGCACGACGAACTCGCCTTTGCGGTGCGGCACGGGCTCATGCAGGACCTGTCCCAGGAAACGGTGACGTTCAGGAACACGCCGGACCAGAAGGCTCTCCCCATGCGCCAGCTCGGCTCGTTCCTGCCCGGCACGGATCTCGGCGGTGCGGGCGTGCACTGGAACGGACAGACCTTCCGGTTCCAGCCCGAAGACTTCCGCATGCGCAGCCATCACGAGGAGCGCTACGGACGCGACTTCATTCCGGAGGAACTGACGATCCAGGATTGGGGGCTGTCCTACGAGGACCTGGAGCCGCATTACGACCGGTTCGAGTATCTGCTCGGCGTCGGAGGCTATGCGGGCAATGTCGGCGGCGAGATCAGGCCCGGCGGCAATCCCTTCGAGGCAAAACGCAGCCGCGATTATCCCAACCCGCCCACGGCTCCCGCCTATCTCGGCGTGCTCTTCGCCAAGGCCGCCATGGAGCTCGGCTACAGCCCCTATCAGGTGCCCAGCTCCAACATGACGCGCGCCTACACCAACCCCGAAGGCGTGCGGCTCGAACCCTGCATGGTGTGCGGCTATTGCGAGCGTTTCGGTTGCGAGCACTTCGCGAAATCGAGCCCGCAGACGACATTGCTGCCGGTGGTGCTGCAGCAGGCGAATTTCGAGCTGCGCACGAATTCGCACGTGACGCGGGTCAACCTGACGCCGGACGGCAAGTATGCGACGGGCGTCACCTATATCGATCTCACGACCGGACAGGAAACCGTACAGCCCGCCGAGCTCGTGGTGCTTTCGGCTTTCGCGTTCCACAATCCGCGGCTCATGCTGCTCTCCGGCATCGGCAAGCCCTACGACCCTTCCACGGGCGAGGGCAATGTCGGGCGCAACTATGCCTATCAGACCATGGGGTCCGTCTCGCTCTTCTACGACGAGGACGTCGAACTCAACCAGTTCATGGGCGCGGGCGCATTGGGCACCGTGATCTCCGACTACGTGAGCGACAACTTCGATCACGCGAAGCTCGGCTTCATCGGCGGCGCCTATATCTGCGCCTACACCACGGGTGCGAGGCCGATCGAGTATCATCCCGTTCCCCCGGGAACGCCGCGATGGGGCCAGGAATGGAAGCAGGCCGTCGCCAGGCACTACAACCATTCGGGCGGCCTTCAGGTGCATGGTCAATCCTGCGCACGGCGCACGAACTACGTCGACCTCGACCCCACCTACAAGGATGCGTTCGGTCAGCCGCTCCTGCGGATCACGTTCGATTTTCCCGAGAACGATCTGCGCATGTCCCATTATGTGACATCCCGCGCGGGAGAGATCGCCGAGCGCATGGGCGCACGCCAGATCGTCGTCAATCCACGCACCGCGCCCTACTCGGTCGTGCCGTACCAGACGACGCACAATACGGGCGGCGCGATCATGGGAACGGACCCGAAGACGAGCGCCTGCAACCGCTATGGACAGAGCTGGGATGTGCCGAACGTTTTCGTGACCGGCTCGGCCCTGTTCCCGCAGAATGCGTCCTACAACCCGACGGACACAGTCGGAGCGCTCGCCTATTGGACGGCCGATGCGATCAAGAATCACTATCTTTCCGCCCCTGCCGCTCTGGTGCAGCCATGAGACCGGCCTTCCTCCTCGTCGCCGCGTCGGCGGCATGCCTGCCGGTTGCAAGCGGCGTCCGCGCCCAGGCTCTTTCGGCTCCCGACCCGCAGCGCGGCGCAACCCTTGCCGCTCAGGGCAACCCGAACGGAGCCGCGCCCTGCAGCCAGTGTCACGGCCCATTCGGCGAAGGCAATTCGACGGGGCCGTTCCCACGGCTGACCGGCCAATCCGCCGCCTATCTGTACAAGCAGCTGCAGAACTATGCCGACGGATCGCGGCCCAACGATTTCATGACGCCGATCGCGCAGGCGCTCTCCGAGCAGGAAAGGCAGGATGCGGCAGCTTATTACGCGGGCCTGCCGAACCGACTGGCGGCTCCGGGTCAGCTGCGCCCCGACATGGAAAAGCGCGGGCATGATCTTGCGCTGAGCGGCATTCCCTCGGTCGGGAACGGCGAAGTCGGGGTGCAGGCCTGCGGCAATTGCCATGGGCCGGACGGAGTCGGGGAGCCTCCCCTTTATCCCGGGCTCGAGGGCCAATGGGCCGGATATGCATCGGGGCAGCTGTCGGCCTTCAAATCGGGAACGCGCAAGAACGACATGTCCGCCGTCATGCGGGAGATCGCCGGAAAATTGACCTCCGACGATATCGACGCCGTATCGCGCTATTACGAGAGCATCCGCCCTCGCGAATCCGCGCGCTGATCCGCCGTTCGTGAAGAAGCACTCCCGCATGGGCGAAGAGCGTATCCGTCCCGGGTTTCGCGATGGGAGCTCCAGGACCTATTCGGCCGCCATCGGTCGCGTTGCGCCCTTCCCATCCCCGACAGCCCTGCCCGCGCGCGTGAGGACGGCGTGGTGTAGCCGGTCGAGGTGGCGCACGGACCGAAGCGCCTCCAGCATGGGCCCGCAGATCAGCCGCTCTCCGCAAGGGTCGCGGTGGCACACCGGATCCCAGAGGCCCATCGGCGTCCAGATGTCGGGGTCGTGCCATTCCGGCATGCCGAGGATCGGGTAGAGGCATGCGCCCCGGATCGGAACGCGCTCGCGCAGGAGGGCCTCCGATTCCTTCGCGACTTCGTGCAGCCAGCGGGCGCGATTGTCGCCGATATGGCTGGTCTCCGTGATCATCACCTCTCCCCCGTAACGCTCCCATACGGAGCGAACGAGATCGCCCAAGGACCAGCGCCGCGAATCGTCGTCGGCGAGCGGCGGAATCACGCCATCCTCGCGCGCGAGACCGCCCCATTCCCACTGGTTCGTCCAGTAGTAATTGATGCCCACCACATCGAGATGCTCGCGGCTGCCGCCGAGTTCGGGCAGGAGCGCCCCGCACAGCATGTCCCAGCTCTGGAACACGAGACGCTCGTTGAAGTCGCGCACCTCGTCCTCCAGGTGCGGACGATCGAGCGGGCAGGCCACCCGGCACAGGGGATCGACATTGACGATGCGGGCTTCGGGGCAGGCCGCCCAGAGGGCGTTGATACCCTCGATCGCGGTGCGGGCGAGCGCGACCTTCAGATCCCAGCCGCGCCCCGTCACGTGGGGTGCAAACAGCCCCTTCTCTCCCCCGGCATAGGCCATGAACGAGGGTTCGTTCACCGGAGTGAAGGCGCAGGTGCCCTCCGTGCGCCGGGCGATGTAGCGGCCGATGGCGTAGCAATAGTCGGAGAAGCGCTTCGGAAAATCCCCGCTCAGGGGATCGAGCTCCCGCGGATAGCCGTAATGGAAGAGATCCCAGATCACCTCGACGCCGTGGCGCCGCGCCGCCGCGACGAAGGGCTCGACCGTCGAGAAGTCGTAGCGCCCCTTGCCCCGATCGACCAGCGGCCACCGGATGGTCTCGCGCGCGCCGTGAAGCCCGAGCGCCGCGAGCTGCCGATAATCCTCGTCGACGGTTCTGTCGTGTCCCGTCGCGACGACCTGGTCGAACCAGTGTCCATGGCGGTTATAGCCTGTCGACCCTTCGAAGCCGGCAAGAAAGAAGCTGCGAAACATTCTGCATTCCTCTGTCTTTTCACCGCGATGCGGCTACAGGAGCCGAAGCAACCGACAGCATGCCGACAGCTTCAATCCCGCCCCTTGCGAGCTTCCGGTAGGCCTCCATTGCGGGCGTTTGCACCCGGCGCAGGGGATCCTCCTCGTCCGGAACGATGTCCCACAATCCCATCGGAGCCAGATGGTCCGTCACCGGGCGGCGGCCTTGGCGATAGGCCCATGTGACGAGGGAGAACATCGGCCACCAGGTATATCCCACGAGCGGAACGCCTTCGGCGCGCAGCTGCCGCGTCGCCGCGACCGAACGCTCGAGCCAGTCGAGCCTGCGGCGCAGAGAGCCCATGGAGGCCGTCTCCGAGATCATCAGCGGCACGCCGTACCGCTCGAAGTAGAGACGGCCGAGACAAATCACGAGATCGGCCCCCGCGTAAGGCATGCGGATGCGAAAGCGCCCCCCGGCATCCCGCAGCAGCTTCTTCTGCGTGAACATCGGGTAGAGATTCAGGCCGATGACCGGAAGCGCGACGGCATGATCGTGGAACCAGGCGAGGTCGGTCTCGCGCGCGCCATTCTTCAAGAGCCAGGACCACAGCGGATGACGCTCGCCGATCCGCCCCGAGACGAGATCGAGGGCGAGGAAGACGATCTCCTGCCGAAGCTGGGCCTCGCTCTCAAAGATGGGGTCGTCCGTGTCGAAGAGATCGGTGGCGTCGACGAAATAGGGAACGATCTCCGGATCGACACTCTCCAGCGCCCTCACGGTCTCGACCATTCCCTTGGCGATCGCCAGCATCAGCGCCACGAAGCCGGGCCAGCTGCGCCGGAACGGCGGCCACCAGCCGAGGCGTCCGCAATACCAGCCTGTGATGCGGGGCTCGTTGAGCGGCGTGTACCAGGTGATGCGCCCGCGAAAGCGCTCCGCGAGGCGTGCCGCGTATTCGGCGACGAGCTTCGGATAGTCGGGATGGAGGAACGCGCCTTCGATCCAGGACGGCAGGCCGTAATGAACCAAGTCGACCTGAGGCTCGATCCCGAGTTCGAGCAGCCGCTCCAGGGTCTCGTCCGGAAATGTCCAATCCCAGATGTCCGGTTGGGGCTGGATGCGATGCCAAGGAACGCCGTAGCGGGCGCAGGGCACGCCGAGTTCGGCCATAAGGCCGAGATCGCTGTGCCATCGGTCGTAATGGCCCGTCAGTTCATATTCGTCGAGCGTCCTGCCGGTCACGGGATGCGGCGCGGTGATGAAGGTGTCCTCGATGCCGGTGGACCACCAGAATGCATCGGGCGCGGTCAAGCGGCGGAGCTGGGATCGTGACGGGAGCGCTTGGGTCATGCCGAGGCCATCCCTTGGGCGTCAGTGCTTCCACTGCAGCACAGCGGTTGGGCCGTGGACGAACCTCGGCCGCATGTGATCCAGCCTAGGAAACGGCTCCGGAGCGAGAAAGTTGCACCCGGTCCGCCGCTCAAGAACCTCCCCCGCCCTCGCGCGTTGGTTGGCGACGGAGCGTCGTTCCAGCGTTCAACCGCACGGTCCGACCACAGGGGAGGCAAGCCATGCCGAACCAGACTGATCCCTCCCGACCCGCACGGCAGGTCGGCGCCGATCGGGACACCCTCGGCCAGGAGGATCGCAACGGCGAAACAGGATGCGGAACTGCGCCCCCGCGCGAGGCGGATTCGGCTCGCGACAGGGCAGGCTCACAAGCACAGCCGGCGCAGCATCGCCTGACCTTGACCACTCCTCCCGCCGATCATCGCATTATGAAAGGCCGGTACTGACGGCCCTCAGGAACAGCGAGCAGACGAGATGAATGAGACGATCTCCCCGGCTGATCTTCATCCCCGCCCGCACCTGCGCCGCGATCGCTGGATCGATCTGTGCGGTCCCTGGGGTTTCGCCTTCGACGACGGCGATTGCGGGCTCGTCGAGCGCTGGTTCGAGCGGACGGAGCCTTTCGGGCACGAGATCACGGTCCCCTTCCCGCCCGAGAGCGAACGATCCGGCATCCACGAGACGGGCTTTCACCGGGTGGTCTGGTACCGTCGCGAAATCCACATCGACGAAGACGTCCGCCGAAGCCGGCTCCTGCTCCACTTCGGGGCGGTCGACTACAGGGCCATCGTCTGGGTCAACGGCCGCATGGCGGTCGAGCATGTCGGCGGACAGACGCCGTTCTCGGCGGATATCACCTCGCTGCTCGTCCCTGGAGACCCCCAGGTGATCGTCGTGCGCGCCGAAGACGAGCCGCGCGACCTACAGCAACCGCGCGGCAAGCAATACTGGGAGGAACAGCCCGGCTATATCTGGTATCATCGCACGACCGGCATCTGGCAACCGGTCTGGCTCGAACCGGTGCCGCGGGTGGCGATCGCGGAGCTCCGCTGGACGCCCGATGTCGACCGGTTCGGCGTAAGGCTGGTCCTCAGGCTGGACCGGCCGCCTCCCGAAGGCTGGCGCGTTCGCGTGCGGCTGCGGGGTGACCGGCCCACGCGCACATTGATCGACGACACATGCCTCCTGCCCAGCCGCGAACTCCGGCGCGATCTCCTCCTCGACATCAACGACGCGGCGATCCGCCGACGCCGCACGCTGCTCTGGGCGCCGGAGCATCCCAACCTCATCGAGGCCGCGATAGAGCTGCTCGACGATAGCGGCGCGGTCGTCGACCGGGTCGAGAGCTATTTCGGCCTGCGCCGGATCGAGGCCCGCGACGGGCGCTTCATCATCAACGGGATCCCGATCTTTCTGCGGCTGGTGCTGGCGCAGAACTACTGGCCCGACTCGCTTCTCGCCGCTCCGGACGCGGATGCGCTCAAGCGGGAGGTGGAGCTTGCTCAATCGCTGGGCTTCAACGGCATCCGCATTCACCAGAAGATCGAGGATCCCCGGTTCCTCTACTGGTGCGACAGGCTCGGCATGCTCGTCTGGAGCGAGGCCGCCAACGCCTACGTGTATTCGGACCGCGCGGCGGAGATGCTGACGCGCGAGTGGCTCGAGGCCGTCAGGCGCGACTATAATCATCCCTGCATCATCACCTGGGTTCCCCTGAACGAGAGCTGGGGCGTGCCCGATCTCGACCGTTCGGCCCAGCAGCGCGATTTCGTGCGGGCGCTCTATCACCTCACCCGGGCGCTCGACCCCACGCGCCCCGTGATCGGCAACGACGGCTGGCAGCATGCGGTCGGCGACGTGTTCGGCGTGCACGATTACGCACCCACCGGCGAGATGCTGCGCGAACGCTACGCGGATCGCGAAACCATCGAGCGCACGTTCCGCCATGTGCGCCCGCATCATCATCCCCTGCTCGGAGAAGGCGCCGAGATGACCGACGAGCCGATCGTCATCAGCGAGTTCGGCGGACTCGGATTCGTGCCCGAAGCCAGCGAGGACTGGTTCGGCTACGGCCAGTTCGCCAGCGCCGACGCGCTGCTCGCGCGCTACGAGGAACTCGTCGATGCTCTCCTGGCGTCCACCGCCCTCGCAGGCTTCTGCTATACGCAGCTGGCCGACACCGCCCAGGAGACCAACGGCCTGCTCACCGTCAACCGCGAGCCGAAATTCGACACCGAGCGCCTGCGCGCCATCAACAGCCGCCCCTCGAAGGCAGTGCCGAGCGAAATCCTGGATGTGCTGATCAAGCAGGAGGTGGAGCGGCGCCGGCGCGAGCGCGGCCAGGAATAATCCGGCCTCCATCGAACCGTGTCTCAGGTTTCCGCCTGCGCCGATCCGGCCGCTGCCGGAGCCCTCCTGAACGAATGCGCGAGCCACCTGGAGAAGCGGTCGAGATAGAGATAGATCACCGGCGTCGTGAAAAGCGTCAGGGCCTGGCTGACCACCAGACCGCCGACCATGGCGTATCCGAGCGGCTGCCGGATCTCTGCGCCGGTGCCCGCGCCGATCATCAGCGGCAGGCCGCTCAGGATGGCCGCCATCGTCGTCATCATGATGGGCCGGAACCGCAGAAGGCAGGCCTTGCGGATCGCCTCCTTGGGCGAAAGGCCTTCCTCCCGCTCGGCCTCGATGGCGAAATCGACGAGCATGATGCCGTTCTTCTTCACGATTCCGATCAGCAGGATGACGCCGATCAGGGCGATCAGGCTGAAGTCGACATGGAACAGCATCAGCGTCGCCAGCGCACCGAGGCCCGCCGACGGAAGCGTGGACAGGATCGTCAGAGGGTGGATGTAGCTCTCGTACAAGACGCCCAGGATGACATAGATGACCACGAGCGCCGCCGCGATCAGATACGGCGTGGACTGGGTCGATTGCTGAAACGCCTGGGCATTCCCCTGGAAATTTCCGATCAGCGCGCCCGGCGCCCCCATCTCCAGGCGGGCGCGCTCGATGGCCGCCGTCGCCTGCCCCAGGGCAATCCCCGGCGCCAGGTTGAAACTGAGGGTGACGGCCGGAAACTGACCCTGGTGGCTGACCGAGAGGGGGGCGACCGGACGCGTGGTCCACCGGGCCAGGACGGAGAGCGGCACCTGCTGCCCCGTCAGCGGCGAGCGCAGGTGAATCTGCTCCAGCGTCTCCGGATTGCCCTGCAGCTCAGGCAGGACCTCCAGGATGACGTGGTAGCTGTTGAGCTGCGTGAAGTATTGCGCCACCTGCCGCTGACCGAAGGCATCATAGATCGTATCGTCGATCAATTGCGGATCGAAGCCGAAGCGGGATGCCTGATCCCTGTCGATCTCGAGGGTCAGCGTGCCTCCATTCGTCTGCTGGTCGGTCGCGACGTCCTGCAGCTCGGGGAGCTGTCTGAACTTTTCGAGAAGCTTCGGAGCCCATTCGTCGAGCTCCGCGAGATTGGCGTCCTGGATCGTGTACTGGAACTGTGTCCGCGTCGGACGCCCGCCGACATTGATGTCCTGCGCCGCCTGCAGGAACAGGGCTCCACCCTGGACTTTGGCGATCTGCGGGCGCAGGCGATTGATGATCTGCGCAGCGGACGACTTCCGCTCCGGGCGGGGCTTGAGAGCGATGAAGACGCGGCCATTGTTGAGGCTCTGCCCTCCTCCCGAGCCGACGAACATAGCGACGCTCGCCACGTCGGGATCCTGGGCGATGATTCCGCCGAACGCCTGCTGAATCTGCGACATCTCCTTGAAGGAGACGTTCTGGCTGGCCTCGGAGATGCCGGTGATGAGGCCGGTGTCCTGCTGCGGGAAGAAGCCTTTCGGGATGATGACGTAGAGATAGACCGAGGCCGCCACCGTCAGGAAGAAGACGAGCAAGGTCAGGGCGGAGTGCCGGAGAACCCGGTCGAGCCCTCGCTCGTAGGCGCGCAGGATGCCGTCGAACATCGCCTCCATGAGCATGTAGAGGCGGCCATGGCGTGCATGCTTTTCGTCCTTCAGGAAGCGCGAGGCCAACATCGGCGCGAGCGTCAGGGACACCAGGGCGGAAATGGCGATGGTCATCGTCACCGTCACGGAGAATTCGCGAAACAGGCGACCGACAACGCCGCCCATGAGCAGCAGCGGAATGAAGACCGCCACGAGGGACAGACTGATCGATATGATCGTGAATCCGATCTCCCCAGCGCCCTTGAGCGCTGCCTGCATGGGCGTCATGCCACCCTCCAGATGGCGGACAATGTTCTCCGTCATCACGATCGCATCGTCGACGACGAAGCCGACCGCGATCGTGAGCGCCATCAGGGACAGGTTGTCGAGGCTGTAGCCCAGGACATACATCGCCGCCGCCGTTCCAAGGAGCGCCAGCGGCACCGTCACGCTCGGAATGATGGTCGCCCACAGGCTCCTGAGGAACAGGAAGATCACCATCACCACGAGGGCGATCGTCAACAGCAGCGTCATCTGCACGTCCGCCACCGAGGCGCGGATCGTTTGCGTGCGGTCGCTCAGGACATCGACCTTGATGCTCGGCGGCAGCGCAGCCTGGAGGCGAGGCAGCTCGGCCCTGACGCGGTCGACGGTCTCGATGACATTGGCGCCCGGCTGCTTGAACACGATCAGGAGAACCGCGCGGCGGCCGTTCGCCCATGCGGCTTTGAGCGTATCCTCGGGGCCGTCCACGGCCTGTCCGATGTCGCGGATCCGGATCGGCGCGCCGTTGCGGTACGCCACGATGACGTCGTTCCACTGGGCCGCGGCGGCGAGCTGATCGTTGCTGTAGATCGTGAAGGACCGCGTCGCCCCGTTGATGCTGCCCTTGGGACTGTCGACGGTGGATACGGCGATCTTGTCCCGCACGTCTTCGAGGGAGAGCCCCTTTGCGGCCAGGCGGGCAGGATCGATCTGAACCCGCACGGCCGGCTTCTGCTCGCCGCCGATATTCACCTGCGCGATGCCCGGCATCTGGCTGATCTGCTGGGCCATCTTCGTATCCGCGTTGTCGTCAACCTCGGAGAGGGGCAGCGTGTCCGAACCGACACCGATGATGAGGATGGGCGCATCGGCAGGATTGACCTTGCGATAGACGGGAGCGTTCGGCAGGTTCTTCGGCAACTGGCCGCTCGCCGCATTGATCCCGGCCTGAATGTCCTGCGCGGCCGCGTCGATATTGCGGCTGAGCTCGAACTGAACGGTGATCGCCGTCGTCCCGAGCGTGCTCGTCGAGGTGATCTGCGTCACGCCCGGGATCTGCGAGAATTGCCGTTCCAGAGGCTGCGCAACCGAGGACGCCATGGTTTCCGGACTGGCTCCCGGAAGAGCCGCGCTCACCTGAATGGTGGGGAAATCGACCTGCGGCAACGGCGCGACCGGCAGGAAGGGATAGGCGACGGCTCCCACGAAGAGGAGTCCCAGCATGAGAAGCGAGGTTCCGATCGGCCTGCGGATGAAGGGACCGGAGATGCCGCCGCGGCTGCCGGAGACGCCTTCTGTGCTCGGGCTATAGGCCATGGATGGCCTCCCTAATCGGTGGAGACGCTCTGCGTTTTCGCGTTTCCGGCGGTGCCCGGCGCCTGCGATGGCCGGTCCTCCGCCTTGTGGATCTTCGCTCCGGGCTGGAGCCGGTACTGACCCGAGGTCACGACCTGATCGCCTTCGGACAGGCCGCTTTTGATGACCGCGACGCCTTGCGTGATCGGGCCGACGTCAACGGGGCGAAACTCAGCCGTGTCATCCGCCCGGACGACATAGACCGCGAGCCCCTGCTGTGTCCGTTGAACGGCATCGGCGGGCACGGTGAGCGCATCCATGCTCTCGAGAAGAGTTCGCACGGTTACGGATTGTCCGGGCCAGAGGACCTGGTCCTTGTTTTCGAAGGAAGCCTTCAGTTTGATCGTGCCGCTCGCCTGATCGATCTCGTTGTTGACCAGCGCCAGCGTGCCTTGCGCCAGAACGGACTTTTCCCCCTGCGCCAGCGCCCACACCGCCACCGGCCCCGCCGCCTGCGCCTTCTGAACCGCCGGCAGAATCTGCTCCGGCAAGGTATAGAGAATCGAGATCGGCTGGATTTGCGCGACCGTCACGATCCCCCCGGGATCCGTCGTCCGGACGATGTTGCCCTGGTCGACGAGACGCAAGCCCGTGCGCCCGGCGATGGGCGACCGGATCGTGGTGTAGCCGAGCTGCGTCCGGGCGCTGTCGATCTGCGCCTGATCGCCCTGGATCTGAGCCGTGATCTGGTTGACGGTGGCCTGTTGCGTGTCGACCTGCTGCTTGGATGCATAGCTGCGCGTCGCCAGTTCGTTGTAGCGGGCGAGGTCGAGCTTGGCGTTGGCGAGCTGCGCTTCATCCTGCGCCTTCTTGGCGGCGGCCTGGTCGAGCATGGCCTGGAAGGGCCGAGGATCGATCTGAACGAGCAGATCGCCCTCTTTCACCATCTGCCCCTCCTCGAAGGCGATCTTCTGAACTTCCCCGTCGACGCGCGAGCGGACCGTGACGGTGTTGTAGGCCTGCACCGAGCCCAGACCGATGGCGTAGATGGGCACTTTGGAACGCGCCGCAGCGGCGACCTGGACAGGCACGGGGAGCGGGTCCTGCCGCGCCGTGTTCTGACGCGGTTGGGACCGGTCGACGGCGATCCAGATCCCGTACGCGGCAGCAAGAAGAACACAGGCGACGAGGAGGCGGACCGCTCCGCCAAGGACCTTGGATCGGCGCTTTGAAGGCTTCGCCATGCGCACACCCAACCATGCTGCCCAGCCTCAAGCGCAGCGCCGAACGGCACGTCTGAGAGAGCATCCTCTGACGGGGCATATAGACCGCCGGTTGGGCGCTACCAGGGAGGGAGAATCACACATGCGTGACTCTCTCACAGGCCTCACGATCCCCGATGTCGAGCCCGACGGCCGTTCGCCTCAGACCGGAATCGGTCGAAGCGTGCCTGCTTGGCGGTACGACCGACCTTAGCGATGCAGCGGCTCATTCCGCCGCATCGGACTTTGCTCTGGAAACGGCAGCGGTCAGAGCCTGCGCCAGATCCTGGTCGCCATAGGGCTTGACCAGCAGCACCGCGCGCGCCGCGTTCTGTTCGACGGGCAAGGCTTCGTCTCCGGTCGCGAAGACCAGACCCAGGCCCGGGCGGGATTCCACGGCTTGCTGAGCCAGCTTCGTCCCGGACGAATCGGGAAGCCCGACATCGGTGACCAGAAGGTCGACGGCCTCGGTTTCGAGCACCTTCAGGGCCGACGCCGCATCCTTGGCCTGCACCACCTCATGGCCGAGATCGAGCAGCATCTCGGCCGTGCTGCTCCTGATCAGATCATCGTCCTCGACCAGCAGAACGGTCCAACGCGTGGCGTTTCCGGCCGTTTCCGCCCGCGCCTCGACATGGGGCGGCGGAGGAGACGCGGCGCGGTTGCGCTGCTGCTGATTGGCCAGGACATGCCGGATCTTGCGGGCCAGATCCTCCCGCGAATACGGCTTCGGCAGAAGCTCCACGCCGGGATCGAGGCGACCGCCGTGCACGATGGCGTTTTCCGTATAGCCCGAGGTGAACAGCACTGCGATATGAGGCAGGCGCAGCCGTGCCTTGCGGGCCAGTTCAGGGCTCCGCAACGGCCCGGGCATGACCACGTCCGTGAACAGGAGATCGATGTCCAGCCCGCTCTCGATCACGCTCAGGGCGCTTGTGGCGTCGCGGGCCTTGAGCACGCGATAGCCGAGGTCCGACAGGAGCGCGACCGCGGTCTCGCGGACCTCGTCGTCGTCTTCCACCACCAGGATCGTCTCGGTTCCGCCCTGCACCGGCACGGTGCGAAGATCGGTGAGCACATCCTCCTGGTCATGCACCCGCGGGAGATAGATCTTCACGGTCGTGCCCTGGCCGATCTCGCTGTAGAGCTTGATATGTCCGCCGGATTGCCTGACGAAACCGTAGACCATCGACAGGCCGAGTCCCGTGCCCTTTCCTTCCGGCTTGGTGCTGAAAAAGGGATCGAACACCCGGTCCAGGATCGAGGGCGGGATGCCGCTTCCGGTATCCGTCACCGCGAGCATCACGTATTGACCGGCCCCCACGTCGTGCTGGAGGGCATAGCGGTCGTCGAGCAGGGCATTGCCGGCTTCGATGGTCAGGCGTCCCCGGCCGTCCATGGCGTCCCGGGCATTGATCGCCAGGTTCAGAATCGCATTCTCGATCTGCCCCGGATCGACCTGTGTGTTCCACAATCCCCCCGAGACCACCGTCTCGATTTCGATCTCCTCGCCCAGCGCCCGGCGCAACATGTCGTCCATGCCCTTGATGAAGCGCCCGATATTGACGACCTTGGGCTCCAGCGGCTGACGTCTGCCGAAAGCGAGGAGCTGGGCGGCCAGCTTGGCGCCGCGCGATACGCCGGCGAGTGCGTTCTGGACCCGCGTTTCGGCGCGCGTGTTGCCTGCGATGTCCTTGGAGAGAAGCTGCAGATTGCCGCTGATGACCTGAAGCAGGTTGTTGAAGTCATGCGCGACGCCGCCGGTGAGCTGCCCCAGGGCCTCCATCTTTTGTGAGTTTCGCAGGTGCTCCTCGAGCTGCTTGCGTTCGGTGATGTCGCGGCCCGCCGCGTAGAACTGATCGCCCTCCGGCACGCAGAACCAGCTGAACCAGCGGTATTCGCCGTCCTTCCTGCGCATGCGGATATCGAAGTCGCGAACGGTCTGGCCCTCCGCAAGGCGGTCGAACTGCGTTCTGACGGCGCTTACGTCGTCCGGATGGGCGAGAGCATCGAACGGCATGCCGATAAGCTCCGCGGCCGGATAGCCGAGCGCCTCCATCCATGCCGGATTCAGGCTGCGGTAATGTCCGTCGAAGCCGCAGAGCACGAAGAGATCCTGGCTCATGCGCCAGACGAGGTCGCGTTCGTGCGTGCGTTCCTTGACCTGCTGCTCCAGGGTCTCGTTCAGCTGGCGCAGCGCATTTTCGGCCCGCATCTGGTGGGTGACGTCGTGCCCCTCGGCGAAGATTCCCGAGACGGACCCGTCGGCCTCGACGATCGGCTGGTAGACCAGGTTCACGAATCGCTGTTCCAGCGGGCCGCCGGGCTCGCGCTGAATATGGACGGGCATGTTGCGGCCGACGAATGGCTCGCCCGTCCGATAGACCTCGTCGAGGATCTCGAAGAATCCCTGGCCTGCGATTTCCGGAAGCGCCTTTCGAACCGGAAGCCCGGTGAGGTCGCGGTGCCCGACCAGCTGCTGGTAGGATTCGTTCATGAATTCGAAGACGAGTTCAGGCCCCTGCAGGACGCACATGAACCCGGGAGCGCGCTGGAACAGGGCGCGCAAGCGGTCGCGTTCGGCCGTGCGAAGCTCCACCTCGGATTCCAGCCGCGCATTGATCTCCTCCAGGGCCTTCGCGGCCTGCTGGCGCATGCCCAGGGCCTCGGCCAGGGCGAGAGCCCGCCGATGCTCCGCCTCGTAGGCATCGGCGCTGGCGAGGCTCGACGACACCTGCCCGGCCACGAGCTTGAGGAAGCCGAGATATTCGGCGTCGAACGGACGGTGAGGATTGAGGCCGACGACCATGGCCCCGATCGGCGCTTCCTTGCCCTGCCCGATCAGCGGCACGACGACGGCCTGGGCCGGCGGACGGCTCCAGGCTCCCATGGGCAGGTCCGCGACGCCGGAGAGCTCGATCACCGCCTCGGGTCGGTTGAGCGGCCAAGGGCTCGGCGCGGACGGATCGAGGTACTGGGGCGCGGCGGCGTGTCCGCTGAAGAAGCCCGTGGTGAAGGCGAGCCGGGCCGCGCCGTCGTCCTCGAACAGGTAGGTCAGCGTGAAGGGCAGATCCTGCGGGTTGGCCGCGAGGCCGGCCTGCGCGGCCTGCAGGACCGCCTTGCGGCTGTCGGCCGCCGCCAACCCGCTCGCGAGCACGCGCAGCGAACTGAGGCGGCGCTCGTTGATGATGCGGTCGGTGTCTTCCGACACCGCACAGAACACGCCGCCGACACGCCCATCGTCATCGAGCACCGGGCTGTAGGAGAAGGTGTGATAGGTCTCCTCCGGGTAGCCGTTGCGCTCCAGGATCAGGAGCAGGGCGCGGTCGAACGTCGCCTCGCCGCGTTCATAGACCTCGCGCAGCCGGGGCTCGACGTCCTCCCAGATCTCGGCCCAGAGCTCGCGGGTGGGCTTCGCCAGGGAATCGGGATGCTTGAGACCGAGCGTAGGGCGATAGGCATCGTTATAGAGGAAGGCGATCTCCGGACCCCAGCCGAGCCACATCTCGAAGCGCGACGTCAGCAGAATCCGCGTGGCGACCTTCAGTGCCTCCGGCCATTGCTCCGGCGGGCCCAGGGGTGTCCGGATCCAGTCCTTGGCCCGCATCAGCGCGGCCATCTCGCCATTGCCGACGAAGATTTCGGGAGTCCCGGACCTGGACGTCGACAAGGGCGCTTCCTCCGCAATTCACAAGGCGCAGGGTTATAGAACCCAAAACCCTTCAATCCAGAGCAAATGCAAATGTTGGCCATGCCCGAGGCGGGCCGGATCTGAAGATCACGGCGGAGACGTCGCCACCGGCACGGCGCCCGGCCATACAGATTCCGTTCAGGAAGGTCGCGTTAGGTAACTCTCTCGGCCTTGGAGGTGAGCATGATGATCTGGGCGGCCGTTCCCATCCTGGTACTCTCGGTCCTCGCCAGCGGACCCTTTCGCGACAGTCTGCCGGCTTTCATCGAGAACATCGCCCAACTGACGGCGGTTCTCAGCCTCTTCATTCTCGTCTGCCTGTTCGAGGACAGAGGCCACAATCGCGACAGCAGCCAATGAGCCCGATCAGCCGGTGACGGCTCCCGAGGCGCGAATGAATATCGAAAGCGTGATGGTCGATCGCGCGCCTTGACAGGCACGCTTCGCGAGACGGGCCGCGAGCCGCAGATCTATAACGACAAGCTATCGGAAACCGTCATGCGTGAGATCCCGGTATGAAAGCAGGGATCCCGCAGAAGCCTTGAAATCTTGTTCTAAGGATGTGTTGGTCTGTCACGGACGACACCAACGAGAAAGTTGGTGCCCAGGAGAGGATTGTACGACCTCTCCCTATTTCCGAATAAAACCAATAGCTTATGTGCCGCCTACCGCAAGCATTTGTACTACTCTTTTGGACCACCGTCGAGCCTGATTGGAGTGGCATGGAGCCATACGTTGGCTGCTTTCAGTAAGTGCTGAAGCGTCCATTATACGAGGTAAGTTGACCTGAATGACTGATACCAAGTGCGAAAAGATAGCCCATGTGACTCCCGATTCTTGCTAGCGCAGAATTGGTCGGAATTGTGGACCCGGTTTTCCACAACGAACGATGCGCTCCCTCTAGAAGAGAGCATCCGGTCAACCCCAAAAGTGCAAACCCACTTTTGGGCCCGATGCTCTAGACCTCAGCAGGAGCCTTATCGCTTGCCCCATTCCGTGCTTATTACACCAGCAAACCCGGCTCTATCTGATCTGGAACTGTCCTGGAGGACAGCTATCTTCACGGCTGAAGACGGCATAGGTCCTCTACACTCATTACACGAGGCCGGCGATGCGCTCGTTGCTGTCGCTCGCTTGGACGAGGAAGGCCTTACCGTGCTGGGTAGTGGCGTGATGATCGGTCCGGGGCTGCTGGTAACGGCGACCCATGTGCTCGATGAATTTCCGCGGAAAGGTGTCGGCCCGGTCTTTTTAACATTTCTGCCCAGTGGGACGCGTGCGTGGCTCCCGATCGACGTTGTTACATTGTCGAAGCGAAGCGAATTCGATGAGCGCCGAACAGTCTTTTCTGAGATGTCCCTCGTGAGCTGCACCCTAAATTCCGAGGCTCACTCTAATTTCCCGCTCATGGTCGCCCCTATGCAGGTCGCGCTCCCGCTCATTGGCGAGCGGCTCTGGGCGATTGGATTTCGGCACCAAGCGATCGAGGACAGCGCAGCGCTCGTCACGCCTTTGATATCGTCCGGCTTGGTGACGGCAGCCTACCCTAATGGTCGCGGCGAGCGCATGGCGTCCCCCTGCTTCGAAGTGAACATGGACACGGCGGGCGGAATGAGTGGTGGCGCGGTCGTCAACGCCGACGGCAATCTAGTGGGAATTCTGTCGTCTTCATTCGAGGGCGGCCCCTCCTATGTCACATTGATCTGGGAGGCCATTCGTCTGCGTGTCAAAAGCGCGATCCCAAAAATGCAAGCCAATGGGACTGTCAGCCTCCTCGGCGCTAAGGCTCTTGGCCAAGTGAGGCTGAAGGGCGATGTCGAGCGCAACCCGTGGGGCGATATCACCCTCAGGCTGTCCGACGAGGAGAGTAAGCTCCTGGCCGACTCGGTGCCCGCTTCGGAGCTCGACGGGCGAAAGCGCGTATTGACCGAGGAACAGCGCGAGCTCTTTCTCGAGTCATGGGGTGAGGAGCTGGAGTCAATGGGAAGTGATGCCGCGGTCGCAGCGCTAGGGAGACTATCGCTGGACCGGGTGAGGAGCTTTCTCAGTGCCGCGGACATCCCCGAGCACTGCTTGAACGCTATCGAGAGCTTCTCAGTCGAGGATCTCGAAGGTGCTGAGGACTTGGAGCTCATATCGACGGAGATCCAGGACGATGAACAGATTAGGGTCGAATATTTCTTCCAGCTCCGGACGCTGATCTGGACGGTCATGGTGCCGCTTGATGCGTACCACCAGAATGCCACCGCTTTTCGGAAGCATTTCTTCAACGTCTGCGAAGAGGCCGGAGGCGCGACAATGGAATTTGTCCAGCGCTGCTACTTCAAAGCGGGGACGCTCTTTGATAGGGAGCGGGAGCAGTTTTCCGATGTCTCGATAACCTCAAGTGCGATCATACCGCGGCGATCAGCGTGAACCTAATCCCTGGCGAGTTCGACGGGAAATCACCGGCGATATTCCTCCGAATCCACGGTGTTCAAGGCACGAACAGCTAGGTTCGATGCCTCGTTTGTCCTCGTCGTCCAGATCATCGTCATCCAGCAGCCCTTCAGCCTTCGCGCTTCAGAGTGTGGCACGGAACTTGGCCATTACTTTCTCTGACAGCGGCTATGGCTTGCCATTGGTGGGTTGGAGGTGCCCATGCACGCTTGTCTAAAGCGATAGTTTGGCAGCTGTATCAAGCGCCAACTGGTTACGCTTCAAGGTCTTCGTCATCCCAATCTTGGTTGTCCCCAAAATCCTCCAACTCCATATCCAGTGTAATCTCGCGCAGGGAGGCGTAGCCATCGTACCTGCGGTCTAGTTTGGACACTGGGTGCTTGAAGAAGTGCTCGTCCAGAACCTTAAGAACTGTGCTCGGCCGAATGCTCGCTGCGTACTGGCGTACAGCCGGCCCGTCCTGCCAAGCAATTCGATACTTCTTGATCTGTTTTGCAGCCGCGTTCAGAAAAGCAGTCGCCTCTGGGGAGAAGCTGCCGCAAGTCCAATACTCGTAGTGGAATATGCAACCCTGAAACCGTTCCTCGCCTTTCAGCGCAGCGTGCATGACAGGCACACGGTCTTTTAGCCAGCGCTCCACGGCCGGCAACCCGACAACTTCGGTCGGCTGGTGCCCCTTGCACTCGTAGCACCAGACCTCACGGTGTTCCTTTACGCGAAACACGTCAACGTCGGCATCCCTGCCCGTCGTCTTATCGACCAAACGCTTGCCGATATCTATGAGCCCATCTTCGCGCTTCTGGACACAGTGGCCCACCAGCATTTCGAACAGCGCACCCCGCAGGTTCGCTGCTGCACCCTCGATACTCGAAAGCTTATCGAAAAGCTCGCCCACGACCTCTGGGTTCTTTGCAGCGACAGCAGCGGCCTTGTTTAAGGTCACGAGCAGAGACGCCAAGCCTTGTGCTACTTCGCGTCCGAAGAGCGTTCCCGGAGTCGCCATCATGATCCCGTGCGACCGGCCAAGGCGAAATGCCTCGCGCGTGAACCGATCAGCGATGAGCAACGGGAGCACCGGCGGCACTCGACGCAAATAGCTGAGGAGTTGATACTTACGTACGAAGGCTGAAATGGCGATCTCATCAACGTCACTGCCCACTAGCGCGTCGCAAACCAGGAATCCTGGCTTCGGCTTGCCGTTTACCTCGCGCCGCGTCATCGGGCCAAGGTACGATGGGCCAGCGAGGTCCCAGCGGAATGTTCCAACTTTCGGCGGATCGGAACCGTCGTCCATGCGATGTGCAATCTTGTCGTAGCTTGCCATACCGAGTTTACGCGCCCAATCCTTGACCGCGAGCAGCAGGATCTTCTCGGTGAGGAGCCGGGCCTTCAGCTGGGTGTCGCTTATACGGTCGAAAAACCCATTGCCCGCAAGTGCGACGCAAAGGCCAATCCCGGGCACCTCGCATTGCTCGACCAAGCGAACTGCCATCAGCCTCTCCAACACAGTCGCACTGGCGATCTGGCCGCGCTGGAGTACTGGCGCCCCACTAACAATGTCAAAATGCGCGAGCGGCACGATCCCCCCGCGTGCTGCGAGCGCGCCGAGCGCCGGGGCGTAAGCAGGGCCTGCCTCGCTGATGTCCCGGACTAGCGCCTCCCAGTAGGCCGGCGAGTTGAACGCAGATTGGTGATAAAGGAAGCGCACCCCGCGAGGGAACACCAATCCCTGAAGGCGTTTCACGGGACCATTCGCGCGGGATACCCGTTGTCGGGCCGCCTGCGGTGTAATCCCGCGTGCTTCGAGTACCGCACATACTCGAGAGGAAAGGCATGGCCCTTCCGATTTGAGGATCTGCTCGACGCTGATACCGGCACTAGGCATGAACCGCCCCGCTGTCACACAGCGCTATTTATAATTATACTACTCTCTGGTCCACCTTCTTTTTTGCGGCTTGGTAAAAGACTATAGATTACAGTAAGTTATGGCAGACGATTGCACATTTGAGATCGTCCTTTGTCACATTGGCGTGTCAGACACTGCAAATTCTGCGCTAATCTGAGAGCCACCCTGCACTAGATTTTCGGGAAAAGTAACCCGCTATCCCGCCGAATGAAATGCCTCCTACTGGGCCGCGCTGAAGGCGACGAACAGCATGCCAATATCAAACGTAAGCGATGTTCCTAAGAATTTAATCCCTTGCAACTTGAGGCATTTGAGTGCCGGCAAATCACTGGCATCCCGCTCCTTCGATCGCGACACCTACACCTGCAAATTGCTTACCTCTCCCGAGAGAGCACTGCTCTCAGAATTCGGTTCTCGGCCTGATCCAGCTCTGGGGATGAGAACTCTGCCGCCTATTTCTGATCGGTTTCCATTTATGGAAGCCGAAGGTGACGATTATGGATTTCCGAGCAAAGATTCCAAAAATTTTGCGAGACCTTACAATGGGTTGCAAGAAGATCACATAGCTCTTTTGTTACTGGAGTTCTGGCCACCTGAACGCGCAGAGTTCGTTAGGGTTTGCGGCCGGCTTCACTCCCTACCCTGCCGGGGCTGAGCCCTGATCGTAGGCATAGACTGTCACCTCGAACGGCCACTCGGTTTCAGCGCGTATGACAGCATCACGGATCGACGTGTCATACTGCCAGGTTACCGAGAAATATTTTCCGCTGGTGACCGTGCGGTCATAGTCAAAATGCTTGATACCGTCCCCTCGTCGGCCATCGTCATTGATGGAGGGCTCGAAGACGGCATCGATATGCGGATTCGTCGGGTCAGTTCGATGATCGATGATGTTGCCCAGCATAGGCCACCCTTAGTGGAGCAGACGCTTCGGACGGTATGTCTGTGTCATGAAGTGGAGGATAAGTGCTCGCTCATCTGCGCTTATCCTCTGTAACTTCTCACGCAGGGTGGCACAGAGCCTATCAAGGAGCTCTAGGTCAGATCCGGTCGGATCGCCGTCCCCACCATGACGATAGCGGCGCCGCTCGAAGAACAAGGCGCACCACAGCTCAAGGGCGGTGCCGCGCCAGTGGCCTGTCAGTTCAGCCTCCTCACGCCGCTCGTTCGCCCAGACCCGCAACAAGGGCCAACCCATGTCCTCGAAAACAAAATATCCGTTGATCAAGTGAGCGAAGTACAGGGTGGCCTTGTAGTGCAATGGCTTCGGGAGGGCCGAGAAGTCACCGTTCCGAACGCGAGCGAGCCAGGGCTCATTTGGTGGAGAGGAGATATTCATGCCTGCACCCGACTGGCGGCCTGTGCCTCAGCGGCGTAGGCGGACAGTGGTTTGTTGGCTTTGAAGTGCCGATCTCGTTCAACGGGCAAACCAAGTGGTCCACGAATTCCCGCAAGCTCTGTCAGACTCACGTAGCCGAGTTCAGGGCAACCCAGACCGAGATCGCAGAGGCCGAAGGCCCGGTCTTGATCGGTTGGATCGAGCTCGCTGAGAAGCCACGTGCAGTTGGCGTCAGGGCTGAAGAGCTTCACGACGGGCTTTGGATCGAATTGGTCGTCCCAGCTGGAACGAAGGCCATTGGCAACAAGCGTTAGACGCTGGTTTTCGGTAAACAAGAATGAAGACATGGGGGAGCTCCCGCGCCTTGTGCCTCCCCTTCGGAGAGAGACACAAGAACGCATTGAGGTTGATTTGTGAGGATTCGCGCGATCAGCTACTTACGAAGCGGTAAGAGAGCTTTCCGGGCCATCGCCGGGCTCACTTTCACAGTCCGGCATTGAGACGTGTTCTGGCGTGTGGCTGCTTGCCCGGAGCCGCTGTTGCTCTTCGGCTTGAGCCAACTCGATCTCACCGTCGACCAAGGTGAAGTCAGTGTAGCGGCGATGAAGTGCGCGGGCATGGTGCTGTTCCCCCGCCGCCGCAATGGCCTCGATCAGCTGCTCAAGCGTGATGGCGACGAACGGCACGCGACCTGGCCCATGTTCGTCAAGCTTGGTCTGATAGAGCTCGGCAGCGCCCTGGGCGAGGTGGTTCAGTCGAGGGGCAACAAAAAGGTAAACACCAATATCTGCCACATCACGGATCAGCATACATTGAGAGAGGCAATGCTGCCGAAAGAGCTGTCCAAGCGGGGTTGTCCGGAGTGCTAGATCGTCGGGATCGTTGTATAGGCCGTAGATCTTGGCCAGCTCGTCGTAGCGGGCGTTCGGCGCGCGATTAGCCTCATTTAGAGCCTCCGCATATTTGATTTCAATAGAGACGAAGGCGCGCTGTCCTGTGGCTGTGCGTCCCCGAATGAGAATATCGAAGGCCGTGTAGTCGCCGGTGAGGGCCGGATGTCCCCTGGCGGGGCTGTGCTCGAAGAGAATTTCTGTGACATCGGTGATGAGGCCGGGCAGGAGTTCCGAGAAAACTCGCGTGGCGAGGTCGAGGTCCAGCTTCAGGGGCGCGAAGGCATTGAAGGCCAAGGGTTGGGACGAGAGCAGATTCATACGAAGCCGGTCGACGTCGTAAACAGCCCCGATCTCACGATGAACGAGCTCGCGCCAAGCAAGGTCTGCGATGGAGTGGGAAAGGAAGTTACTGCCTATCTGGCCGGCCATGAATGTCAGCTTTGAGCCAAGGCGGCGACGGTGGCCATCAGACGTGACGAAGGTGCCAGCGGGCAGGCCTTTGTCCTCGCGCCAGAGGCTTTGGAGGAGACGGGCGGCGGCCTTGAACCGATGGTCGCTGGGCCAGTGGCAGTGGTGGCGACGAAGGATGGCTTCGGGAACGAGTGGGGCCTGGGCGATGAAGCCGAGGCCGGCGGGTTGTGTAATGCTGGTGGGGAATGGGGCCATGGGCCTGTGTGTCCTCTACCGCGGAGTGCGGCGGAGAGGGTTCACAGGGGCTGTAAAGGAGTTAACGGCATTGCGGCAGGTGTATGCCGAGTGTGGAGGGGTAAAGGGGATTAGGTGGCAGTAAGTGGAAGTGGGTGGTGAGGTTAGGGTGGAGGTCTGTGCCGGTGCAGGAGCACCGGTGGAGGTAGGGAGAGTTGAAGAGTCTTACGCGAACATAGTGTCGAAGACAGCTTGTCTACAGGAGGTCAGAGCGTCAGTCCCTGAGCGTTTATAGGAACATTATCAGCGGCGTCTCTTGCTCCAAGTTTTTAACGGCATGCATCCTGCCCTGGAAACCGGCCCTATAGGCAGCTATGCGACAGCTGAATAAGAATTCCAGAAATAAGCCAAATGAGCCGATTTGTATGCCCGTAGCGCAAAGCTGAGGGCGACTGACCAAGTTTTTTTCGCTGGGACGTGTGGGGAGCACCCCCCTTCTCTCTATATGTATAGGCAGGAGAGCTTTCAGCGACTTCAGCCTCGTCGAGGCGGCTCCTCTGCATCAAGAGGACCGTATGATGAAGGTATATATTCCGTCCCTGCTCACGTCTACCGCCACCATGCTTTTTGTACGCCAGCAGCCGACGCAGGCTGTAGGACAGATGCGCGTGCCGCTCGAAGCTTCTCCTGCCGTTCCTGGCAATCCCGCAGAGGGAACCGCCGCTGATGAGAGCCCGAACTTGGGCGTCGTAGATGTTTGGCCTGCTCCCATCGGGCCGCGCATTGACGTTTCTGACGACGTCTCCGCACCGGAATGTGGCTCTTTAGAAAAGTTGGCCCAGCTGTCCGATGAAGACATCGCTTACGAACTCTGGTGCCGGATCGAGAGCTTTGATCTGACCTGCCCTCAGGTTCATGATCTAATCCGGCGGACAAGCGGGTCCAGCATCTACGCAGCCGAACTCCAGAAGTGGCTTCCCGAGGTGATGGCGGCGAAAGGAAATCGCCGCAAGCGCCGGCCGGCACGCGGCGGCACTTCTGCTCCGGCCGCAGATAGTGCGGCTGTCTAACAGGGCGCTACTCGTCGACCTCCGTATGAGCAAGCCAGCGCGTGCGTCGCGCTGGCGCAACTTCCTCCTGTCTGGACCCGTCCATGAACACTTCTGAAAACCCCAATACAGCTCCCGTGTATCCTACCCGGCCGCAGACGAACGATAATCTTGCTCAAGCCGTTGCCTGGCTGTCGTTCGAGCGTCAGCACGAATTCTGGCCTCACGTCGTCGGACCGATCCTTCCTCAACCCACGTACCCGTCACCTCAGAATGACGGTGGCGGATGGTGCAATCCGTTTAGATCGGAAACGCCGGTGCAGGTCCGCCCCGCAAAGCTTCTGTACGAGGCTGGCAGGATCTACGATGCGATCTCGTTTGCCATGCGCCATCATGGGATCGTGCTGAACGCGCATCTTACGATTACATGGGGATTGTTAGACATACACGACCACGCTCATGCTGCGCGGCTGCTCACTCGGTTCAATCACGAAGCTGGCAAGTGGCTTGCCGTTGGCTTTCCGTCAGACGACAGGCAGCGAATGACGAAGCGGGCATGGAAAGGCGGTTCGCCCCACGTCTACGTTTATGCGCATGAGAACGCGCGAGAGCAGGGCTTTCATTCGCACGAACTTGCTCTCATTCCACCCGAGAAGAAGGATTCCTTCGAACAATGGGCGTTCAGCTGCTTGGCACGGCTGTCCGGGCGAACGCGAGTCCACCCTGATGCGTTCTGCCTCCGTGTTTACAAGCCGCGCAACGAAGCCGATGCTGTGGCCCGCTTGTGGGACTGGTTTCGGTATATCACGAAAAGCCTGAGCCCTTGTGTTCTCGTAGAGGCACGAAACGGCGAGTGGGTACAGGCCCGAGCAATCTTCAAGCCGAGACCGTTCATCGAGGCAGAGCCGGTCTCCTGTAGCCAGCTCGCGTCTGGATCTCGCAACATCTGGACGGAAGCGCAACGCAGGGCAGGTTTCAGGTCTCGCTATCGGACGGGTGAATGGGATCAGCTTTATGACGGCTCGGAACTTGAGGCTTGGCGCCAGAAACGACTTGAGGAAGCCGAACAGCGCCGCGTCGAGCAGATGCTCGCTACTCTCAACCTTTGACTGAAGAGGGGCACTTGGCTTTTTAGCTCAAGTGCCCTGCTGCTCCTTAAGCGGGGTTGGCGAGGGTCTCTGTTGTTAACCTGCTCTCGAACCTTGGTGAATGCTTGAGGGAGGCTGTTCCTTGCCGAAGGCAAGGCTTCGCCTAGCGGCGGCGAAGCCTTGCCTACCACTGCTGCTCTCGAACCCCGGAGCCATGCCGTCGGTAAGCTGTTGGATCGAATGCAACCCTACTACGGGAAGGCCAGGGTCAGGCTGTTGGCCTTTACACACGCTTCTGGTGTCTGACGCGGAGCGAACCATGCCGTTCGATCCGACGACGACATGGTTGTCTGTGGGTCGAAGCTACTCGGAGCCCACTCCTGCGGCTTTGGTGCCGCTTTTGCCGATGCCCTTCGGCTTGCGTTCCGGCTGTCCCCGATTTCGCTTGGCTAGCGTCAAGGACCGGAGCCCATTGGGGGCTGGCGATCTCGACACTGCCACAGCATCAGGTCGTAAGCATGCGATGAGGAGTCCAGAAGCGAAAGACCTGCTCGTGCCTCCGTTACGCGAATCCAGCGGATAATATTCGGCAGGTTGCTTAAGATTACCGGGCTGTCGAGCGCGAGCCGAGAGTAGAGCGGACCGGGGTAGACTACGAACACTGGCGTACAATTTCCGGTAGTTGCCCCGAAGTCCTCCCTTGGCAGAGTGTGGCACTGTTATATTTTCTCAAGCGCGTGACACAATTGGAAAGGATCATGGGGAAGTTTGCGGCTCCCGCTACAATCCAGACCCAGTGCGCCTATCCAGCAGCTGCCTGCTTACCATTGCCGTGCAGCAGGCTCTACTTAAGGTTGATGGAGAACAGAATAGACATCGTCGACAAGTCCAAACGCTCTGCAATGATGGCGGGTATCCGAAGCAAAGACACGCGTCCGGAGATGCAGGTGCGCCGTGTAGCACACGCACTGGGCTATCGCTTCCGGTTGCACCGAAAAGATCTCCCTGGCTCGCCAGATCTCGTGTTTCCGAGGCTGGGAAAGGTTATCATGGTACATGGATGTTACTGGCATCGCCACCCGGGCTGCCGCTTTGCATATCAGCCAAAAAGCAATACAAGTTTCTGGCAGAGGAAGTTTGAAAAGAACCAAGAACGGGACCAACGCACCCTTTCAGAGCTCCGTAACCAGGGCTGGGATACACTCGTAATTTGGGAGTGCGAAACCCGAGATCTGGAGGGTCTAAGGGTGCGCATTGCTTCGTATCTCGGGCATGGTGGGGGCCATGAATCACAGAACTGACATAAGGGCAGCCAAGCTGCGACGCATTAGAAGCGGCAGTGCGCCGCGCGTCCTGGAACTCTGCTCGGGCTGTGGTGGGATGTCTCTCGGACTTGCCTCGGCTGGCTTTGAGCTCATTGCGCATGTTGAAAGCGATCCGACAGCTGCCAAAAGCTTTGCCCTCAACTTTCCTCCACCCCTGTCTACTGCGCCGGAAATTTGGTCGAAGCCGCGTGACATGGAGGAGGTCAGTGCAGCTGATTTGGTTGCTGAACTCGGGATTAAAAGTAGAACTGCCGAGACATTCGACGTCCTGGCGGCGGGATTACCTTGCCAAGCCTTCGCGCGGATAGGCCGTTCGAAGCTCCGATCCATTCGGGGCGAGGAAGACGCGTTCCGCACCGATCCCCGAGCGAAATTGTACAAGCGATTTCTCGAATACGTCGATGCAGTTCAGCCTGTTGCCGTGCTCATTGAAAACGTCCCGGATATTCTAAATTTCGGCGGTCACAATGTGCCAGAAGAGATTTGCGAGACACTTGAGAAACGCGGATATGAAACTGGATATACCCTTCTGAACGCTGCGTACTACGGCGTGCCGCAAATGCGCGAGAGGCTGTTCCTGATAGCAATTGATCGGTCGCTCGGGATACGGCCCGGTTTTCCAGATCCTTCCCATTATGCCGATCTACCATCCGGATATGAAGGCGCCCGAAGCGTGGCTCTGAAGCACGTGCCGGATGATGGGCATTTTATATCTATTCCCGCTCCAACCGAAGGATTGCCAGCGGCAGTAAATGTAAAAGCGGCGCTTTCGGATCTTCCTTACATTTCCGAACACTATCGTGATCCGGCAGTGATGCGCCGTCGGAAGGTGTCGGAAAAGCTCCCGTATCGTGAATTTACCAACCTCACACTCTATCAGCACATGATGCGGGACTGGCCGGGTTACGCGTCCGCCGGTGAAGTCTCCGGAAATGTCGTGCGCCTCACTCCGCGTGACTTTCCAATTTTCAGGGCAATGCCCAAAGGTGCCGATTATCCAAAGGCACTGAAGATTGCCGAACAACTGTTCATGACACGTCTGAAGCAAGAGCGTACTCGTCCAGCACGAGGGTCGGCCCGCTGGAAAGAAATTCGCAGTGAGTGTGTACCACCCTACGATCCGGGTAAGTTTCCGAATAAATGGTGGAAACTGGATCCAGCCCTGCCTTCACGGACTCTAACCGCACACATGGGGAAGGATACGTACTCGCATATTCACTGGGACTCGCGTCAGCAACGGACAGTTTCCGTTCGTGAAGCAGCTCGCTTGCAATCATTTCCTGACGGCTTTGAGTTCGCCGGTGCCATGAATGCGGCCTTCCGCCAAATTGGAAACGCTGTACCGCCTCTGTTGGCTTTTGCCGTTGCCACAAGACTAAAGCTCGATTTGATGAAGTTACCTGTTCGCAAGGACGTCAAAGACATGGCGGCCTGAATGAGGGTCACAAAACAAATGAGAACTGGAGCACGCCTAAACATAGGTGCAGCTTCGCAGATTGGGGGAGTCTGGTGCGTACTGTTGAGATCGTCCCGTCAGCCTCCGCGTTGATGCAGTCGCTGCGTGGGTTCGGCTACTCGCCCGAAACTGCACTTGCAGACCTCATCGACAACAGTATCGCCGCAGGCGCAGTAACGATTGATATCAATTTCGATTGGAATGACGGCGATCCACGGGTCACTGTGCTCGATGACGGCAGTGGTATGGACGAAGCTGCCCTCATACAGGCTATGTGCTTTGGAGGTGACGGCCCTTCGGCGGCCCGCGGTGAAGGTGATCTCGGCCGCTTTGGCCTCGGCCTCAAGACAGCTTCGCTGTCTCAGTGTCGCTGTATGACGGTAATCAGCAAGGGCCAGGGCGTTACGCACGCTCTTGCATGGGATATTGACGAAGTAATCAGCCGACGTCGCTGGGACGCAATCGTACCAGAGCCATTGATCTCAGACCAACTAGAGGCTCTGCTTACGCATCCGCGAGGCACGCTGGTGTTATGGGAGCGAATGGATGCGATCGGTGGGCTTTCGAGGCTCGACCGCGAGGCATTCTTCCTCCGGGTTCGAGAGATTAGCGTGCACCTTGGAATGGTTTTTCACCGTTTCATCGCCGGTGACGCGAGGCGAATCAGCGTCACTGTGAATGGCCGGCCAGTCCGTGCCTGGGATCCCTTCCAGAGATCTCATCCGGCAACAATCACCATGCAGACAGAGCGGGTCCGGTATGGAGGTGCGAACCTGAGCATTACGCCCTATGTTCTCCCGCACAGGGACCGTTTTGCAAATGATGCGGAATACGAAGCTGCAGGCGGGCCACGTGGCTGGGGTGAGCGTCAGGGCTTCTACGTGTATAGAGGTCACCGTCTTCTCGTACCCGGAGGCTGGCTCGGCCTTGGCGGTGCTCGCTCTTGGACACGCGAGGAATCTAGTCGACTAGCCCGAATTGCGATCGATCTCCCGACAGGGCTGGACGCCGACTGGCGCATTGATGTTCGTAAGTCGCAAGCCCGACCACCAGGTCCACTAAGGCCCCGTTTGACGAGTATCGCGGGACTCTGTCGCGACAAGGCGCGAGAGGTTTTTGCTTGGCGCGGAAGCCGCGCCCGGGGTCAAACTCACCGGGCTTCGCCGGACGAGGTCTGGGTCGCTGCCAGGAATGGCAGCCAACGATATCGGATCAGTCGCGGGCACCCTGCCGTGAGAGCCGTAATGGAAGTTCTAGATGATGAGTCAGTCTTGCTTGAGGGCTTGCTTGCAATCATCGAGCGCAGTGTGCCGGTTGAACGAATCTGGCTGGACGTCTCTGAAGCTGAGGGCGCGAGTGCCTCCTCATTCACCACTGAAGAGATCCCGACTATTGCAACGCAACTCGCAGCTCTGATCGCTACCCTCCCTGTCGACAAACCATTGGTTGAGAGAATCGATCAGTTAATTCGCCATCTTCCTGGCGACACGAGCATTTTGCGGCGTGCCGTCCTCCAGCGCGTCGAGGCTGCATCATGAGCAGTGATCCGCTCTCCACTCTAACGAACATGGCCCGCCAGCTTCTGACTTCGCAGTCCGGTAGTGTTGTAGATCGAGAGACCATCGAGAAAGCGCTGGCCGCCGTGGCGCCGATTGTGAGTGCAACGTCGGGTCATTCCTTTAGGCCTGACGAGCTTTCAGCTGTAGTTCGTGTTCTTGAGGGTTTGTTTGTTGTTGAGCAGGGTGCAGCCCTCGCTCTGACTGATAAGCGACGCCCCCCCGACTGGTATGTTGGTGAGCGACGTCGGCCTGGCCCTTTCATGGGGCGCTACCTTCAAAAGCTGGCTGAGGACGGCTGGCCCATCCGGTCTGTAGATGAGCTACGCGATAGCACGGCACGTGTTCTGGAGGTTCTCGATGACCCACAGCGTGAAGGCCCCTGGGACTGGCGCGGGCTTGTCGTCGGTGACGTCCAGTCCGGAAAGACAGCCCACTACGCTGGTGTGATCAATCGTGCAGCCGATGCTGGTTACCGCGTAATTATTGTACTCGCGGGGATGCACAATGTGTTGCGATTACAAACGCAACAACGCCTCGAGACAGACTTCCTTGGGTGGGACACGAACCCGGATTCCTTTGGCGCAAATGGCCGACGCAAAGCTATCGGGGTTGGCCTCATCCCGCCACGTCAGATTGTAGACAGTCTGACTTTCGCTGTTCCAAATGGCGACTTCAGCATTCAAATTGCCCGTCAAGCCAACTTCGCGCCGCTGAGTCAGCCATGCCTGTTTGTAGTCAAGAAAAACGGTAGCATTCTCAGGAATTTAAATCGCTGGATAGCTCGCCTTCCCGATGAGTCTCGGGCAGTGCCGCTGCTCGTAATTGATGATGAAGCCGACCAAGCATCGGTTGATACCCGCGATCAGCCACTGCTGCCGGATGGCACGTTCGACGAAGACTATGACCCCACTCGAATCAACGGCGAGATCCGAAAGCTTCTGAACGCCTTCGGCCGGTCTGCTTATGTTGCCTATACGGCGACGCCATTCGCAAACATTCTTATGCACGACGAGCGAACGGCTGAAGACTATGGAGCCGATCTTTTCCCCTCGACCTTCATTATATCGCTAACCCCACCTGACGATTATTTCGGTCCAGTCGCTGTATTCGGAACAAACGATGAGGGTGACGAGGGAGGATTACCCCTGATCCGGCACATCGACCAAACCGGAGAGAATTGGATCCCTGACGTCCATGACAAGACGCTACGCCCGGTCTTCCATGGGCAGGACGGTATTCCACCTAGCTTGGAGCATGCAATTGACGCGTTCCTGCTAACCTGCGCAGCGCGCGCGGCACGTGGACAGGGACATATGCATAATTCGATGCTTGTGCATGTTTCGCGTTTTGTCGATGTGCATGATGTCGTTCATCGCCAAGTGTTGCGACAGCTTGAGACGGTTCGAGCCCTCATCTCTGGCGGAGACCGCGAGACTATGGATCGACTTCGGACCCTGTGGGAAGAAGACTTCATGCCGACAACGGCAGCTGTAGCTCGGACAGTCTTTGGTCGGAATACACTGGCCGTGTCATGGTCTGATGTGGCCGCTAAACTTCCCGACAGCTCTGACAAGATTCGGGTAGTCGTCACGAACGGGCGCTCTAAAGTGGGACTTGACTATGATGCTTACAAGGAGACGGGCCTGTCAGTGATTGCGATCGGCGGAGATAAACTATCCCGCGGCCTGACGCTGGAGGGTCTAACTGTTAGCTATTTCCTGCGTATCTCGAGACAGTACGACAGTCTCCTTCAGATGGGCCGTTGGTTCGGCTACCGACGAGGCTTCGCCGACCTGTGCCGGCTCTACACCACACCAGATATGGAAGACTGGTTCCGGCACGTCGCTACTGCTAACCAGGAGCTCCGCTCTCAGTTTGCTCACATGCAACTGATGCTCGCTACTCCGAAGGAGTACGGTCTTCGAGTTGCGGGTCATAGCATTATGACGGTCACGGCCGCGAATAAGCAGCGTTATGCCACACAATGTCAGGTCGGATATGCGGGCGAGGGCAAGATCCAGACTGTTCTGTTCCGTGATGCCACAAATGTCGAGCAAAACGCACTCCTCACCGACAACTTTCTGGAAGGCCTGGGCCGCGGCATCGCAATGCCGCGAAGACCAGGATCCAATGCGAATGCTAATGGAGAGCTGTGGGACGGCGTTCCCGGCCGTGCTGTAGCGGATTATCTCCGAAACTTCTCCTTTCCGCCTGAGAACTACGAAATTGAAGGTAGACGCCTAGCCACCTACATCGAGGAACAGATCCGTGCTGGCGAGCTGACAGAATGGTCAGTGCTTCTCGCGACGGGAGACCGAGGCAAGACAGTCGAGCTCGGTGGCCGCACTTTCCGCAGCATCGTCCGCAACCCTCGCACAGATCGGTCTACTGCCACCCGCTTCATTGTCCGCTCAATCCTGAACCCACCCGACGAAGCAATCGATTTAAGCGATGCCGAATATGCCAGCGCGCTGGCACAAACCAACGCCGAACGCCGCCTGTCAGGCCAAGGCGAAACAGATCGTCCATCTGGTCCGAGCATCCGCGCTGTCAGAGGCCAACGGCCGCAGAACGGGCTGCTCATTATTTACCCGCTCGACCCTGAGAAAGCTGGTGTTGGGACTGATCGGCCGCTCATTGGACTCGTTGTGAGTTTCCCAGACAGCGTCACTGCACTTCAACGCGTGTACCTTGAGAACACCGTTAGTCGCAGGGAGCAGCGGCTTTGACAAAAAGCTTGATAGAGAACCTTCGTAAGGCCTGGGCCGAGCTCGGCCAGTATCCAGCTCGGACGCGACAATTCAGGACACGTCGTCTGTCTGCGGACCTGCAACTGAATCTGTATGCAGCGCTCCGCGCGATTGACGACGCACCCTGCTTGCTTCTGCCGGCAGTCGTGCCTGCTTCCTCACTGTTTGAGGTCGGCGGAATGCGATTGGGCACTGCACTTGGGGAAGAAGGTCCGCTCCTCGTGCTTTCGCTCGAGGACCCAGCCCGCTCAGATCTCTTCTTGACTGTTTGTTCGGACGCAGTCCAGGCCGCGGATGCTGCCAGCCATGACGAAGGTCTCGCCCGCTTCCTGGAACGACTTGATGCCTGGAGACGCTTTCTTCGGGAGCGACGTGCAGGACTTTCCCGGAACGAAGTGACAGGCCTCATCGGCGAGCTAGTTGTTTTACAGCAAATCCTTTCTCGAGACATCCGTCTGCAGACGACTTGGGTTTCGCCTGATGATGGGCTTCATGATTTTGAACACCTTGGACACGTACTTGAAATAAAGACCTCCCTCGGTGTGGCGACCAGCGTCCGCATTTCGACGCTGGATCAGCTCGACGACAGCGGTTTGCGGCGCCTGGATCTGCTTCATGTGCGTCTAGCTGAAACACCCAGTGGCCAGTCACTCGAACAACTGGTTAGTAGTATCGAGGCGGAGTTGCTCGATGAGACGTCCCGAAGGGCGTTCAGTAATGCGTTGCTGCGTCGAGGGCTCATGCCAGACGATCTTTCTGCGCGAGCTGCACCGGTCGTGGAACTACGAGGAGTAACTGCTTACCGTGTACAAACAGGTTTTCCGCGTCTGATCCGATCTGCTGTCCCAGTCGCGGTGGCTGAAGCCGATTATGCGCTTGAATTGCGAGCTATTGCCGAGCATTCATGTGATGTGGACAGCGTTTTGACGGAGTTCGCAGGGGCTGGTCCGCATGGTTGACGATGCTGTACTGCGTTTTGCGGAGTCTCTTGCCGCTGATGTCGAGGATGGACTAAGTGCTGAGATGCCGTTCTCGGCAGGCATTTTCACCCGTCTTGTATTGGAGCGGTTAGAGGAGGCCGGTCACCTCGACAATACCTTTGACCTCCACCAGGAGGGACGTCTCGGAAAAGCCAGCTATCGGATCGACGGGTACGCCTTCGACGATGAACGCGGCCGCCTTGATCTATTCACTTCCCTCTATACCGGCGAGACTCCGCCGACTCGCGTCCCAGCGGCTGACGCAACTCGCGCCTTTGAGCGGGCACTGCGCTTTGCAAGCGCTTGCGTTGATGGGCTCGCGAGTCGACTTGAACCATCCAACACAGATGCTAGCGATCTGGCGCGTCGAATTGAGGCAGAAGCCTCTGCGCTTTCCGGCGTCCGAATAGTATTGTTCACCGATGGCACGTTGGCGGGTCCCATACCCGCAAACGGAGAGTGGAAGGAGCGTACAGTCGAGTACGATGCTTACGATATTGTCCGACTCCAGCGCGTTCTCGGTGAAGGTGAGACACGGGCCGATATCGATGTGGATCTCGTCTCGCTATCTGGTAGGTCTATCCCCTGTCTTCACGTTCCTTCGATCGATGACGGCTATGATGCATACCTCGCCGTGTTACCTGGTGACGTGCTCTCACAGATTTATGATCGTTACGGTGTCCGCTTGCTCGAGCTCAACGTGCGTGCCTTTCTGGGCTTGCAAGGACGTAAGAGTGTGAATGCAGAGCTGCGCCGGACAATCGTCGAGCAGCCCTCCATGTTTCTGGCGTTCAACAATGGTATTGTGGCCACGGCTGATGCTATCGAGTTAGAACGGCGCGATGACGGCGCTACAGCTATTCGACGTCTCAAGGGCCTACAAATTGTCAATGGTGGTCAGACTACTGCCTCTCTGCATCGTGCCCGGCGGAAGGAGAGCCTAGCTCTTGATCATGTGGCAGTCCCCGTGAAGATCATCAAAGTTGGTGGGGCCGACCTTGGGGAGATGGTTACCTCAATTTCTCGCGCTGCCAACCGCCAGAACACGGTACAGCTCGCTGACTTCTCCGCTAACGATCCTTTCCACCAGCAACTTGAGGCGCTGGCCAACAATACCTGGCTAGAGGATGGCAAAGGACGCTGGTTTTACGAACGAACACGTGGGGCATACCTTGCTGCTGAGCAGAAAGCCGCTTATCGCAAAGCTGAGCAACAAGTCTTCCGACTTCAAACGCCGAAGCAACGCCGTCTGAACAAGCTCGATGTTGCTCGTTACCTGTCCGCATGGTCAGGCCTACCTCACCGGGTGTGTCTTGGCGGTCAGAAGAACTTCCAGCACTTCATGCAACGGTTGAAGGATGAGCCTCCGCCACCGCTCGACACTACATGGTTCAAGAGGTTAGTGGCTGTTGCCATATTGTACCGGAGCGTAGAACGCACAGTACGTGCAATGAAATTTCCCGCGTACGGTGCGCAAATAGTAGCCTACCTTGTAGCGGGCCTGAGCTATCGTACGGGTGGACGGATCGATTTTACAAGAATCTGGGCCAAGCAGGGGGTCAGTAGTGACATCGAGCGTCTCGTCAAGGCGTGGGCTCCACTCATCGACCAAGCGATGCGGGAGTCGGCCGGGCAGCGGAACCCAAGCGAGTGGTACAAGAAAGAGGATTGCTGGATAGGGCTGCGGGACCACCTCCCGAACCTTTCTGATCCCTTACCTCCAGAGCTGTCATACAGCGAGGCTGGTGAGCTATCCGCGGGAGCGGCCTCACCATCGTCGTTTTCCGCGGAGGACTACGATCGAATTGCACGCTGCATGGCCGTAGACGGTGCAACTTGGCTGGCCGCCGCTGAACGCGGGCAACGGGCTGGCGTGATTCACTGGAAGGTCGCAGGAATTTGCCGAACCTTAGCTGGGTATGCTGCAGGTGGTTGGGAGCGAAAGCCTTCGGCGAAGCAGGCAAAACCGGCACTTGAAGCTCTAAGAGCCGTGGAAGCGGCAGATCTGCTTACCACTAGTAACGGGGAGGCTGGTCCAGTTGCCTAAGAGTGCCAACGTACTCTGGCGTGACGAAGAACTCGCCGGAGCAGTCGAAGTCTACGTCTTCTTACTCCGTCTGCAAATTGCGGGCATACATTACCGAAAGGAGGATGCGCTAAAGCTGCTCACTACAGGGCCGCTGAACGTCCGCAACGATGCGTCTATTCGTTATAGAATGCGCAATATTTCGGCCGTCGTGAGTGAACTGGGAGCTCCTATACTAAATATTTACTCACCGGCAAGCCAAGTTGGCCGGAACGTACATGAACGAATACGCACGATGCTTCTGGTCCACCCGGGTTTCGCGCAAATCCTGCAGGATACCTCGGGAGGTGGCTCTTCTCCCGCGAATGAAGTTGCTGATCCGCAATCAGAGGCTCTGGCACACCTAGCTGCTCTACGCCTTTATGTTGATGACCTTGAACGTCAGTTGCTGGGGGTTGGACACAACCGGCCGCCTGAGCCACTTTCGCACGGAGGACTTGACCGCACCGATTTCCAGCATGCTCGCGAAGACATTATCGCACTGGAACAAGAGGCTCGAAAGTCGAAGCCCGATCCTGAATTGACGCAGGAGCACTCAAATCGATTGCTAAACTTTGGCCTGAAGATTGCTCTTTGGCTTGGCGAGCGCGCTACAAAGTTTACAGACGCAGCGTTGACAGTTCTTGCACCTGTCGCAGTTGCAAAGGCGACTGGATTGATGCCGATAGTAATTGACGCAATCAGTGCTCTCAAGCGAATTCTGCCATGAGGAGGGCCTCTAGCATCCGATGCGATGACCTCAGTCTGTTTCAACGACTGGGAATTCCTCGATAAGCCATGCCGAAACAGCGGCAATGTCACCCCGTCCTCTCGATCGTAACAGTCGAGCGATATCAGCGGCTGAAATTACGACAATTGGATGCTGGTCTTCCTTGATCTCCTTATAGGCCTGCAGGTCTAGCCAAGTGGTCGTGACGAGGATGCCGAACTGCCGGTGACGAAGTCTGGAAATTAGTCGCGAGATGTCCCGGACTCCTACAGAATTTGGCGGCGAATAGCACTTTGCTTCCAGCGCGAACTCTACAAGGATTGCGCTTGGACCATTGCCAATTCGCAGCTGGCCAACGGCATCACGGCCTCCATCGCGTGATGGCCGGGTTACGTCTAACGACGCGATATCCGGAATCATCATCCGAGCCAGGGCAGCGGCGCAATGCTCAAAAGCGTGCGGACGGTCTTGGAAGTGCTGCCGGATTGCCTGCAGCAGCAGGGCGTCCTGTGGGTCGGTCGGAGTTTGCTCGTTTCTGTTCCGATATTCGAGTGATCTCGTGGCAAGAAGCGGTGTTCGCCTGCCGGTTTCTACCCAGCGACGCCATGCGACTGGAGCCAGCGCATCATTTGGTTGTCCAGCTATGATGCTATCCAGCCATCTACGAGAAATTGTAGCCTCGTCAAGGACCGTAAAGAGCGCTCGGTAGTTTTGAAAACGCTTGCCTCTGGCTGAGCGCCAGATCGCAACGAGATCCTCAGTCAATGTCAGGTCTGAAGCTCCCGGGACAGCGAGCCCCAAAAACATCACGTCCCGCCAGCCACCATGGCGTGCAAACAGCAAAATGGGAGGAACGCGCTTGCGTCCTTCGGGCCCGGCATGAGCGTCCTCGAACAAGCGCTTTAACAGCTGATTCCCTCGTCTTCCAGTATCGTGAAGCGCTCTTCCAGGGCTCTTGTTATCTCCGTAGTAGGTGAAGACACCAGTCTCACGATCGATCGCATCAGGCCAGTCCGGATCTCCTAGACTTGTTGTCAGGATCAGCAACTCAATCTGGCCGTTCATGTCCCCGCGATACCGGAAGCCGCCCTGGTTACTCATTCCCAAGAGTCTCGGGAAAGGATCATCTCCGGCATTTCCGGCTCTGCCGCTCTGATAAACAGCATCGACCTGGAGGTCAGACGTGGCTAAGGCGTCAAATGCGATGATCTGCAATCAGCCTCTCCACCAAAGGTTCGGACTGGCTACAGCAAGCATCTTTGGGTCATTCCGCTCGAGAACCCTCGATACTTTAATCAAAGGTGATGATGCCCGGGCGAGCCGTGTAGCCACTCATTTGGCCTGCTATTTGTGACATGAGAGGCTCGCGCAAACGGTAGAGTACGTTAGCCCCTATCATCTCAGCCGGTGCGAGAGATGTTGTCCAGTGCCAGTCGATGACAAGCTTTCGCTCCTGCTCCGGCCCTCCATTGACGAGCGGAATCGAGAACTTTGGCGTCATTGAAAGCGCGCCGTGGTTGGTGAGCCGCAGGCCGCGTCCACTATTACGCAATGAGCCAGGTACCTCCAGTGCGAGAACAACCGGACGCATGACCCCCTTGCTCTGAGCTTGATCACAAATGGCGCGTACGCCGACGAAAGCCCAGCGGCAGTTTGCCTGTAGTTCGGCCATGTCAGGCGGGAGTTGGTCCTGTGCTCCGACCGGAAAGCTGGAAAGAAAATCGGCGGCAACATCCTGAAGATTGATCCCGGCGCGCTGTGCTAGAACGCTTCCAGCCCCTGCGGGAAGCGTGAAGACCACTCCACGATCACCTGGCTCCATTGGCCCGGAACCAACCCGAGCTATGTGGCTGAGCGCGTTCAGTTTAGGGCCATGATCTGGAGGTGGGGGCGCCACACCTTGGAGCGTGATGGCACGCTGCCACAGGTCTTCTTCATCCGCATTTGGCGATTCATGAGTTAGGCGATCAAAAAGGATAGGCACAAGTGCCTCATGAATGGCACCACGGCGGTCACTTGCCACGTTGCCTGCTCCGACAGCTGCCTTGGCTACATGTGTCAGAATACTGTGAAGACTTCCCCCTACCCGAGCAGCGAACCGATCCTGACGAGAGAAAAGGTCCAGGAGAGAACACACAACGTCTCCCGCCGCGCGCCGCGCCGACGCTTCCCACCGCATGAGAGCCTCGATCTGTGGATGATCGGCAATTACTCGCATGATTTCTTCACGGAGGCTTGCTCCCCCATCCAACGCAGCTCCCGCGGGGGTAAATCTCTCCTTCTGTAGATATCCCGTGACCGCAGGTGCTGGAATTTCCGGAACCTGCTCAGCGAAATGCATCATGAGCCGATCATGGGTATCCGACTTGGTACTCCAAGTAATGAGAACGTATGGGCCATTGTTAGGAGCAAGAACCTTGGTGAGGATGGTGGCCGCAGCTTCGAACATCGCGACCTCGTTCGTAACTCCCTTGAGGTAGTTGATGTCGAAGAACACGAGCCGGACGCCTCGTAGCGGAGCTTGAATGTCAACGCTTGTCCCATTGGCGAGGATGGGTAGACATGCAACATCCAAGTGTCTGAGGGCATCAACAATGGTACGCAGCTCGCTGGGATCGTCGTCCACAGCAATCACACTAGGCGGCTGAATCATTTTTTAAGACCGGAGAACTGCATCGCCACCACAGCGCCATCGACCCATTCAGGAAGCTCCAAATCTTCCCTGTCCGGGAAGAGAAGAGTGCCGCCAGCGAGTGACATAGCCAGGGATGCGTAATAGAGACCTAGTCCCATTCCATCAGGTCGACGCGTGAAGAAAGGCTTGGTCACGATTTCTGGTAAGTCCTGAAAGCCAGGACCATTGTCTGCGATTACGAGTGCTGGGCCACCGGGGAGGTCCTCGGTGAATTCGATGTGAAGCTGCCGCGTGAACTCTTCAGATTCCTGCTGGTCGGGCCAGCGGACACGAAGCCAGTAGATCGCATTATCAATAAGATTGACTAGTACGTTTTGGAGTAGCGCCGATGACCCTGCTACCAGGAGGGGTCCTGCAGCATCACCCGGGAGCGAGTAGCTCACCTTTACCTGATGCCTACGGTATCTTCTGACGTTAATCTCCGCGGCATTCTGCACGAGCTCTCGAACGCTCACTCCGTCCTTGGACTTCTCCCTAAGGAGGCCGCCGACACTCTCGACCAGTCCCATAAGGCCGCGCGACTGTTTCTCGAGTGTCTCAATAGAGGCCTTGCTCCGAACCGCCTCGTGAATTGCACGAACGCCCTTTTCAACCTCATGAATGACGATCCCGAGATTAAGTCCTGACATCCCCGCGCGGAGCAGGAGATCTCGCATTTCGGAGTATTCTGCCTCAACCCGTTCCACGATGGGGAGGATCCGTGCAGCGTCAGCCGATGAAGCAACGGCCTCGCGGAGCTGACGAAGTGGAGTTTCAACAAGGATCTCGTTCTTGTCAGATGCGTCCTCAAGCAGTCGCTTGAGTCGATCCTTGTCGAGAGCTCGCTCGACCTCAAACCGGTGGATGATGGCAGTTACTACCGAGCGGAACCGGGTAAAGACCTCGGTTTCGTCAAAACCTTCCCGATTTGTCTTCTCCCGGAGCCCGCCGCTTGTCTCCAAATTCAGATTTATCGCACCAAGTACAATATTGCGGCTTAATCGCTGGGTTGGCCGGTTGACGCGACGCAGGTCAAGCTGGAGCCAGTCATCGGTGGGCTCTCCATAGTTATAGACGCGAACGCCGTCTCTATAGACGCGAACCCCACCCTGAGCGTCGAGAAACTGCTTCACGAGTGCATTCTGCGGAAGAAGCCCTAATACCTTTCGGTCACGGTCAAAGGCGACGAATTCTCCGCTGATAGCTCCGATGCCGTCCAAGATGCTCTCATCCGCTACTGGACTAGATCGATCGGCGACCGACTTTTCCAGGAGCAGCTTGTCGCCTTGACTCGACTTGATGCGCCCCTCCAGACGACGACCGATAGGGGAACGGAACTCGTACTTCCAGTCGAGGCCACCATTGAAACTGAAAGTAAAATGCCAAGGCGCTAGGTCCAGCAGACCTCCGACCTCAAGAATATCTTCCAACCAGTCTTCATGCCCCGGAATGCTGAGGGTAGCAGAGAATTCTTTAGAGGCATCAAAGGGAGAATTAATTGCCGTGATAGACCGGTGCAGCTGGCGGGCTTCACCCCGTCTCCACTGCGTCTTTCTCAGGTTTTTGATAACGATACGTGTACCGTGCGGCTTCCGTCCTTGCTGAGGCACAAAGAATTCCGCCGGCCGCGTCTGGATCTGCACTTTTGTCTCATCCAGATACCGAACACTGGTCAGTGCATCCCAATCCAAAATGACTTGCCGCTCGACTTTCTCACCACGAGCGCGCGTGAGCAGCTCAATCCGACGGCCGAGTTTATGGACGGCAAACCGACCTACTCCCTTTTCTCCTAGGGGCAGGCGATGAAATCGCGGCGTTCGCCGTCTCTCTAGTCTTTGGATTTCCCGATGATCACTGGCTGGCTCAAGCCAGATGAACCTGATTGTGTCGAGATCCATGCCGTCCCCATCATCGATAACCTCGATCTCGGGGCTTTGACCTTCTTCAAGGCCGCCAAGCGTGACCGTCACCGCTTCAGCATCGGCGTCGTAGGCATTCTTAACGAGTTCAAAGATAGCTAACTGGTCGCTGCCAATCAGCTGATCGCCGAGCAGCGCCAGAATACGGGCACGGGCTCGAAAGGGGGCGACAACTGGATCAGCCAAATACCATCACCTTGACTGGCAGGCCTAGGCGCCTGCTAAGGAGCCGGGCTGTAAAAATACGTGATTGGGTCTAACGCTACGAGTGCGGTCTAGATCACACTCAGGTCTTTTCCCAAGCATTTTTTCTCTCCGACGGCACGTAACAAAGTCAAGCACTTTCGGATCATGACGCGGCTCGGCCGCGGATTATGCACACTCGAGAGCAGCAACCCGACCGACTGCAATTTCACCACCTTTCCAAGGCGCAAAAGCTAAGACTGTTTAGCTCGCTAAACGAACGCCGATCCTCCGGTGTAGCGAGAGCGTGCCCAAAGGGAGAGCGTCGACCCGGCCTCATATCAGGGAAGAGATAGATTCACCGCTGGAATCTTCATTAACTCTCGTTCCAGCGCTTCCATCGGAAATTCGCCGTAACCGTCGGAAACTGTCTTAGGCCCATGGCCAGTAATTGCGTCGACAATGTCCGGTGCCAGTCCGTGCCGGCGGCCGAGGGTCTTAAGACGATGCCGCCAGGAATGGTTCGGCGCCAGTCGAGCGTCCGTCAGCCCGAGGGAACGCACCCATCGACCAAGAATCTTCGTTCCGTTGCCGCCCCGACTGCCGAAACGATTGGGCGGGAGGCTGGAGAATAAGGGGCCAGATTTGACCGTAGCTACAAACGTTAGAAAGCCACTCTCGATCAGAGCCGGATGAAGCGGGACAGCCCGTTCGGAGCTGCGGGTCTTCAGAGGTCCAGCTTCTGGATCAATTTTCATGCACCAAATGCTGTCGATCTGAACGACATCCTCAACCCGGAGCTGACAGATTTCCGCCACCCGTGCCCCGGAATAAGCGCACAACCAGGGCACCCACCGGCGGACGGGATCCGTCTCCGCAAGAGCGGCTTTGAGGACAATGGCCGCCTCCGCATCGGTAAAGCTGCGTCGCGAGTCGGACGGCTTCGTTTTGACATCGATGACGATGCGCTCGGCGGGATTGCTTGCCAGCCGACGGTTGTTGACCGCCCACTGCAGAATGGCTCGGATGGCTGCGAGCATGGCATCTCGGATCGTTTTCGGGCTTAAACCACTCTCAATGAGAGATCCTTTCCAGGCGATAAGATCGTCCGGCGTAAGACGTGCGGCGTCATCATGGCCGAGAAAAGTCGTTAATCGTCGAACCGCCCGCTCCCACTCGTACAGCGTCTTCTCACGGGGGTGCGTCTCTGCCGCCCAATCTCTTACGAGTTCATCGAAACTGATACGGCGTGTGAGGCCTGAGCTCGTAGACGGCAAGCCAGGGTTACGAAGCGGTTGAAACATCTCAATCGAGGGGTGATTGAACTCGCCCCGTGCGAATCGGGCGAGGGTCAGACTGGCCCGCTGGACCGCCACAGCAACCGCCTTGGCAAGTCTCAAGCGGCTAGCCTCATCGACCCTTAATCCCCGGAAGGCCAGATGCTCGTCCGCTTGGCGCAGGCACCAAGTCTCAAGTTCCTGGCGCTTGAGCTCCTCGAAGTCGAGGGTGGTCAGGCTGAGGTCTGCGCCTGTCGAAGCCCAGATCGAGGGCGTGGGCGGGAAGAGCTTGTCTCCTAAGTCGACCGGCCAGAAGACCTGATCGCTCGGATTGTCCTTGTGAAGGGCCAGCCAATGGTCATGGACGGAGGCCGCCAGCTCGTGGGCGTCTCGCTCCGATAGTGTCTGTGGTCCAGATCGCAGGTTTGCCCATTGAGCCTCAAGCTGGGCCAAAGCTTCCAGGTGCAGGCGCTTCGCCTCGGCAGGGTCGCGTGTCTTCAGGCTGCGCTTTTCCTCCCGCTTGCCGACGAGAGAGCGCAGATCTTCGGGGACAGCCTTCCGAAGCCAGTAGATACCTGTTTTGGGATGTTTCCAGGGACGTGCCATTGCCAGGGCCATTTGTACCACCCGCTTGTACCACTCGGGCAGCCTGAAGCCACTGATTTTGCTGGAATTCTTTTGCATCAACCCCTTAGAGAAGGGTTGGTGCCCAGGAGAGGACTCGAACCTCCACGGCTTTCACCACTGGTACCTGAAACCAGCGCGTCTACCAATTCCGCCACCTGGGCATGCCTGTTCGGCGAGGGTTCGTTTACGGTGCTTCTCGGGGTTCGTCAATCACTGAAAATGCATCCGATGCGCTTTCTTGGCGCGACGCCCCTTCACAGGGGGGCGGCGTTTGACTAGAGACATGGCTCAATTCAGGGCCAAGTCATTGATCGGCATATTCTTGACTGGCCTGTCCCTTGAGCGGTCAGACCCATGTGACCAGGAGGATTTCATGATCGGCGCCCTACGCACGCCTGAGCAGCAAATTGTCACGGTCTTCGGCGGATCGGGCTTTCTCGGCCGCTATGTGGTCAGCCTCCTGGCCAAGCGCGGCTACCGCGTGCTGGTGCCAAGCCGCCAGCCGAACCAGGCGAGCTTCTTTCCCATGGGGAAGGTGGGGCAGGTCCACGCGATCCAAGCCAATATCCGTCATCCGGAGTCGATCCGGCATGCGGTGATGCGGGCCGATCACGTGGTCAACCTCACCGGGATCCTGCAGGAAGGCGGCCGCCAGACCTTCGACACGGTCCATGCCGACGCTCCGCGCCTCATCGCCGAGGCCGCAGAGAAGGCCGTGTCCTTCACCCATGTCTCGGCACTGGGCGCCGATGCCAACTCAGAATCGGCCTATGCCCGCTCCAAGGCGGCGGGCGAGGAGAACATCCTCAAGGTCCGGCCGGATGCGGTGATTGTACGCCCCTCGATCATGTTCGGACCGGGCGACAGCTCCTTCAACCGTTTCGCGTCGCTCGCCCGCATGCTGCCCGTGCTGCCGCTGCCCGGCGCCAATACCCGCTTCCAGCCGGTTTATGCGGGCGATGTGGCCGAGGCCATTGTGCGCGCGGTGGACGGCGCGGTGAAGCCCGGCATCTACGAGCTCGGCGGCCCCGAGATCCGCACCCTCTGTCAGATCATGGAATTCGTCTGCGAGGTCACCGAGCGAAAGCGGGTCATCATTCCTGTCCCGAACGCAGTCGCGCGGTTCCAGGGCACGGTCATGGGCGCGCTCGACAAGCTCACCCTCGGCCTGCTGCCGAACGAGATCGTCACCACCCACGACCAGGCGATCCTGCTCGAGACGGACAACGTGGTGTCGGAGGCCGCCATCGCTGAAGGGCGCACCCTCGAGGGCATGGGCGTAACGCCCACCACCATCGAGGCCATCGTGCCGTCCTACCTCGTGCGCTTCCGCAAGACCGGCCAGTTCGACCTCAAGCGCAACACCGCCCCGACCACGCCGGACCTGCTGGCGCCCCGGTCAGGAGGCGCGTCGTCCGACTTCCACCCGGAGCGGGCCTCCGGACCGGCCGTCGGCCAGTCGTCGAGCCATTAAGGCCTTGTGCAGGTGGACCATCATCGCCGCACCGAAGATCGGGGTGATGAGGTTCAGAACCGGCACGAGAACGAGACCCGCCAGAACGATGCCTGCGGCGAGCACCGTGCCCCGGTGCTCCGACCGCAGGCGCTTCACGTCCTCCGGGCTCCAGAAGCGGCCCGCCGCCAGCTCGAAATACTCCCGGCTCAGCAGATAGGCGTTGGCGGCGAAGAACACGCCGATATTGATGCCGGGCACGAACAGCAGAAGCAGGGCGACGAGGTTCACCGCCAGCGACAGGGCCGCGAAACGCAGGCCGTAGAGAATGGCCTTGCCGAAGGGCAGCGGCCGGCCCGGCGGGTCGGCGGGATAATCCCTGCTCTCCACCACTTCGGCCACGTCGTCGAGGAAATAGCCCGCCACGACGGCGGACACGGCGGGCAGCAGATAGGCGAGCGCGACGAAGAGCCCGAAGCCCGCCAGGAAGAACGCGAGAGTGTCGAGGATCGGGTATGCCTCGCTCAGGTGATGGCCGGCGAGAAAGGCGTTGAGAAGCCGCGTCAGGCCGAGCCACACCAGCGCCAGCAGCGCGGCGGTCAGACCGATGGACTTCCACAGGATGCGCCGCAGCGCCGGGGAGAACACATCGCGGGCCGCCGCGAAGACCGTCTGGATCAGCATGTCTCGTTCGTCTTTCCTGAAGAGCCGCCTCGCCGGAGGAGGCGTGGCCTTTACTTATGAACGGACCTCTCGGATCGCGAGAGGGTGCGAGAGAATGGAAACGATCCGTGCCGCCCGATAGCTCTTCCGCCCATGTCCCGCAGGAGCCCGACGTGGTGATCGTCGGCGCCGGAAGCGCCGGCATCGCGGCGGCGCGGCGATTGCTCGCCTCAGGCCGCACGGTCGCGGTGCTGGAGGCGCGGGACCGGATCGGCGGACGCGCCGTCACGCGCGCCTTCAGGGGGCATCCGGTGGATCTGGGCGCCCATTGGCTCCATGCCGGGCCCATCAACCCGCTCGTGACGCTGGGCTTCGAGCGGGGCGAGCCCTTGCGCCGCGCGCCGACGGAGGGGCATTTCTACGTGCGCGGGAAGCCCGCGGGCCGCGCCCGGTCCGCCGCCCTCGACCGCGCCTTCGCGATGGCGGACAGGGCCATGACCCAGGCCGCCAGGGCGGACGAGGACCGCCCCGCCGCGAAGGCCCTGCCGGCGGGCATGGGTCCGCAGGGCCGCCGCGTCTTCGACATTCACGGCCTGGTCTCCGGACGGCCGCTCGACGAGGTGAGCCTGCACGATTTCCCGAGCATGGAATACGCCGACAACCTGTTCATCGCGGGCGGCCTCGGGAATTATGTGGCGCGGCTCGGGCGGGGTCTGCCGGTCCGCCTGCGGACCCCGGTTCACGCCATCGACTGGTCGGGCCAGGGCGTGCGGGTCGAAAGCTCCGCCGGAACTTTCCGCGCGAAGGCCGTCATCGTCACCACGCCCATGGCCCTGCTGCAGGCCCAGGCGATCCGTTTCGCGCCCGCCCTGCCGACCGGGATTGTGGAAGCGATCCATGGTTTTCGCCAGGGCGTCTACGAGCACGTGATCCTGCATTGGCCCGACGCGCCCTTCCGAGGGCCCGACCGGCTCGCGACGCTCACCGGCACGCGCCACGCGCCGCCGGGCCTCCTCACCCGGATCGACAACACGCCCTTTCATTTCTTCGAGCTCGACCAGCCCCACGCGGCACGGTTCGACCGGCGCGACCCCGATGCGCCCGCGCGCTTCGCCAGGGAGGTTCTGTCGGAGCATTTCGGCTCCCGCGCCATCCGTAACCTGAGCGTGCTGCATGCCACCGCATGGAGGAACGATCCCTGGTCGCGCGCCTCCTGGGCCGTGGTGCCGCCGGGGCTCGCGCCCATCCGCCTTTCCCTGAAGGCGCCCGTGGCCGAGCGTATCTGGTTTGCGGGCGAGGCGCTGTCGCGCGCCCAATGGGGCACGGCCGGGGGCGCGTGGGAGGAAGGTGAGCGGGCTGCCGGCGAAATCATCGCCGCTGTGCGACCTACCTGCGCCTGAGTCGGGAGCCCTCGCATTTTTATATGATATACAGTTTCAAAAACTCGTGTTACTCCTCCCGGCTCAGGAGGGGTGCACCGTGCTTTTTCAATTATATTTGTTTCTGACGGATCTGCCTGATGCGGTATACGTCGCCGCACTCGTTCTCGCGATCATTGCGGCAGTCACGGGCCGCAGACATCCTTCCGGTAAAGTCCTCTTGATCGGTGTGCTGATCTTCGTCGCAGCCTGGGTTCCTCTTCTCCTGATCGGCGCGACAGGCCTGGGAGGAAGCAATCCGGTGGGATTAGGGCTGCTGGCTTGGATCGGAAGCGGGCTGGGCCTTGTCGTGATTGTCGTGGGCCTGATCCTGCGCGTCTGGGAACTTATTAAACCCGTTTAGGAGACCTTCCAGGCAGGATACGCTGCCCAGGCGCGGACGAAATCGCCGAATTGCTCAATGTCTCACGGTGACGACAGCCCCGATTCCAGGCGCTCGCGCACCCAGGCGACCGCTTCCTCCAAAGTCGGGAAGACGGACGGCCTGGGCGTCATAAGGATGCTGCAGGGACCGAAGCCCGCCTCCAGGAACCAGCCTCCGGTGGGACGGGGGCTGCCCGCGTTCTCCTCCTCCGAGACCTTGGCGAAGACGGCGACGAGATCGTCGCCGGTCATGACGAGCCGTCCCTCGTGGCTGCCGCCGTCACTCAGGACGGAAATGGGTTGAAGACGGATGTTCAGGGCGGATTGTACCGTCATCTATCGCTGCTCGAACTGGAGATTGAGATAGGTCGGCGTGAACTCACCCACCGCTTCCAGCCGCGTCCAATCGAGAATTGTCAGGGCGTCGCCCTGCCATCGGATGAGGCCTTCCTTGCGCAGTTCCTGCAGCACGCGGTTCACGTGTACGGTGGAAAGTCCCAGCGTGTCGCCGAGTTCCGCCTGCGTGAGGGGCAGCTGAATCGTGTCGCCATCCGTGCGGCCGACGGCTTTGAGCCGCAGGAAGAGCTCGCACATGAAATGCGCCATATGGGCCGTGGCCGAAAGACGGCCCATGGTGGTGAGCCATTCCCGGTGAATGGCGCCGTCGATGAGCGTGTTGAGCCACAGCAGCCGCGTGAGATGCGGGTATTCGTCGGTGATTCTCTCGAGCGCTGCATGAGGCACGACGGCGACGCGGCAGGGAGTGAGCGCCAGCACGCCGTGATCCATGGCCTTCAGGAGAAAACTGTGAAGGTCGACGAAATCGCCGGCGACGTGGATGGCCGTGATCTGACGCCGCCCGTTGGAGAAGATCTTGTAGCGCGCGGCAAATCCGTCGAGCAGCAGATTGCTCTCGGACGGGGTGGCGCCCTCATGCACGATGTCCTCGTCGGCCTCGACCACCCGAACGCGCGAAATGGCGTTTTCGAGAACGCGCTTCTCGTCGTCCGAGAGTTGGTCGCGCTGTTCGAGTTTGAGGACGAAGGGATTGGTGTTCATGAAGGCTTTTCAGAAGGAAGGGACGTTCCTTCTGGCCGCTTCCGGTCAAGCCTCGCACTCACATATGTTATATGACCGGGGCTTCTCCGCCTCCGCCGATTACAGCATGCTCGGCAGCACGCGATCCGGCGGCTTGTGCCCGTCGATGAAAGCCTTGATGTTGACGATCACCTTCTCGCCCATGGCGATGCGGCCCTCGACGGTGGCCGAGCCCATGTGAGGCAGCAGCACCACCTTGCCCTGACGCGCGAGCCGCACGAGACGCGGATTGACGGCGGGCTCCTCCTCGAACACGTCGAGGCCCGCGCCCCCGATGGCTCCGGCTTCGATGAGCTTGGTGAGCGCGCCTTCGTCGATGATCTCGCCGCGCGCGGTGTTCACGAGAATGGCGTCGGGCTTCATCAGCTTGAGACGCCGGGCGGAGAGCAGGTGGTAGGTTGCGGGCGTGTGCGGGCAATTGACGGACACGATGTCCATGCGCGCCAGCATCTGGTCGAGGGATTCCCAATAGGTCGCCTCGAGCTCCGCTTCGATCTTCGGCGGCACGTGGCGGCGGTTGTGATAGTGGATCGACAGGCCGAAGGCCCGGGCGCGGCGGGCGAGCGCCTGGCCGATGCGGCCCATGCCGACAATGCCGAGCCGCTTGCCGGTGATGCGCCGGCCCAGCATCCAGGTCGGCGACCAGCCGGCCCAATTCCCCTCGGGGATCACCCTCGCGCCTTCCGGGATGCGGCGGGCGACGGCCAGGATGAGCGCCATGGTCATGTCGGCCGTATCCTCGGTGAGCACGCCCGGCGTATTGGTGACCGTGATGCCCTTCGCGACGGCCGCCGGCACGTCGATATTGTCGACGCCGTTGCCGAAATTGGCGATGAGCTTGAGATGCGGCCCCGCCTGATCCAGCAGCGCGGCGTCGATCTCGTCCGTAATGGTGGGCACGAGCACGTCCGCCGTGCGCACCGCCTCGATCAGCTCCTCGCGGGAGAGAGGCTTGTCCTCGAGATTGAGGCGCGTATCGAACAGCTCGCGCAGGCGCGTTTCGATCACGTCGGGGAGACGGCGGGTGACGACGACGACAGGTCTCTTTTTCATCGGCTCCAGCGATCTCCCGCGTCAGAACGGCCAGGTTTTCGGGCGCGTTTTCACAATCCCTTAACCCTGCTCCGGCAACAAAAGCGACGAGCCGCCGCGTGGCGGCTTAAGTCAAGCTTCTCTATCAGAGGCTTGGGCAGACACAAAGTCGCCGAGAGAGGTTCCATGCGCAAGATCGCCGTCGTCATTGCCGCTTTCCTTCTCGGCGCAGTGTCGGCCCAGGCGCAGCAGCCTCCCGGCGGACGCCTCGGCACGGGCCTGCCGGTGCCGCGCTACGTGAGCCTGAAGACCGATCGCGTGAACCTACGCGAGGGGCCCTCCAAGGATCACCGGACGGCCTGGGTCTTCCAGCGCGCGGGCCTGCCCGTCGAGATCGTGGCCGAATACGAGACCTGGCGCCGCATCCGCGATTCGGAGGGCACCGAAGGCTGGGTGCTGCACTCCCTTCTGTCCGGACGGCGCACGGCCCTCGTGATGCCCTGGGCGAAGCCCGGCGAGCCGCCGATCAACCTGCTGGACCGGCCGGACGACAAAGGGGGCATCGTCGCCCAGATGCAGCCCGGCGTGATCACCAACGTGAAGGCGTGCGACGGCAAATGGTGCCGCGTCATGATCACCATGGATCGCGCGCGGGACCTGAACGGCTACGTGCAGCAGGAAAAGCTCTGGGGCGTCTATCCCAACGAGCAGATCGAATAGGCGCGGATCGACCAGAGATGGGCAGCCGGCCCGGAACGTCTTTCCGATTTATCAAGGAATGCCCGACTAGGTAACAGGATATCTCTTTTTCCTCACCGGGACCCGCGCCATGTCCGTGAATTTAAGCTTCAAGCTCCTGCCGATCCTCGCCGTGATCCTCGGCATCGCCTCTCTCGTCGCGCCGCGCTTTCTGAACGTCTTCGTCGCGATCTTCCTGATCGCCTACGCGCTGGTCGGGTTCGGCTTCATCCGCTGAAGGAACCTCAGGCCGCCTTCTGCCGCCCGAGGAACCGCCCCCCGAACACGTTGAGCGCGAGCCCCGCCACGATCACCGCGCCGCCGACGGCCTCGATGGGCCGCATCGCCTCGCCCAGGACGAGGGCCGAGCCGAGAATGCCGGCTACGGGCACGAGCAGGGCGAAGGGCGTCACGGTCGCCGCCGGGTGCCGGGAGAGCAGATAGGCCCAGATCCCGAAGGCCAGGATCGTGGTGGGATAGGCGAGATAGGCCACGGCTCCCCAGGTGCCGAGGCTCATGGATGTCAGGGCGGAGGCGACCTGTGCCGGCCCATCGATCAGAAACGAAAGCCCGAGCAGCGGCAGGGGCGCGACGAGGCTCGCCCAGACGATATAGCCGAGCATGTCCACCCGGCCCGCGCGCTTCGAGACGATATTCGCCACGCCCCAGGCCGCCGCCGCGGCCACGGTCATGAGGAACGGCCCGGCGCCGCTGCCCGACAGGCGCGGCACGGCGATGACGACGAGGCCGAAGAATCCGATGAGGCCGCCCGCGATCTGATGCGGCCCGGGCCGCTCGTTCATGAAGAGGGCCGCGAAGAGGATCGTGAAGAAGACCTGCGCCTGCATGACGAGGGAGGCGAGGCTCGCCGGCATGCCGAAGGCGATGGCTGCAAACAATAGGCCGAACTGGGCGACGCCGAGGAAGAAGCCGTAGGCCAGTAGATTTCCGAGAGGAACCTTGGGGCGCGGAACGAAGAAGATCGCGGGGAAGGCGGCGAGGAAGAAGCGCAGCGCGCAGAGCAGCAGGGGCGGCATTGCGCCCACGCCGAGCTTGATCACCACGAAGCTCAGACCCCAGATGACGGCGACGAGAACGGCGGCGAGACTATGAACCAGCGGCATGACAGGAGCTCCAGGCCGCCGCTCATATACCCTGCGCGAATGCTTTTTAAGAGGATTTACGGCGAAGCCGCACGATCACCTCGACGCCGGCCACTTCCATCCCCTCCGGAGGTTCGGGCAGGTCGGCCACGCTCACGCCGGTGTCGGGCATGTCCACGAGCTCGCCTTCATCCTCGAGGAAGAAATGGTGGTGCTCGGTGGGGTTGGTGTCGAAATAGGCCTTGGAGCCGTCAACGGCCAGCTGGCGCAGGAGGCCGGCTTCGGTGAACTGGTGCAGGGTATTGTAGACGGTGGCCAGGGACACGGGCACGCGGGCGCGGCTCGCCTCGTCGAAGAGCATCTCGGCCGTGATGTGACGGTCACCCTTCCCGAACAGGAGCCAACCCAGCGACACCCGCTGACGGGTGGGACGCAGGCCGACGCGGCGAAGCTTGTCGCGCAGCTCGGACAGGGGGCATCCCCTCCGGTGGGCCGGAGCCGTGGTGGACTCGATATAGGCGGACAAAGGATCGGTCATCGTCGGAACTGTTTGCGGGAACGAGCGCTTCTATCATTACAATCATAGGAAAGCGAGGGGGCCGCCGCAAGGTGATCCGCGGTCGCGCTTAAGGAATGATCCTTAGGAGCGGGACCGCAAAAGAATTGCCGCCCGTGGCCCGGGTCCCTTTGATGCACGGCCAAGCCTGTGCTACCAGAGCTCCCGTCGAAGGCCTCGGGACCTGCCCTTAGGCCGCTTTTGAGAACGCGATGAAAGGATCGGCACCCCGGATGGCCCGCCAGTCCAGCTTTAACTACGAAGAGCTCCTCGCCTGCGGGCGCGGAGAATTGTTCGGCCCCGGCAATGCGCAGCTGCCGCTGCCTCCCATGCTGATGTTCGACCGCATCACCTCCATTGCCGAGGACGGCGGCGAATACGGCAAGGGCCATGTGCGCGCCGAGCTCGACATCCGTCCGGATCTCTGGTTCTTCCCCTGCCATTTCCACGGCGACCCCGTCATGCCGGGATGCCTGGGCCTGGACGCCCTCTGGCAGCTGACCGGCTTCTTCCTGGGCTGGGGCGGCTCGCCGGGCCGCGGCCGGGCCCTGGGCGTCGGCGAGGTGAAGTTCTCCGATCAGGTGCTGCCCACCGTGAAGAAGGTGGTCTACGGCGTGGACCTCAAGCGCGTGTTCCGCTCCAAGCTGGTGCTCGGCATCGCCGACGGCTGGCTCGAAGCCGACGGGCGGCGCATCTATGAGGCAAAGGACATGCGCGTCGGCCTCTTCCAGGCCGAGACCCCGGCCGGCGGCTGAGCCCGCCGGACCGTTGGGCGGACGCACCATCCGATCACTCATCATGTTGACAAAACATGATCTTTTTTAAAAAACCGACTCCGCCGCGTCCGGCGGGGCCATCGGATTCGAGGGATCGCTGTCCGATCCCCCGTCGGCTCGCGGTTGAGAATGAGCCGTTCAGGCCTTACGTGTTGGGGCACAAGGCTGGCATCCAAGATCCTATGAAGAGGTAGGCTATGAGGCGCGTCGTCGTCACCGGAATGGGCATCGTTTCGTCCATCGGCAACAACACGCAGGAGGTGCTTGCCTCTTTGCGCGAAGCGAAGTCGGGCATTGCGAAGGCGGAGGATTACGAGAAGTACGGCTTCCGCTGCCAGGTGCACGGGGCCCCGCAGATCGATGTGGAATCCCTCGTCGACCGCCGCGCCATGCGCTTCCACGGTCGCGGCACCGCCTGGAATCACGTGGCCATGGACCAGGCGATTCGCGATTCGGGGCTGGAGGAGAGCGACATCTCCAACGAGCGCACCGGCATCATAATGGGCTCCGGCGGTCCCTCCACCCGCGTGATCGTGGAAGCCGCCGACATCACCCGCGACAAGGGCCCCAAGCGCATCGGCCCCTTCGCGGTGCCGAAGGCCATGTCCTCCACCGCCTCCGCGACGCTCGCCACCTGGTTCAAGATCAAGGGCGTGAACTATTCCATCTCCTCGGCCTGCGCGACCTCGAACCATTGCGTCGGCAACGCCTACGAGATGATCCAGTACGGCAAGCAGGACGTGATGTTCGCCGGCGGCTGCGAGGACCTGGACTGGACCCTGTCCAATCTCTTCGACGCCATGGGCGCTATGTCGACCAAGTACAACGACACGCCGGCACGGGCCTCTCGCGCCTATGACGCCAACCGCGACGGCTTCGTGATCGCCGGCGGCGCGGGCGTGCTGGTGCTCGAGGAGCTGGAGCACGCCAAGGCCCGCGGCGCCAAGATCTACGGCGAGATCGTGGGCTACGGCATGACCTCCGACGGCTACGACATGGTGGCACCCTCGGGCGAAGGCGCGGTGCGCTGCATGCGCATGGCCCTCAAGGTCGTTCACAGCCCCATCGACTACATCAACCCGCACGCGACCTCGACCCCGGTCGGCGACCAGAAGGAGATCGAGGCGATCCGCGAGGTGTTCGGCTCGGGCGACAAGTGCCCGCCGATCTCTGCGACGAAATCGCTCACCGGGCACTCGCTCGGCGCGACCGGCGTGCAGGAGGCGATCTATTCCCTGCTGATGATGCAGAACCGTTTCATCTGCGAGAGCGCCCATATCGACGAGATCGACCCCGCCTTCGCGGACATGAACATCGTCCGCAAGCGCATCGACGACGCGAAGATCGATACGGTCCTGTCGAACTCGTTCGGCTTCGGCGGCACGAATGCCACACTCGTCTTCAGCCGTTATAACGGTTAAGACGTCATAAACCTGAGACAGCGCCATGCGATGTCCCGATTCGTCGAGGGGGATCTCGCATGGACATGCTCATTGAAATGAAAACGAAGGCTCGGGATGCACGGTTTGCTAACGATCGGCATCCGACACTGGAGCCGATGCATAGGGGGACCCGTATGGGCGGTCTGATGCAAGGTAAGCGCGGCCTCATCATGGGCGTCGCGAACGACCATTCCATTGCCTGGGGGATCGCCAAGGCCGTGGCGGCGCAAGGCGCGGAACTCGCCTTCACCTACCAGGGCGAGGCTCTCGGAAAGCGCGTGACGCCGCTGGCGCAGTCCCTGGGGTCGGACCTCGTGGTCCCCTGCGACGTGGAGGATCTCGCCTCCGTCGACGCCGCGTTCGAGGCCATCGACAGGCGGTGGGATTCCATCGATTTCGTCGTCCACGCCATCGGCTTCTCGGACAAGTCGCAGCTCAAGGGCTCCTACACCGAGGTCACGACGCGTGAAAACTTCTCGCGCACCATGGTGATTTCCTGCTTCTCCTTCACGGAGGTCGCGCAGCGCGCCGCCAGGCGCATGAGGAACGGCGGCTCGCTCCTCACGCTCACCTATGGCGGCTCCACCCGCGTGATGCCCAATTACAACGTCATGGGCGTGGCCAAGGCCGCTCTCGAGGCGTCCGTGCGCTACATCGCCAACGATCTCGGGCCGGCGGGCATCCGCTGCAACGCCATCTCGGCGGGCCCGGTCCGGACGCTCGCCGGCGCCGGCATCGCCGATGCGCGGCTGATGTTCACCTACCAGAAGGCCCATGCGCCGCTGCGCCGGAACATCACCATCGAGGACGTGGGAGGAGCGGCCCTCTACATGCTCTCCGACCTGTCCTCGGGCGTCACCGGCGAAATCCATTACGTGGATTCCGGCTACAACATCATCTCCATGCCGCGCCCCGAGGTGCTCAAGGCCCAGGACGCCGCAGGAGTGACGGGCGAAGAAGCTTAAAAAAGCGCATTCAGAGCCGGTTCAGGACGACTCGTCTAATGCCGCCCCTCCGGGCGGCATTGTCGTTTCGCGGATCGCGCGGTGACCTTTCCCGATCGAGGGCGTTCCCCCCAAAACTCCCTCCCATGACCGAAGGCTTGCGAATGAGTCCCGAACCGCGGCTCTCCTCCGTTCCCGATCTTCGCAAACCCACCGGTTCGTTTCGTCTCGTCGGGCTGGCGGCAGCCCTCGGCTGCCTGACGGGCGTCGCCGTTGCCGGAATCCAGAGTTTCGTCGTCTTCGCCCAGCGCTCGACCCTGGGTTTCGCCGCCGAGCGGCGGATCGTGCTGCCCGACCACGCATCCTATCTGCGCATCGCGCTGGCGCTCACCTGCAGCGCGATCCTCGTCACCGTGCTGACGCGCCTGCTCGCCCGCTGGAAGACCAAGGAGCCCATCGACGCCGTGGAAGCCAACGCGCTCAGCGGCGGAACCATGAGCTGGTTCGACGCGGTCGGCGTCGTCATTCCCATTCTCGCATCGGTCTCGTTCGGCGCCTCGGTGGGCATCGAGGCCGCCGTGACCCAGCTCGGCGCGGTGCTCGCGAGCCGCCTCGGGCGGCGATTGGGGCGGCCGCGCTCGGACCTGCGCCTTCTGGTCGGGGCAGGCTCGGCCGCGGCCATCGCGGCCGCCTATCGCGCTCCGATCGCGGGCATGCTCTACGCCTATGAACTGGTGCTGGGCACCTACACCAAGCGGACTCTCGCGCCCATCGGCCTCGCGGCCATCTGCGCCGTGATCACCATGTGGCTGCTCACCGGACAGGCGAAGCCTTTCGACCTGCCGCTGGAAACCCAGGCGTCGTGGTCCGATTTTCCGCTCGCCCTGGCGATCGGGCTTCTCGCCGCCCTCCTCGGCATCGGGGTCATGTTGCTCGTGACCATTTTCGAACGTCTGTTCAAGCGCCTGTTCCCGGGCCATGCGATGCGCCGCGCGGTGGCTGGATTGCTGCTCACCGCCCTGGCGATCCGGTTTCCCGCCGTGCTGGGCAGCGGTCACGCGGCGGTCGAGCACGCCGTAAACGGAGAGATCGCCGGACGTCACGCCCTGGGGCTGCTGGGCGCCAAGACCGTCGCCTCGGCGGCAAGCCTCGGCAGCGGCTTCCGGGGAGGCCTCTTCAGCGCCTCGCTTCTGCTCGGCGCGCTCCTCGGGCAATGCGTGGCCTGGGTCGCTCCCCTCCTTCCCGGGGTCCCGCCGGTAAGTCCCGCGCTCTGCGCCGTCATCGGCATGGCCTCGGTCGGCGCGAGCATCATCGGCAGCCCGCTGACCATGATCTTTCTCGTGCTCGAAACCACGGGCGATTACGACGCGGCCATCGTGGTCGCCATCGGCGCGGTGGCGGCCTCGTTCCTGACGGATCGCCTGTTCGGCTATTCCTTCGCGACCTGGCGCTTCCAGCAGCGTGGGCTCGCCATCGAGGGCGGGCATGACGTGTCGCGCCTCGCCGCCTCGCCGATCTCCGGCATCATCAGGCCGCCCAAGCGCTCGATCGCCGCCAATGCGGAGCTGGACGACGTCATGCGCGCGGTCTCGACCGCCGGAGCCCGCGGTACGGCCGTCTATCAGCACGATGGTTCCTTCGCGGGCCTGATCGATCCGCGTCTCGTGGAGGCGATCGAAGGAGAGGATACCCAGCTGCCTGTCGTTGCCGCTGAACTGGTCTACGAAACCAACCCGGCGGTGACGCCCCGGACCAACCTGGCCGAGCTCGTCGACATCTTCCGCAACGACGACCGGGCGACGATCGCCGTGATGGACCCGACGGACAGCCGCGCCCTCGTCGGCGTCGTTCGGGCGCGCGACGCCTACGCGCTGGCGTCCCACATCCTCGACATGCAGCGCCGCGAGGATCTCGGCATCGCCAAGTGAGGGCGCGCAGCCACCCTCTTCACAAGTGCATGACCCCGGAAAGCTTGGCCTTGCTCCCGACATGATCGAACGGCACCACGGGGCACTTCCGTTTCACGAGTCGCTTTCATGATCCTGTCCCGCCGCACCCTTCTCGCCGGTCTCGCCGCCTCCGGCGCGAGCATTCCCGCCTTCGCCCAGTCCGGGCCGGAGCCGCAGATGGTTCCCGTCGAGCTCGTCGAGGACGCTCTGGCTCAGCCGTCCGCCGTCAGGATCGGGCATCCGCACGGCGACGTGATCATGATCGAGTATTTCGACTACAACTGCCCCTGGTGCCGCAAGTCGGCCGCCGATCTGCCCGCGCTGCTCAAGGCGGAGCCGGAGCTCACTTATGTGCTCGTGAATTTCGCGGTGCTCGGCATCCCGTCCGTCACGGCCACGAAGGCTGCCCTCGCCTACTTGCAGCTCTACGGCCCCGAACGCTACCTGCCGCTCCACCTCGCCCTCTTTAAGCTGAAGGGATCCGTCGACGGCGGGCGGGCTTTGAAGGAAATTGAGCGCCTGGGAGGAGACCCCACGCGCCTGGAGGAGGTCGCGAATACCGAGCAGACCGCCCAGTGGATGAAGAATGCGTTCAAGGTCGGCGATTCCCTGGGCTTCACGGCCACGCCCTCCTATCTCGTCGCGACGGAAGCCTATGTGGGCGGCATGACGCTCGCCCAGAAGCGCGCAGCGATTGCGCGCGCGAGGGGATGACCGGGCGATCTTTCCTCCGCCCGCGAAAGCGGGCTGCGACTGGCAAGGCAGGGTACTGCGTCTGATCCAGGGACCTCGGCACGCCTGCCGCATCGGAGAAGACGGGGATCCCCGGGACAAGCCCGGGGATGACGGGGTATTCCGTTTGATATTGCGCCCTGCTCACATCCCTTCCGGCAAGGCAGAAGAAGACAGAGACCGCACCATTTCTTAGACAATCGCCGCAGAAGCGTTTAAGCGCGACTCCACCCATGTCGCTCATCCGCTCCTCCCTCCTGGTCGGCTTCGGCTCGATCGCCTCGCGCGTTCTCGGCTTCGTCCGGGACATGCTGTTCGCGCAGGCCCTGGGCGCGGGGCCGGTGGCGGATGCGTTCCTCACTGCCTTTCGCCTGCCGAACCTCGTGCGGCGCATCGTCGGCGAGGGCGGGCTCAATCCGGCCCTCGTGCCGCATCTGAGCCGCCTGGAGCCGAAGGACGCCGCCGAGGCGGCGGGCGACGTGATCGGCGTCTTCGCGCTGGCGCTTCTCTGCCTCAGCGCGCTCGTCGCGATCGGCGCAGGCCCTATCGCGTTTCTTCTCGCGCCCGGCCTTCACGCAGATCCCGAAACCCTGGCGCTGGCGGCCCTCTATACGCGCCTATCCTTTCCCATCGTCCTGGCGGTGACACTCTCCTCCATCGCCGCCGCGATCCTCAACATGCGCGGGCGCTATGGGGCGACGGCGCTCGCGCCCCTTGCGGTCAATGCCGGCCTGATCCTGACGCTCGTGGTGCTGGAGACCACCTTCGCCCTGCCCCTCGACGCCAAGGCCGCCTGGCTCTCCGCGGCCTCGAGCCTGGCCGGATTCGTTCAGCTCGCCGTCGTGCTGATCGCGCTGCGGCGGGGCGGAGAGACGCTCGTGCGCTTTCGCAGGCCGCGCTGGTCCTCTGGCCTGAAGAGCCTGCTGCTGGCGGGCTTCCCGGCCCTTGTCGCCAGCGGCGCCGTGCAGCTCTTCATGCTGGCGGGAACGCAGATGGCGTCGTTCTGGGCCTCCGGCATTTCCTGGCTCTATTACGCCGACCGGGTGATGCAGCTGCCGCTCGGGCTCATGGCGGCCTTGGGTGCCAGCGTCCTGCTGCCGGAACTCGCCAGGCACCACCACGTGGGCGAAACGGAGGCCATCGTCTCGGCCCAGCACCGGGCGCTCGAAATGGCGCTTCTCCTCGCCCTGCCCGCCAGCACGGCCCTGCTGATCCTGGCTTTTCCGATCACGGTCGTTCTCTTCGAACGGGGAGCCTTCCAGCCATCCGACACCGAGGGGACGGCTTTGGTGCTCGCGGGCCTGAGCCTCGGCCTGCCCTTCGCCACCGCCGGCAAGGTGCTGAGCCAGACCCTGTTCGCGCGCGGGGCCCTGCGCAGCACGGTAGCGGGTACCGTGCTCGGCATCGTCGTCACCGTCGCGGGCGGCGCGCTCCTCGCGCCCGTCTGGGGACCCACCGGGATCGCGCTCGGCATCAGCCTGGGCTGCATCGCCCATGCTCTCGCGATGATCTGGTTTTTGGCCCGAATCGGATTGTGGCGCCCCGACCGCCGCTTTCTCGCGCGCCTTCTCCGGATCGGCCTCTCGACCGCTCTCATGGGCTCGGCTCTCTGGGGAGCGCAGACAATCCTCGTCCCCATGGGCAGCCTGTCGCTCGCCGCTTTCTGCATCGGGGGTCTCGGCCTTTATGTCCTCGCGGCATGGCTGACCGGCGCGGTGACTCGTGACGACGTGACTTCGTTCCGTTAAACGCTTGCATCGTGGCGCGGCCCTGTCATAACCGCGCCGCAACGCAACAATGGAAACAGCGCGGCCGGCGTCCAACCCGGTCCGGCGTGGGAGTGCAAGACGATGGCGCAGTTCAAGGAGCTGGTTTTCTCAGGCATGCAGCCGACGGGAAACCTGCATCTCGGTAACTATCTCGGCGCGATGATCCGATGGATCGAACTCCAGAAGACGATGGAATGCATCTATTGCGTCGTCGACATGCACGCCATCACCGTCTGGCAGGATCCCGCCGACCTGAAGCGCCAGATCCGCGAGGTGACGGCCGCCTATCTCGCCGCCGGCCTCGACCCGAAGAAGAGCATCATCTTCAACCAGAGCCAGGTGTATCAGCACGCGGAGCTCGCCTGGATCTTCAACTGCGTCGCGCGCATCGGCTGGATGAACCGCATGACGCAGTTCAAGGAGAAGGCCGGCAAGGACCGCGAGAACGCCTCGCTCGGCCTCTACGCCTATCCGAGCCTGATGGCCGCCGACATCCTGGTCTACCGCGCCACGCACGTGCCGGTGGGCGAGGACCAGAAGCAGCATCTCGAGCTCACCCGCGACGTGGCCCAGAAGTTCAACAACGACTATGCCGCCTCGATCGCCGCGAACGGCTTTGGCGATGCCTTCTTCCCGCTCACCGAGCCCATGATCCAGGGCCCGGCCACCCGCGTCATGTCGCTGCGCGACGGCTCGAAGAAGATGTCGAAGTCGGACCCGTCGGACTATTCCCGCATCAACCTCACGGACGATGCCGACACCATCGCCCAGAAGGTGCGCAAGGCGAAGACGGATCCCGAGCCCCTGCCCTCCGAGATCGAAGGCCTGAAGGGCCGTCCCGAGGCGGAGAACCTGGTCGCCATCTACGCGGCGCTCACCGGCACGAGTGCGGAAGACGTGCTGCGCGACCACGGCGGGGCGCAGTTCTCCGGCTTCAAGGCGGCCCTGGTGGACGTGGCGGTGACGAAGCTCGCCCCCATCGCCGGCGAGATGCGCCGTCTCATGGACGATCCGGCCCATATCGACGCGATCCTCGTCGACGGTTCGAACCGCGCCCGGGTGCTCGCCGCCCAGACCATGGACGCGGTCAAGGACATCGTGGGCTTCGTTCGGGCGCGCTGAACGCGGCCCGATCGTGACATCGCCGTCCGGAGCGGACCCTCGGGTCCGCTCCACCGACCCGGAAAGCCGCGCTGGGGCGAGGGCAAGCCGGATCCACTTTTCCGCACGATGCTCTAGATCAAAGCTCCGCACTTGTCCTATCCATTCGGGCAGGGCAGCATCGTGCCGTTGCAGGAGAGCGTGCATTGAGCGGGCAGCGCCGATCCTACGAATCGGGCCACCGACCGAAATTCATGGTGGTGGTCGACAAGACGCCGGAATGCGCGCGGGCGGTCCATTTCGCCTCGCGCCGTTGCGCACGCACCGGAGCGAGCATGCTCATGCTCGCCGTGGTGGATCCGCCGGACAATTTCGAGTGGATCGGGGTCGGCGAGGCCATGGTCGAGGAGGCGAGCGAGGAAGCGGCCAAGCTCCTTGAGGCGGCCGCCCGCGAGGCGCGCAGCGCCGCGGGCGTCGAGCCGGAGCAGGTGATCCGCGTCGGCAGCCGCTCGGAGGAAATCACCAAGCTGATCCGTGAGGACGAGGATGTGTCCTTCCTCGTGCTCGCCGCCGGCAGCGGCAAGGACGGCCCCGGCCCACTCGTGACCACCCTCGCGGGCAAGGCAGCCTCCACCTTCCCGGTCCCCATCGTCATCGTTCCGGGAAGCCTGACGGACGAGGAGATCGACGCGCTTGCGGGATAGAGAGGTTCCGGCATTCGTGTAACAATGTACACGAAATCGCTCGCGAGCCTTCTTATGCTTCAAGCCGCCCGATGGTGCACGTTCCTTTCAGCAGTATGGATGACCGCCGTTCCAACCATGGCGGCCCAGCCCTTCGAGGGGCGCTGGTCGGAGAATCCTCTCTGGTGCTCGCCCAAACATGAGGGACCGCTCGAAGAGTGGCCCATCACCATCACGGCGAAGCGAATCGATATTTTCGTCTCCTCCTGCCGGATCGACAGGGTCACGAAGTCGGGTGCGGATTTTCGCCTGCAAACCATGTGCAGGGAGGAGGGGGAGATAGAAGCATCCCCGACGAGTCCCGAAACCTTCATCCTGTCTCTCAAGGGAGAGCGCATGAAGATCTCAACGGATCTCGCATCCTGGGATGTTCAGCGCTGCCCGCCTTTGGATGCACCGGATTCGGTCTATAGCGAGCAGAGCTGGGGCAGCATGGAAAAATGCCCAACCTGCTGGCTGAAGGCGCCGTCCTGCTCCGAGATGTCCATTTTGCGCCCCAGCATGTGCTAGACGCCGATACAGGGAGAACCGGCTTCTCATTGCAGAGCCAGTTCTTTCCACATCAGGTCTTTCGTTTATTGCCCCTGACCGAGCGAGTATCAACGCAGAGACGAAGCAGGACGCCCTTGGAATCCGCACAAGAGCGTTCCACATTCCGTCTGAAACCTGTTAGAACGATTCTAAACCCACCACTCGGCCGGCCTTGAACCGGCGTCAGAGGACGAAAAAGCGATGTTCATCCAGACCGAAGCCACTCCCAATCCCACCACCTTGAAGTTCCTGCCCGGCCGCGTCGTGATGCCGGAAGGCACCTTCGAGGCGAAGACCCCCGCGCAGGGCGAGGTCTCGCCCCTGGCGCAGCGCCTCTTTTCGGTCCCGGGCGTGACCGGTGTCTTCTTCGGCTACGATTTCATCACCGTGACGAAGGCCGACGGCGAGTGGCAGCACCTGAAGCCTGCGATCCTCGGCGCGATCATGGAGCATTTCATGACCGGCGCGCCCCTGTTCGCCAACGGCTACGGCGCATCCCAGGAGGACGGCGAGGAATTCTTCGATCCCGAGGACGCGTCCACGGTCGAGACGATCAAGGAGCTGCTCGAAACCCGCATCCGCCCGGCGGTGGCGGGCGACGGCGGCGACATCACCTTCCGCGGCTTCAAGGACGGCGTGGTCTATCTGGTCATGAAGGGCGCGTGCTCCGGCTGCCCCTCCTCCACCGCCACGCTCCGCCACGGCATCCAGAACCTGCTGCGCCACTTCCTGCCCGACGTGCGCGAAGTGCAGGCCGTTTGATCCACCGATCGGAACTCTCATAAGGAACAGCGCGGCCCTTCACGCCGCGCTTTTTTGTTTGGAGATTTGACTTGCTGCCCCTGTCCGACGCCGCCCTCGACCAGCTCTTCCGCAACGCCCGCACCCACCGCTGGTGGGAAGACCGGCAGATTCCGGAGGAAACCCTGCGCAAGATCGCCGATCTCGCCAAGATGGGGCCGACCAGCGGCAATTCCTCACCGGGTCGTTTCGTCTTCGTGGTGTCGCAGGAGGCCAAGGAGAGGCTGAAACCCCATCTCGACGAGGGCAATGTGCGCCAGACCATGAGCGCGCCCGCCACCGTCATCGTGGCGCACGACATGGAATTCTACGAGAAGCTCGGATTCCTGGCCCCGCACAGCAAGGATGCGCGCAGCTGGTTCGCGGGCAAGCCCCAGGCCATCGAGCGCGGAGCCTTCCAGGGCTCCAGCCTGCAAGGCGCCTACATCATCATGGCGGCGCGCTCGCTGGGACTCGATTGCGGTCCCATGGGCGGGTTCGACCGCGAGGGGGTGGACCGGGCCTTCTTCCCGGACGGGAAGACTAAGTCCAACTTCCTCATCAATCTCGGCTACGGGCTTCCCGAAAAGCTGCACCCGCGCCAGCCGCGCTTCGCGTTCGAGGAATTCTGCCGGATCGAGTGAGCGCGAGAGCATCGAACGCAAACGGGGAGAACCGGTTTTGCGTGACAAGATGCTCAGGACTAAAAGGGTAAAGCATCGGATGTGAATTCGATGGTTGAGGACCGGCTCGCCGTGACCGAGACACCGCAGACCGACAGGATCGACCCCGCGCCCGAACCGCCTCCGGAGCGCACCACGATCGACGCGGCCTTCCGCAACGGCTCGCTGACGGCGATCGGGGTCGTGGTCGGCTTCTCGCTGGGCTTCTTGAGCCGGTGGGCCGGCCTTCCGGGAGACTGGGAGCGGTCCGACCTCATCGCGGTCCTCGCGATCACCCTCGGGATCGTGTTCCAGATCAAGGCCTTGGCCAATCTTCTGGCGGTCGATTCTCTCCGGCTGGACAAATACAACCGCTCGGTCCGGATCTTCATCGCGGGGCTGATCCTCGTCGCCTGCGGCGTTGCCGCAGCCCTTTTCGCCGATCTTCTCGGCTATGGCGGCATCGCCCTGAAGGGATGAGTCAAAGGCCCCTGAAAACCGGGTCCACTTTTCCCCACGATGCTCTCTTCCCAGTGAGCGCATCGTCGAATGCGGACCCAGCGGGCCGCGCAGCGAAAACCGGGTCCACTTTTCCCCACGATGCGCTAAAGAGAAGTCACGATCAGACGGAGACGAATGTTGCGCGTCCTTGCCATCGATACCGCTCTCGGCGCCTGCTCGGCCTGCATCTGGCAGGCCGGCGACGCCGCGCCCCTGGCCGGCGAGACCCTGCCCATGGAGCGCGGCCACGCGGAGGCCCTGCTGCCGCTCATCGACCGGGTGGCGGCCAAGGTCGAAGGCGGCTTCGAGAGCCTCGACCGGGTCGCCGTGACCGTGGGGCCTGGCAGCTATACGGGCCTGCGCGTGGGGATCTCGGCCGCCCGGGGGATCGGGCTTGCCGCCGGAATTCCGGTGGTGGGCGTGGCCACCCTCTCGGCCTTCCTCGCCCCGCTCATGGTGAAGGAGCGGCGCGGCCTGTTCACCGCCGCCATCGATGCCAAGCACGGGCACATCTACATCCAGGCCATCGCCGCGGGCGGACGCACCATCATCCAGCCGAGCCTCATGACCTATCGCGATGCGGTGCGCGTGCTCGGTTCCGGCCCCCTGCTGATCAGCGGCTCGGCCGCTCCCATGCTCGCGGCGGAGGCCCGCATGCAGGGCGTGGAGGCCCATGTGACCGACATGCCCCAGGCGCCCGACATCGCCTGGGTGGCGCGGCTCGGCGCCCTCGCCGACCCGAATCAGGCTCTTCCCAAGCCCCTCTATCTCCGCGATCCCGACGCCAAGCCTCAGGATGGCGCGCGCATCGCACGCCGATGAGCTTCTTCGATCTGTTCAAGAGGCCCGGCGGCATCCGCATCGACCCGCTCGGCACGGAATTCGCCGCCCGGATGGCGGCGATCCATGCTGCGTCCTTCGCCCGCGCCTGGACCACCCTGGAATTCGAGCGGCTGCTGGGCGAGCGCGGGGTGGTCGGGGACGGGCTTTTCCTCGGGCCGGCCGCGAAGCCCTCGGGTTTCGTGCTGTCGCGCATGGTGCTCGACGAGGCGGAAATCCTCACGGTCGCCATCGCCCCCGAGAGCCGGGGCAAGGGCTTCTCGATTCCTCTCCTCGAGCGGCATCTCGACGAACTCTCCCGCCGTGGCGTCCGCGTTGTTCACCTGGAGGTGGAGGAGGGCAACCAACCCGCGCTCGCCCTTTATCGCCGCTTCGGCTTCAAGGAGGCGGGGCGGCGGGAAGGCTATTATCAGAAGCCCGACGGCAGCCGGGTCGCGGCGCTCACCATGGCGGTGAGCCTATAGCCCCTCCCCGGCAACTCCCTTATAAGCATTGGCAGGCGTATCGTGCCTGAAAAAAGCGGTTCCGGTTTCCCGCCGACGCGGCCTGCCGGTACCACCGGACGGCGCGCTCGATCGAAGACAGCGGGCATCGGATCGACCCGGAGCGTGGTTTCGGCGCTCGGTCCGGTGTTCGAGGAGTGAGTTTCAATTTTGGCAGCACGGACCATCAGCACCGGAAAATCCCGCCGACCCGGCGTGATCGAGCGCGCCTGCCGCGACAAGGGCCTGCGCATGACGGGCCAGCGGAAGATCATCGCGCAGATTCTCGACAACGCCGCCGATCATCCCGACGTGGTGGAGCTCCACCGCCGGGCAGCCGCGGTGGATGACCGCATTTCCCTGTCCACGGTCTACCGCACCGTGAAGCTCTTCGAGACGGAAGGCATTCTGGAGCGGCTCGATTTCCGCGACGGCCGCTCCCGCTACGAGCAGGCGGCACGCGAGCATCACGACCATCTCATCAATCTCGAGACCGGCGACGTGATCGAGTTCCACTCGGAGGAGATCGAGGTGCTGCAGACCGAGATCGCCAGACGCCTCGGCTACAAGGTGGTCTACCATCGCCTTGAGCTCTACGCGCTGCCGCTCGACAAGGACGATGCGTGACGAAGATCGCCATTGTCCTGAAGCTCCTCGTCCTGGCGCTGTGCAGCCTCGTGCTCGTCCCGATGCAGATGCTGGGGATCCGCTTCGGCTGGAGCTTCATCCACCATCTGCCGGTTCTGTTTCACCGCGTTCTCCTGCGGCTCTTCAACGTGCGCGTGATCGAGAAGGGGACGCCCCCCGGCGACGCGCCGACCCTCGTGGTGGCCAACCACGTCTCCTGGCTCGACATTCCCGTCATCGGCTCGGTCCACCCCCTCTCCTTCATCGCGAAATCCGAGATCGAAGGATGGCCGGTGGTGGGCCTGCTCGCCCGGCTCCAGCGCTCCGTCTTCATCGACCGCCAGCGCCGGAAAGCCACCGCGGAGGTGAACGACGCCCTCGCCCATCGCCTCGTCAAGGGCGAGGTGATCGTGCTGTTCGCGGAGGGTACCACGGGCGACGGCAACCGGCTCCTGCCCTTCCGCTCCTCCCTGGTGGGGGCGGCGCAGACGGCGCTCATGCACGACAGCGTCGAGAAGGTCTTTCTGCAGCCGCTCGCCATCGCTTACGTCCGCCGCGACGGGCTTCCCATCACGCGGCGCGACCGGCCCTTCATCGCCTGGTACGGCGACATGGACCTCGCGCCCCATCTCAGGCTCTTCCTGGAAGGCCACCCCATCGACGCGGTGGTGACCTGGGGCGAGCCGATTCCCTTCAACGGCAACCGCAAGGAGGCGACCGCCGCCGCCGAGAGCGCCGTGCGCAGGGCGCTGAAGGCGGCATCACCCAAAGGCTGCGGGTGGGTTCCATGACAGGCATTCGTTCCATCCTGCCCGTTCTGGCTGTGGCTTGCGGAATTTGGATAGCTGCGGCTTGCGGAATTTGGATAGGTTTCGAGAAATGGGACAGATCCACCATCAGCCTTGTCCTGGCACAAGCGGAAGAATTGGCGGGGGGCCGGCCATACTGCCTGCAGATCGTGAACAACCGCGACACTGGCCCAAGATACAGGGCCGTTGAAACCCGCTCCGATTTAGGTTTGCGGGAGATGTATGCCAAAGATCAAGGGTTCTTCGAGAGTCCTCTGGGATTTCATGGGATCCTCGTCATACACACCGACGAGGGCTTCGAATGGATGAACTGGTCCTACCGGAACCGCCGGTTCATGAAGATCGAGCAGCATCCGATGACTGAACCGTCTCGGAGACTCTCTGAACCTGTATGCACTCCAAGAGCGGAGTTCGGTCGCTCAATGCTCGCCCGGTAGCGCAGGTTCCTTGTCACCGCGCCCCACTCTTCTTTTGAGAGCCTAAGAAGCCACCGTCGCCGAGAGCGCAGGGCGCTGAAGGTGGGTAAAGCCTGCTTTGAAGCATGGGCGTTCTATTGTAACAATTACCGTTCCTTGTTGACGGACCGACCATGCGGCGTACTGCGATCTTCCTGATTGTCCTCCTGGCAGTTCCTGCGGTTGCGCAGAAGAGCCCTCCAAGTCAGGAGCCTATCTCCTGTCAGGTGGAGGAGGATTGTCTTGCCGAATTGCGGGGCAAGGTGAGCCGGAAGGGCGACGTGCTGACGATCAGGCTCGAAAACGGGAGGATCAAGAAGATCCGGGATTCGAAAGCCTGCGAGGGTGAGAAAGAACTGGCGTGCGTGGGTTACTCGCTTCGTGGTTATCGCCCCGCTCAAAATGTTTATGTCTTGATCGAGCATGGATGGGAGACCAACAGCGTTCTGCTGCTGAACGCAAAGACCGGAGAACGGTTGGACTTGCCTGACGAGCCACACTTCTCGCCTTCCGGACGCTGGTTCGTGGTCTTTGGTGGTGAATATGAACACCACCTCAGCATCTGGTCTCTCGGTGCTGGCAAGGCCAAACAGGACTTGCTGTACAAATACGACAGCAATGGAACGAACGAGACTTGGGAATTCGTGGGCTGGGATGACGAAACTCGGATCCGGTTCAAAGTCAGCCCCGCCGAGACGTACGAGAACTATGTCGAGACCGATGCCGTGCTGAGAGAGCAGGGATGGGTGCTCAACTGGCCCTTCCCTCAATAGGTCCTCGCGATCGGTCGAAAGGCCGCTATTCTCATTGAGACCCAAAAGGCTTAAATGGGCGCTCGCTTATGGACCGCCGACACCCAGCAGACAGGCCGATCTCGTGAAAAAAGTCTTCGTCAAATCCTATGGCTGCCAGATGAACGTCTATGACGCCGAGCGCATGGCCGACATGCTGACGTCCGAAGGCTACGCCGAGACCAAGGCCATGGAGGAGGCGGACCTCGTCATCCTCAATACCTGCCATATCCGCGAGAAGGCCGCCGAGAAGGTCTATTCGGAGCTCGGCCGCGTGCGCGAACTGAAGAAGGAGCGCGCGACGCAAGGGCAGGAGACGAAGATCGTGGTCGCGGGCTGCGTCGCCCAGGCCGAGGGCAAGGAGATCCTGCGCCGGGCTCCCGCCGTCGACGTGGTGGTGGGCCCGCAGAACTACCACAACCTGCCGCAGTTGCTGAACAAGGCGCGCTCGGAGCGCGTGGTCGACACCGAGTTTCCCATCGAGGACAAGTTCGACCACCTACCCCAGCCGTCGAAGGCCATGATCCGGAACCGAGGCGTATCCGCGTTCCTGACGATCCAGGAGGGTTGCGACAAGTTCTGCACCTTCTGCGTGGTGCCCTATACCCGCGGCGCGGAGGTCTCCCGCCCCGTGGCCAAGATCCTCGACGAGGCCCTGCGCCTGGCGGATGCGGGCGTGCGCGAGCTCACCCTCATCGGCCAGAACGTGAACGCCTATCACGGCGAGGGCCCTGACGGCGCGATCTGGTCCCTGGGGCGCCTGCTGCATCACCTGGCCGAGATCCCCGGCATCGCGCGGCTTCGCTACACCACGAGCCACCCGCGCGACATGGACGAGGAGCTGATCGCCGCCCATCGCGACCTGCCGGCGCTCATGCCCTATCTGCACCTGCCCGTGCAGTCCGGCTCCGACCGCATCCTCGACGCCATGAACCGTAAGCATACGGGCGACGAGTACCGCCGCCTGATCGCGCGCATCCGCGAGGCGCAGCCCGATCTGGCGCTCTCCTCCGACTTCATCGTGGGCTTCCCCGGCGAGACGGATGCGGAGTTCGAGGACACCATGCGCCTCGTGGCCGATGTGGGCTTTGCGAGCTCGTTCTCGTTCAAATACAGCCCCCGCCCCGGCACGCCGGCCGCGGAGATCGCGGAGCAGCTGCCCGAATCCGTGAAGTCGGAGCGCCTGAGCCGCCTGCAAAATCTGTTGGAAACGCAAAGACAGGCTTTCAATCACGGAACCGTTGGTCAGACTCTGGACGTTCTCTTGGAGAAGCCGGGTCGTCACCCGGGCCAGATGGCCGGCAAATCGCCGTATCTTCAGGCTGTTCAGTTCGAGACGAACAGCCACCGGATCGGCGATATCGTGACGGTGCGGATCACGCAGGCAGGCTCTAACAGCCTGTTCGGGGAAGTGGTGCAGCCCGGCGGTCAGGCCGCGGCCTGACATCCCTCTCCGCGACTTCGAGAGTTTCTTTCGCGGCGATCCTGCCGCGAAGCACGTAAGGAGAGGCATTTGAGGCCAGCGGACAACGCGACCGCACGAGCGCAAAAGGGCAGATCCCCCAGCACCTTGCATCCTGGCGTCGAGGAAGAGGCCGAAATCGTCCTCACCTTCGAAGACAACCGCCTCGCCAGCCTGGTTTTCGGACAATACGACCAGAACCTCGCTCATCTGGAGCGGCGCCTGAACGTGGCCGCCAACGCCAACGGCAACCGGGTGACCGTGAAGGGCACGCCGGAATCGTCCGAGATGGCGCGGCGCGTTCTGGAGGGCCTCTACGACCGCGCCCGCCAGGGCGTGGCGCTGGGCCCCGGCGACGTGGACGGCACCATCGAGGAGGCCACCCTTCAGGGTTCGCTCTTCTCGCCCGAGGAGGCTCCCGCCCCCGGCCTCTCCGCCTTCGACCACATCGCCACCCGCAAGCGCGGCCCCGTGCGCGCCCGCAACGCGGCGCAGAACGCCTATATCAAGGCGCTCAAGCAGAACGAGCTCGTCTTCGCCGAAGGCCCCGCCGGCACCGGCAAGACCTGGCTGGCCGTGGGCTATGCCGTCTCGCTCCTGGAGGCGGGACAGGTGGACCGGCTCATCATCTCGCGCCCCGCCGTCGAAGCGGGCGAGCGCCTGGGCTTCCTGCCCGGCGACATGCGCGAGAAGGTCGATCCTTACCTGCGCCCGATCTACGACGCGCTCTACGATTTCATGGAGGCGCGCCACGTGGACCGCGGCCTCCAGACCGGCATGATCGAGATCGCGCCGCTGGCCTTCATGCGCGGCCGCACCCTGACCAACGCCCTGGTGCTGCTGGACGAGGCGCAGAACACCACCTCCATGCAGATGAAGATGTTCCTGACCCGCCTCGGCGAAGGCTCGCGCATGATCATCACGGGCGATCCGACCCAGATCGACCTTCCGCCGGGACAGAAATCGGGTCTCGTCGAGGCCGTGCGCATCCTTCACGGCGTCGAAGGCATCTCGCGCGTGACCTTCAAGGAGGCGGACGTGGTGCGCCACGATCTCGTGCGCCGCATCGTGGCGGCCTACGACAGCGCCGCGCGCGAGGCGCCGCCGCAGGAACAGCCCTACCGCGAACGGAATCTGAGACCGTGATCGAGCTCGACATCATGATCGAGGACGGCGGATGGGAGGAAACCATCCCGGACGTCGAGGCCCTGGCCCAGAAGGCGGCGGAGGCCGCGCTCGCCGTCACCTACGAGGCCGCCGGGGAGTTCGAGGCGAGCGTGATGCTCACCGACGACGCCCATGTCCATGAGCTGAACCGCACCTGGCGGGGCAAGGACAAGCCCACGAACGTGCTGTCCTTTCCGGCCCCGGAACAGCCGGGTGCGACGGGGCCTCGCCATTTGGGCGATATTGCTTTAGCTTACGAGACCTTGGTGCGCGAATCCGAGGAGGAATCCAAGGAACTCGCGCATCATTTCGCCCATTTGATCGTCCATGGAGTTCTGCATCTGCTCGGCTACGACCACGAAACCGAAGCGGAGGCGGAGATCATGGAAGCTCTCGAGGTGAAGGCGCTCGCCACCCTTGGAATCGCCGATCCCTATCGCGATATGGCAGCGTAAACGCAAATACGTTTGAGCTGATACTCACACTGATATGAACGAAGATCGAAGTCGTAACGACCGTCCTGTCCGCTCTCTCTCGGACGACGAAGACCCACGAGAACATTGGTATGATCGTGTTCTCGTCCGCTTGGGGCTGAAGCCCCGCGATTCCATCCGCCACGATCTCGAGGACGCCCTCGAGGAATCATCCGTCGAAGACACGGACTTCTCGCCCCAGGAAAGGGCGATGCTCAAGAACGTGCTCTCCTTCCACCGCATCCGGGTGGAAGACGTGATGGTGCCCCGCGCCGACATCGTGGCCGTAGCCGCCGGCACCAATCTCGGCGAGCTCTTAAGCCTCTTCCGCACGGCGGGCCATTCCCGCCTCCCCGTCTATGGCGAGACCCTCGACGACCCGAAGGGCATGGTCCATATCCGGGACTTCCTCGATTTCATCGCCATGCGCGCCGACGGCGGCGCCTCGGAAGGCGGCGCGAGCGACGACACGCCCCCGCCGAGCCTCGGCCAGATCGACCTTTCCATGACCCTGGCCGACGCCAACATCCTGCGCCCGGTGCTCTTCGTGCCCCGGTCCATGCCCGCCATCGACCTTTTGGTGCGCATGCAGGCGACCCGCACCCACATGGCCCTCGTGATCGACGAATACGGCGGCACGGACGGCCTCGTTTCCATCGAGGATCTCGTGGAGATGGTGGTCGGCGACATCGAGGACGAGCATGACGAGGACGAGGACGTCACCATCGTGCAGGCTGCGGACGGCACCTACATCGCCGACGCCCGCGCGAGCCTCGACGAAGTGACCGAAACCCTCGGCGTCGACCTCTCGGAGGAGGAAGGAGCCGAGGACATCGACACGATCGGCGGCTTCATCGTGACCCTGGCGGGTCGCGTGCCCTCCCGCAGCGAGGTCATCGAGGGCCCGGGAGGCCTGGAATTCGAGGTGCTCGACGCGGATCCCCGCCGGGTGAAGCGCCTGCGCATCCTCCGGCACGTCGCCGCGACCGAGACGATCCTCGGAGAAGCCGCGAACGCCGCTCCGCGCCCTGAAAGCGCTGCGGCGGAATGATCCTGGAATGATCCCTCTGGCCGATCGCGTCATCCTCGCCCGGGGATGGCGCCGCTGGATCCTGAGCGTCTCGGCGGGCGCGGCAGGCGCGCTCGCCATGCCGCCCTTCGGCTTCCTTCCGGCGCTCGTCCTGTCGCTGACGCCTGCCGTCTGGCTGATCGACGGAACCGCCAAGCCCGGCCTGACCCGACGGGAATCCCTCACATCGGCGGCGCTGATCGGCTGGTTCTGGGGCTTCGGCTATTTCGTGGCCGGGCTGTGGTGGCTCGGCGCGGCCTTTCTCGTGGAGGCGGATCAATTCGCCTGGGCCCTGCCCTTCGGAGTCCTGGGGCTTCCGGCCCTGCTCGCCTTCTTCACGGCCTTCGGCTTCGCCCTCGCCCGCCTCCTCTGGCTGCCCGACGCCTCGCGCATTCTCGCCTTCGCCTTCGCGCTCACGCTGAGCGAATGGCTGCGGGGCCATCTCTTTACCGGCTTTCCCTGGAACAATCCCGGCATGGCGCTCGGCCAGAACCTCTGGCTCATGCAGAGCGCCTCGGTCCTCGGCCTCTACGGCCTGTGCTTCCTCGCCCTTGCGATCTGCGCCTCGCCGGCGGCGATCCTCACGGGGCCGACGCCCCACGCGCGCTGGCTCGCGCCGGGGCTCGCGGCGGCCGTTCTCCTCGCCATGGCGGCCTTCGGCTTCTGGCGCGTGCCCGCCGCTCCCGTTGCAAGCGTGGAGAACGTGCGCCTTCGCATCATGCAGCCCAACCTGGCCCAGGACGCGAAATTTAACCCGCGCAACCGTGACGCGATCATGCGGCACTACCTCGCCTTGAGCGCCAGCCCCGGCCGCGACGGGCGCACCCTTGCGGACGCCACCCATATCATCTGGCCGGAATCCGCCTTCCCGTTCCTGCTGCACCGGGATCCGGCCTCGCTCGCCCAGATCGGTGGGCTTCTGGAGCCCGGCTCGGTGCTGCTCACGGGCGCCGCGCGCATGGACAAACCGGCGCCGGGTGAAGCCGTCGGCAAGTTCTTCAACGCGATCCAGGTGATCGACGACCGCGGCACTATCCTCGGCTCCTACGACAAGGTGCACCTCGTGCCCTTCGGCGAATACGTCCCCGCCTTTCTGGACACGCTGATCCGGGCCATGGGCCTGCGCCAGTTCGTGCATATCCCCGGCGGGTTCGAGCCCGCCGACAAGCGTGAGGCCCTGGCTATTCCCGGCCTGCCGCCGGTCGCCGCCACGATCTGCTACGAGGCGATCTTCCCCGGAGAGATCCTGGCCGCCGGGGAGGGACCGCGACCCAGCCTGATCCTCAACGTGACGAATGACGGCTGGTTCGGCCAGACCACCGGGCCCTATCAGCACTTCGCGCAGGCGCGCCTGCGGGCCGTCGAAGAAGGACTACCCCTGGTGAGGGCGGCCAACACGGGAATTTCGGGAGTCGTCGACCCATACGGCCGGATCGTGGACAGCCTTCCACTGGGAGTTGCGGGAATTCTGGATACAGATCTACCGGTTGCGCTGGAGCCGTTTTATTCTGCAAATACAAGAAGCTTTTCTTTGACGGCCCTGCTGACGATCTGCTTAATGGCCGTGATTGTACGTCGAAAACAAAGAGCCACATTCTGATCGGATAAGTTGGACACGACGGTACATCGGCTTTGACAAGAAAGCATGGGGCTATGAAGAAGTCGACCAGCTCAATCGACAAGGAAATCGGCACGCGTGTCCGCATGCGCCGTATCTCGATCGGCATGAGCCAAGAAAAACTTGGCGAGATGCTTGGCCTTACCTTTCAGCAGGTCCAGAAATACGAAAAGGGGATGAACCGGATCAGCGTCGGCCGTCTCGTCGACATCGCGAAGATTCTGGGAGTGGACATCCACTTTTTCTTCGACGGCATCAGGAGCGGCAAGGAGGAATCCAGCTTCGCGGAGGCGGAATCCCCGCCCTACATCGCCGACGTCATGTCGACCCCGGAAGGGCTCCAGCTGATCCGCACCTTTACCGGCATCAAGAGCCCCAAAGTCCGCAAGAGCATCGTGCAGCTCGTGGCATCGCTGGCTACCCAGGAAGAGCAGGAACGTTCGTCATAAAGAACGCGTTCGCTTGACCTTTCCTTTGCCGTAAGGCATGACCAAAATGCGAGCCTGTGGGCCCATCAAGGCGCAGCCTCATCCCCATCTGCCTCAAAGGAATTCTGTCGTGCGGCGGTCAAGCTATCTCTTCACCAGCGAGTCGGTGTCCGAAGGACATCCGGACAAGGTTTGCGATCGGATCTCCGATACTGTCGTCGATGCCTATCTGGCGGCCGAGCCCGAGGCGCGCGTCGCCTGCGAAACCCTGGCGACCACCAACCGCGTGGTCATCGCCGGCGAGGTGCGCGGGCCCGAGTCCATCACCAAGGACAAGGTGATCCAGCTCGCCCGCGACGCCATCAAGGACATCGGATACGAGCAGGAAGGCTTCCACTGGAAGACCGCCGAGATCGACGTCTACCTGCACGCCCAGTCGGCGCACATCGCGCAGGGCGTCGACGCCTCCGGCAACAAGGACGAGGGCGCGGGCGACCAGGGCATCATGTTCGGCTATGCCTGCAACGAGACCCCCGAGCTGATGCCGGCGCCGATCTACTACGCCCACAAGATCCTCGAGAACCTCACCGTCGCCCGCAAGGCGAAGCAGGGCGACGCCGCGAAGCTCGGCCCCGACGCCAAGAGCCAGGTCACGGTGCGTTACGAAAACGGTAAGCCGGTCGCGGCCACGCAGATCGTGCTCTCGACGCAGCACCTGGACGAGAACCTCTCCTCCGACGACGTGCGCGCCATCGTGGAGCCCACTATCCGCCGGACCCTGCCGGAGGGCTGGATCTCCCCCCAGACCGCCTGGCACGTGAACCCCACCGGCAAGTTCGTGATCGGCGGCCCCGACGGCGATTGCGGCCTCACCGGACGCAAGATCATCGTCGATACCTATGGCGGCGCGGCTCCGCACGGCGGCGGCGCCTTCTCGGGCAAGGATCCGACCAAGGTGGACCGGTCGGCGGCCTACGCGGCCCGCTATCTCGCCAAGAACGTAGTGGCTGCGGGCCTTGCGGACCGCTGCACCCTGCAGGTCTCCTACGCCATCGGCGTGGCCAAGCCCCTGTCGATCTACGTGGACCTGCACGAGACCGGCAAGGTCGGCGAGGACCAGCTCGAGGCCGTGCTCATGGAGGTCATGGACCTCTCCCCGCGCGGCATCCGCACCCATCTCGGCCTCAACAGGCCGATCTATGCGCGCACCTCGGCCTACGGCCATTTCGGCCGCAAGCCCGACGCGGACGGCGGCTTCTCCTGGGAGCGCACCGATCTCGTCGACACCCTGAAGGCGGCATTCCGCTAATCGTCATGAGCGAGGCACAACAGCGCGCCGGCGCATTCTTCGGGCGCCGGAAAGGCAAGAAGCTTCGCTCCGGTCAGGACGACCTGATCCAGAACCTGCTGCCCGCGATCCGCGTGGTCCCGGGCAGCGCCCCCTCCGGCCAGTTTCCGAACGCGAAGGCTCGCGAGACCTGGCTCGAGATCGGCTTCGGCGGCGGCGAGCATCTCGCTGCCCAGGCCCGCGCCCACCGGGACGTCAACTTCATCGGCTGCGAGCCCTTCGTGAACGGCATGGCGAAACTGCTCGCCGCCATCGATCACGAGAGGCTCGACAATATCCGGGTGTGGGACGACGACGTCACCAAGCTCCTGCCGAGCCTGCCCGACCAAACCTTCGACCGGGTCTACATTCTCTACCCCGATCCGTGGCCGAAACGCCGCCAGCGCAAGCGCCGCCTCGTGTCCGACGAGATGCTGGAGATGCTGGCCCGCGTCATGAAGCCCGGCGCGGAGCTGCGCTTCGCCAGCGACATCGACGATTACATCGGCTGGGTCCTGGCCCGGGCCTTGCGCTCCGAGCACTTCCGCTGGACGGCCGAGCGCGCCGACGATTGGCGCAGGCCCTACGAGGGCTGGCCCAGCACCCGCTACGAAGCGAAGGCCATCCGCGAAGGCCGCATGCCGAGCTACCTGACCTTCGTTCGGATTTGAGGACGCTCACGCGGTCGCTTCGGCCGCCCGCTCGTCGCTCACCACCTTGCCGTCGACGAGATGAATGCGCCGGTCGACGCGCGCGGCGATCCCCATGTCGTGGGTGACGGCGATCACCGTCTTGCCGCGCTTCTTCACCAGATCCTGGAGGATGGCGAAGACCTGCTCGGAGCTCTTACTGTCGAGGCTCCCCGTCGGCTCGTCGGCCAAGAGCACGTGCGGATCGTTGGCCAGGGCCCGCGCGACCGCCACGCGCTGGCGCTGCCCGCCGGAGAGCTGGTCGGGCATCTTGTCGAGATGACCGGCGAGGCCGAGATCCTCCAGAAGGCCCGCCGCGCGGTCGCGCATCGCGGAGGCCGAGAGGCGCCCCGCCTTGCGCATCGGCAGCTCCACGTTCTTCAGGACGCTGAATTCCGGCAGCAGGAAGTGGAACTGGAACACGAAGCCGAGGCTCTCGAGCCGTAATCGGGCAAGCTCGTCGTCATCGAGCTGCGACGTGTCCTGCCCCGCGATCCTCAAGGTCCCGCTGGTGGGGCGGTCGAGCAGGCCGAGCAGATAGAGCAGCGACGATTTGCCGGAGCCGGATGGGCCGGTGATCGCCACGAATTCCCGTTCGCCGACGGAGAGCGACACGTCGCGCACCAGCGTCACGGGCACAATGGCGGGAAGGACGCGGGTGAGATGATCGGCCTCGATCAGCGCGCTCATGTGGCCCCCCGGATGATGTCGACGGGATTGAGCCGCGCCGCCTGCCGGGCGGGCAGATAGCCGGCCACGCCGGAGGATACGAGCGCGAAGCCCGAGGCGATCACGTAATGCCAGGGCGACCAGAAGAGCGGCAGACGGGTCATCTCGTGACCGAAGGCGCCTCCCGAGACCTTGAACTCCACCTGCGAGAGCGCGAAGCACAGGAGAAAACCGACGATCCAGCCGACGACCGATCCGGCCATCCCCAAGGCCAGCCCCTCGATGAGGAACAGGCGGCGCATGTTGCCTTGCGTGAAGCCGAGCGACTTCAGGATGGCGATGTCGCGGGCCTTCTCGTGGGTGATGGTGGAGATGATGTTGTAGATGCCGAAGCCCGCCACCAGCAGGATCGCGCCGACGACCGTGTACATGACCACGTTGCGCACCACGAGGGCCTCGAGGAGCGATTCGTTCGCCTCCTGCCAGGGCACGGCCTTGTAGCCGAGCTCCGCCTCGACCTGGCGGGCGACGCGCGGGGCGGCTTCGGGATCGTTGAGGCGCAGCCGGATGTCGTTGATGGCGTTGGGGCGCTCCGAGAGGATCTGGGCGTTCTTCAGGAGCACGTAGGTCTCGCCCTCGTCGCGGGCATTGTTGCCCGTGTGGAACTGCCCGACGATCTTGAAGCCCCGCGACTGGCCCGTGGCCGAGACGAGCTGGATGGTCGTGCCCATGGACGCGCCGAGGCGCTGCGCCAGACGGTCGCCCACGACGATGTTGTTGCCGCCGGCGCGCAGGGCGTCGAAGCTTCCTTCCACGAAATCGCCGACCACCGAGGAGACCGTCGCCTCGATCTCCGGCTCGATGCCGATGATCGATATGCCGACATCCCGCCCGGCATAGCGCGCCACCCCTTGCGTGCGCAGGCTCTGCGCGATGCGCCCCGGTACCCAGGACCGCAACGACGCGAAGGCGGCGGCCGGGTTGAGAATGCCGCGCCGGTCCTCCTTCGGCCGCAGGCCGTCGAACTGCACGGCGGAGAAGAGGTCCTCCGCCGGCTGCCGGCGCGGCGTGCGGCGCTCGTCCGAGATCTGCACATGGGGCATGGTGTCGACGAGCTGCGCGATGAAATCCTTCTCCGTGCCCTGCATCAGGGCGGCCATGGCGATGGAGAAGCCCACGCCCAGCGCCACGCCGAGAATGGCCACGATGGTCTGGCGGCCGCGCCCGGCGATATGGGTGAGTGCCAGCTCCAGGATGAGGCGCATGCTAGCCTCTCCTTTCCTTCACCTTCGCTCCGTCCGCGAGATCTTCCGGAAACGGTACGATCACGCGCTCCGTTTCATCGAGACCGGTCACGATCTGCGTCTTGCTCGCGCCGCGGATTCCGACCGTCACGTCGTGCCGCCGGGCGGCGCCGTTCTCCACCACGAAAAGAGAGTTCCCGCGCAAGGCGTTGGTCGGCACCAGCAGCGCGCCGGCGGAGACCTGGACGATCACGTTCACCTCCACGGTCATGCCGATGCGCAGCGGCGTCGTGTCCGGCAGGGCGAGGCGCACACGATACGTCTTGGCCACGGGGTCGCCTTTCGGTGTCACGGAATCCACATGGGCTTCCAGGATCCGGTTTGGAAAGGCATCGGCCTTCAGAACGGCGCGCTGACCCACCGTCACACGCGGAATATCCTCCTCGTTCACGTCGGCGACCACCCAGAGGGGCTTGGGCTCGCCCACCCAGAACAGAACCGTCCCAGGCTCGGCGACCTCCCCCACCTCGCCGTCCTGGCGCAGGACGACGCCGCTCATGGACGCCCGGAGCACATAGGATTCGAGGCGGGTCTCCTGGCCCGCGATGAGGGCCTGGACCTGGCCGAGATCGCTGCGGGCCCGGTCGAGCGCCTGGTCGCTGGCCACCCTGCGCTCCACGAGAGCGGCCATGCGGTCGTAATCCGCCGCAATGGATTTCTGCCGCGCGCGCAGCTCGGCGAGGGTCGCCTGCGCCTGCCGGTCGTCGAGGCGGGCGAGAACGGCGCCCTTCTCCACGGCCTCGCCCTCGCAGTTGCACAGCTCCACGATCCGCTCCCGCAGCAGCGGCGTCACCTTGGCCCAGGTGCGCGGCTCCACCACGCCCGTGGCATAGACGATCTCCGCCGCGTCGCCGCGCGTGGGCGCGACGGTCGCGACCTCCGGAGGCCGGGTGAAGCGCCAATACGCCGCGGCGGCCGCCAGAAGCAGCGCAAGGGCGAGAAGCACGCGGGAGATCTTCAAGGCAGGCTCTCCAGAAAACGGCTTCCTCTAGCACAGCTTCGAAGATGGGGCGATTGGGGGTTATTGCGGAGAGCCGGCGCAGGGCGCATCCCATGGGAGCTTGCATTTTGGGCCTTGCGCTCGTATATTCCGCTCGTCAGCTCTGGTTGCAGCGTCAAGCTGCTGGTCGAGAGTGGGCCCCGCCGGGTCCGCTCTTTTTTATTGCTCGGATACCGGAGCGTCGGAGAGCTATGACGAACGAACGCGACAAGCGGCTGATTACGGAGAACGGCGTTGCTGCCCGGGTGGCCGCCATCGTCGAGCCCGTGATCGAGGATTTGGGCTTCAATCTCGTGCGGGTGAAGGTCACCGGCACGAACGGCTGCACCGTGCAGATCATGGCCGAGCGGCCGGACGGCACCATGTCGGTGGACGATTGCGAGACCGTGAGCCGCGCGATTTCGCCGGTTCTCGACCTCGAAGATCCGATCTCGACGGCGTATTATCTCGAGGTCTCCTCCCCGGGGATCGACCGCCCGCTGGTGCGCGCAAGCGACTTCGAGCGCTGGACCGGCCACGACGCGAAGATCGAGATGGCCGTTCCCCTGGACGGCCGCAAGCGTTTCCGGGGCTTTCTCCGGGGCGTGGAGGACGGAAAGCTCGTGGTCGAGCTTCCGGACGTGAAGGAGGGCCTGGAGCCCATCGCGCGTCTGCCTCTGACCGACCTGGGCGAGGCCCATCTCGTCCTGACGGACGATCTGATCCGTGAATCGCTGCGCCGGGGCACCGCGCCGACCACGGACGATCTGGATGAAGATACGGATGTGGTGGAAGCGCCGGAGCCGCGCAGCCCGTCCAAGACAAAACCGAATTAAGGAGTGACCTCGATGGCTGTCAGCGCCAACAGGCTTGAGCTTCTGCAGATCGCCGATGCGGTCGCGCGTGAGAAAGTGATCGACAAGCAGATCGTGCTTGACGCCATGGCGGACGCCATCGCGAAGGCCGCGCGCTCGCGCTACGGCGCCGAGACCGACATTCACGCCGAGATCAACCCGAAGACCGGCGAGCTGCGCCTGTCGCGCCACCTCCTCGTGGTCGAGGACGGGGCGATCGAGAACGATTCCCGCGAGATCAGCCTCTCGGAAGCCCGGTCCCGCCACAATCCGGCGGCCCAGGTGGGCGACGTGATCGCCGACACCCTGCCGCCCTTCGATTTCGGCCGCATCGCGGCCCAGTCAGCCAAGCAGGTGATCGTGCAGAAGGTGCGCGACGCCGAGCGCGACCGCCAGTACCAGGAATACAAGGACCGTATCGGCGAGATCGTGAACGGCGCGGTCAAGCGCGTGGAATACGGCAACGTCATCGTCGATCTCGGCCGCGGCGAGGCGATCATCCGCCGCGACGAGCTGATCCCGCGCGAGACGTTCCGTCCGGGCGACCGCATCCGCGCCTATCTGTTCGACGTGCGCCGCGAGACGCGCGGTCCGCAGATCTTCCTCTCCCGCACGCACCCGCAGTTCATGGCGAAGCTCTTCGCCTCCGAGGTGCCGGAAATCTACGACGGCATCGTCACCGTTCAGGCCGTGGCCCGCGATCCGGGCTCCCGCGCCAAGATCGCCGTGATCTCGCGTGATTCGTCCATCGACCCGGTCGGCGCCTGCGTCGGCATGCGCGGCTCCCGCGTCCAGGCGGTCGTCGGCGAGCTCCAGGGCGAGAAGATCGACATCATTCCGTGGTCTCCCGACCAGGCGACCTTCATCGTCAACGCGCTGCAGCCGGCCGAAGTGGTCAAGGTGGTGCTCGACGAGGAGGCCGACCGCATCGAGGTGGTGGTCCCGGACGACCAGCTCTCGCTCGCCATCGGACGCCGTGGCCAGAACGTGCGTCTGGCCTCGCAGCTCACCGGCTGGGACATCGACATTCTCACCGAGGCCGAGGAATCGGAGCGCCGTCAGAAGGAATTCGCCGAGCGCACGGATCTCTTCATGAACGCCCTCGACGTGGACGAGGTGGTGGGCCAGCTGCTCGCCTCCGAAGGCTTCCGCTCGGTCGAGGAAATCGCCTATGTGGACCCCGCCGAAGTCGCCTCCATCGAGGGCTTCGACGAGGACACCGCCGCCGAGATCCAGAACCGCGCCCGCGAGTACATCGCCCGCATCGAGGCCGAGAACGAGGCCCGCCGCAAGGAGCTGGGCGTCGCCGACGAGCTGAAGGAAATCGATGGCGTCACCACGGCGATGCTGGTGGCCCTGGGCGAGAACGACATCAAGACGGTCGAGGACCTGGCCGGCTGCGCCACCGACGATCTCGCCGGCTGGACGGAAGGCAAGGGCGCCGAGGCGACCCGCTACAAGGGCGCTCTCGACGGCTTCGACGTGTCCCGCACCGAAGCGGAGGCCATGATCATGGCCGCCCGCGTGAAAGCCGGCTGGATCGAGCAGCCTGAAGAAACCGTAGAGACCGAGGGATCGGCCGAAGAGGCCGAGACCGAGGCTCAGCCGTCTTAACCACGGCGATGACAAAGCGAGGTCAGCACACGTGCCGCGGCATGAACCGGAGCGCACCTGCATCGTCACCCGCGAGGCGCAAGGCCCCGCGGGACTGATCCGCTTTGTCCTCGGGCCCGACCGTCAGGTCGTGCCCGACCTCAGGCACAAGCTCCCCGGCCGGGGCGTCTGGGTGACGGCCCGGTCCGATATGGTGGACGAGGCGGTCAAGCGCCGCCTCTTCTCTCGCGCCTTCAAGACGGAGGCGAAAGCTCCGGAGACCCTCTCCCGGGACATCGCGGACCTGCTCCGGAACGATCTCCGGCAGGGTCTGGCGCTCGCCAACAAGGCGGGCTGCGTCATCACCGGCTTCCAGAAAGTCGAGGCAGCCATCACGGATAAGCCCATCGTTGCCCTTATTCATGCCGCAGAGGCGGCCGAAGATGGGCGAAGAAAATTGGCGAACCCGTTGCGAAAACGCCTCGGCGGGGCAATATCTAGCTTTCCGGTCGTCCAAGTATTGTCAATTGACGAATTGGATTTGGCATTAGGCCGGTCACATGTGATACATGCTGCCCTCGTCGCGGGCGCTGGGAGCGACGGCTTTCTGAACCGCTGGCATCGTTACCGCACTTTCTGCGGCATCGGAGCCGATCCATCTGGCCTCGGAAACGAGACCGGCGAACCCACGATTTTGAAACCCGCAGGAACATTAGCGGAATGAGTGATACGAAAAACCAGGGCGACAAGACTCTCCACGTGTCGTCCAAGACGCTGTCTCTGAAGCGCCCCGTCGAACAAGGCACGGTGCGCCAAAGCTTCTCCCATGGCCGGTCGAAGGCGGTCGTGGTCGAGACTGTGAAGCGTCGCCCTGCCGTTGGCCCCGGTGGGGCGAAGGACGAAAAGCCAGCCGTTTCCCAGGCTGCAGCCCCCGCTGCCGCGCCGAAGCCGGCTGCGCCGACGGGACGGCCCGCGGCGTCCCAGGGCGGACGCCCGCAGCGTTCCGGCCCCTCCTCCAATGCGCCCCGGTCCGGCGTGGTGCTGCAGACGCTCTCCGATCAGGAGCGCGATGCCCGTATGAACGCCCTGGTCGATGCCCGCCGCCGTGAAGAGGAAGAGCGCAAGCGCCAGGCCGAGGAAGCGGCCCGCCGCGCCGAGCGCGAGGCCGCCGAGGCGAAGGACCGCGAAGCGGCCGAAGCCCGCAAGCGCGAGGAAGAGGATCGCCGTCGTCAGGACGAGGAGCGCAAGCGCCGCGCCGAGGACGAGGCCCGCCGCCGCCTTGGCGAGGCGGCAGCTCCCGCTCCCGCACAGGCCCGCGACCGGGGTCCGGCCCCGCGCCAGGAAGGTCCGCGCAGCGAAGGACGTGAGGGCCGCGAAGGCCGCCCGGGCGGATTCCGCCAGGAAGGTCCGCGTGGCGAAGGTCGCCCCGGCGGCTTCCGCTCCGACGGTCCGCGCGGCGAAGGCCGCCCCGGCTTCCGTCAGGATGGCCCGCGTGGCGAAGGCCGCCCCGGCGGGTTCCGCTCCGACGGTCCGCGCCCTGAAGGTCGCTCCGGCGGCTTCGGCGGTGGCCCGCGCGTCACCGGCGGCACTTCCGGCGGCCGTCCCCCGAGCCTCAACCACATGGCGCGCCCTGCCGCCCCGGCGATCCCGGATCCGGCAACGGCCAAGCCCAATGCCCGCACCGCTCCGCCGGTCGCAGCTCGTGGTCCTGCCGTCGAGATCGATGATGACGAGGCACCCCGCACAGCCCGCCGCCCCGGCGGCGCTGTGAAGCCTGCCGCCGTTCCGAAGCCCACGAAGACCGCTCCCGGCGAGGAGCGCCGCCGCGGCCGCCTGACGCTCGCCACCGCGACGTCGGACGACGACGAGCGTACCCGCTCGCTCGCCTCCTTCCGTCGCCGCAACCAGCGGCTGATGGGCCACCGTCAGGTGGAGCAGAAGGAAAAGATCGCCCGCGAGGTGACGATTCCGGAGACGATCACCATCCAGGAGCTCGCCAACCGCATGTCGGAGCGCGCCGTGGACGTGATCAAGTTCCTGATGAAGCAGGGACAGATGCACAAGATCACCGACGTGATCGATGCCGATACCGCGCAGCTCGTCGCGGAAGAGCTCGGCCACACGGTGAAGCGCGTCGCGGAATCGGACGTCGAGGAAGGCCTGTTCGATACGCCGGACACGGACGAGAACCTCTCGGCCCGTCCGCCCGTGGTCACCATCATGGGCCACGTCGACCACGGCAAAACCTCACTGCTCGACGCGATCCGCAAGACCAACGTGGTCTCCGGCGAGGCCGGCGGCATCACGCAGCATATCGGCGCCTACCAGGTGACCTCGCCGCTCGGCGGCAAGATCACCTTCATCGACACTCCCGGCCACGCCGCCTTCACCGCCATGCGCGCCCGCGGCGCCAAGGTGACGGACATCGTCGTGCTGGTGGTGGCGGCCGATGACGGCGTCATGCCTCAGACCGTCGAGGCGATCACCCACGCGCAGGCGGCCGGCGTGCCGCTGATCGTGGCGATCAACAAGGTGGACAAGCCCGACGCGAACCCGCAGCGGGTCCGCACCGAGTTGCTCCAGCACTCGATCGTCGTGGAATCCATGGGCGGCGAGACCCTCGAATTCGAGGTCTCGGCCAAGACCGGCCAGGGTCTCGACGAGCTGCTCGAAGGTCTCCAGCTCCAGGCCGAAATTCTCGACCTGAAGGCGAACCCGGACCGTTCGGCCGAGGGCACCGTGATCGAAGCCAAGCTCGATCGCGGCCGCGGCCCGGTGGCGACGGTTCTCGTCCAGCGCGGCACGCTGCACACCGGCGACATCGTCGTGGCGGGCGCCGAGTGGGGCCGCGTGCGTGCGCTGATCAACGATCTGGGCTCGAACGTGAAGCAGGCCGGTCCCTCGGTTCCGGTCGAGATTCTGGGCTTCAACGGCACGCCGGAAGCGGGCGACCGCGTCGCGGTGGTCGAGTCCGAAGCCCGGGCCCGTGAGATCACCGAGTACCGCGCCCGTCAGAAGCGCGAGCGTCAGGCGGCCCGCATGGGCTCGGCCGGACGCACGCTCGTCGACATGATGCGCGACCTGAAGGCCGGTGCCGGCCGCAAGGAGTTCCCGCTCGTGATCCGCGCGGACGTGCAGGGCTCGGCGGAAGCCATCGCCGGCGCTCTCGAGAAGGTCGGCAACGAGGAAGTGGGCGCCCGGATCATCCAGGCCGGCGTCGGCGCGATCTCCGAATCGGATGTGACCCTCGCGGAAGCATCCGGCGCGATCATCCTCGGCTTCAACGTGCGCGCCCACAAGGAAGCGCGCGAGGCGGCAGAGCGGGCCGGCATCGAGATCCGCTACTACAACATCATCTACGACCTCGTGGATGACGTTAAGGCGGCAATGTCGGGTCTTCTCGCCCCGACGCTGCGCGAGGAGCGGCTCGGCGAGGCGCAGATCCTCGAGGTGTTCAACGTGTCGAAGGTCGGCAAGATCGCGGGCTGCCGCGTTCTCGACGGCGTGGTGCAGCGCGGCGCCCATGTCCGCCTCATCCGCGATAACGTGGTCATCCATGAGGGCAAGCTCGCCCAGCTCAAGCGCTTCAAGGACGACGCCCGCGAGGTCACGTCGGGCCAGGAATGCGGTATGGCCTTCGAGAACTACCAGGACATGCGCGTCGGCGACGTGATCGAGTGCTACCGCGTGGAAGAGGTGAAGCGGTCGCTGTAAAGCGCTGCTTCAGCCTTATCTCAAGGCCTGAAACATCTGCCATCATGGCCGGGTCAGCCCCGGCCATGATTGTTTCAAACGTCCGGTCCAATCCCGGAAGGTGATAAATGTCCGATCATCTGATTCAGAACTCGCAGCCTGCGGCGTTCAATGCGGCCTATACCTACAGGCTGGCCGACTATCATGCGCTGCGGCGAGCAAAACGCGCCTTGAACCCCATAGACGACGCCATTTGGAAATGGCGTTATGTCTGGATTTCAGGCTTCGGCCTTGCCGTTCTCGCCTTCACGGTTCTCGATCAGAACCTAACCGCAGATCAGGTTTTGTCCTGGAACTTTCTGTCGACCGTTCTGCCTGCATTTGCGGGCCTGATCGTCTTCGTCGCCTTGGTCGATGCGGTATTCGACAGAGTTCTCACCCCATGGGTCTTCAGGCGCTATTCCATGGCCGATAAGCCGCTGAGCCTTTGGTTCAACGACAGCGGGATCACATGGTCGAGCGAAGGCTTCAAGGGCGAGTTCACCTGGGACAGAGTGAGAAAAATCATCACCTTCGAAGACTACCTTTTCCTTTTTGTCAGCAAGATGGAGGCCATCGGCATTCCACAACGAGCACTGGCCTCAAAAGAAGCCTTCGACAACCTTATCCGATATGTAAAGGAGCGCGCGAATGGCTAAGCGCTTTGAACAAACCACCGGCCCGTCCCAGCGCCAGCAGCGCGTGGCCGAACTCGTGCGCCACGCATTGGCGGAGGTGCTCTCCCGCGGCGATCTTCAGGACGACGTGCTCAACCGGCACGTCATCACGATCCCGGAAGTGCGCATGTCCCCGGACCTGAAGCTCGCGACCGCCTACGTGATGCCGCTCGGCGGCAAGGACGAGGACGCGGTGATCAAGGCGCTGGAGAAGAACAAGAAGTTTCTGCGCCAGGAAGTCGCGCACCGGGTGAACCTGAAATTCGCGCCTGATCTCCGCTTCCGCCGCGACGAGAGCTTCGACGAGGCGGCCCGCATCGACGCGCTGCTGCGCTCCGAGCGCGTGGCGCGCGACATCGGCAAGGCCGATGCCGACGTGGCCGACGACAAAGACAACGATGAGTGAGAGATCGATGACCGAAGACCGTCCCGCAGAGCGCTCTCACCGCCGCCCCCACGGGGATCGCCCGAAGAAGCGCGACATCAACGGCTGGATCATTCTCGACAAGGGCGTCGGGATGACCTCGACCCATGCGGTCGCGGTGGTCAAGCGCGGCTTCTCCGCCAAGAAGGCGGGCCACGCGGGGACGCTCGACCCCCTCGCCTCCGGAATCCTCCCGATTGCACTGGGCGAGGCCACGAAGACGGTTCCGTTCATCATGGACGGACGCAAGTCCTACGTGTTCACCGTCGCCTGGGGCGCCGAGACCAACACGGACGACACCGAGGGCGATGTGGTGGAGCGCACCGACAAGGTGCCCGAGGCCTCGGAAATCGAAGCCCTGCTGCCCAGCTTCACCGGATCCATCCAGCAGGTGCCGCCGCGCTTCTCGGCCATCAAGATCCAGGGCGAGCGCGCCTATGATCTCGCTCGCGACGGCGAGGTGGTGGAACTACAGGCCCGTACCGTGGAGATCGACCGTCTCGCCCTGGTCCATCACGACGGCAACCGGTCCGTGATCGAGGCGGATTGCGGCAAGGGCACCTATGTGCGCGCCATCGCCCGCGATCTCGGCCGCGCGCTCGGCTGCCTCGGCCACATCGCGGCGCTTCGCCGCACGCGGGTGGGGCCGTTCAGCGAGCATGATGCCGTCACGGTCGACGACCTCACCACCAATCCGGCGGCTCTGCGTCCTGTCGAGACGGCGCTCAGCGAAATTCCGTCGATCGCAGTGAGCCGCGACATGGCGGGGCGCCTGATGCGCGGCCAGTCCATCATCCTGCGGGGCCGCGACGCTCCGCTGACCGGCAAAGCTTATGCCACCTTCAACGGCGTTCTGGTCGCCGTCGGCGACATCGAGCGCGGCGAACTGGTGCCGCACCGGGTGTTCAACCTGGGTGCTTGACGCCACCCCACGTCATCCCCGGGCTTGTCCCGGGGATCCACGTCTTGTCCCGCTGTGGCTTCCAAGACGTGGATGGCCGGATCAAGTCCGGCCATGACGATCAGGAATCTCGGGACAAATCCTATCGATCCGCCTTCTTTCCTTCAGCCTCGCGCATCAGGTACTTCCGGGTGATCGGCTCGATCATGTCGCGGATCGCCTGAGCCGTCTTCTCCTCCTCGCGCAGGGTCTCTTCCAGGGCCGGGATGAAACGCTGGTGGCCGGCAGCCTCGGCCATCACGATCAGGGACTTGTAGGACGCGATCTCGAAATTCTCGAAGGCGTGGTTGGCGAAGGTGTTCTTCAGGACCTCGTCGGCCATCGGCATGTGACCGGCGGCGGCCATATTCGCCATCACTTGCGTCGCCATGTCCTTCAGGAGCGATCGGTCCTCGCCGAAGGTGTGCAGCATCTCGTCGACCCGGCGGATCTGCCCTTCCGTCTCGCGGATATGGGTGCGCAGCAGGTCCGACATCTCGGGGTAATGCTCGAAGCGCTCCACCTGACGCTGCATCAGCTGCAGCGCCTCCTTCTCGAGCGAATGGGCGTTCTGAAGGCCGGTGATGAAGATGTTCTTCACGGTTTCGTTGGACGCGAGGTCCGTCATGCCTGCGGTGCTGGCGGTCATGGTGTCGGCTTCCTATATGGAGGGTGTCTGGTTCACCAACAGGAACCGCGAACACTTGTTCCGTGGATAAAGTTGCACCGGCCATCCTCTTGTCAGGCCTGGCAAAAACGATTCCGCTGGCACTTATTCACAATTCGTGTATGGTGCGCCCGCCTCGAAGGATTGACCCTTCACGAGGACCGTCCTGGTGACGGACCGCGCTGGACGACATCCCGGCCCGGCCTTTCCCGGACGAACACCGCTCTGAGCCTTCAAGGCCATGGCCCCTATCGACAAGAAAACCTGAAAGGAAATGCGATGTCGATCACTGCTGAGCGCAAGAACGCGCTCGTGAAGGAATTCGCGCAGAAGGCTGGCGACACGGGCTCCCCCGAGGTGCAGATCGCCATTCTGACCGAGCGGATCAACAACCTGACCGGTCACTTCAAGACCCACACGAAGGACAACCATTCCCGTCGTGGCCTCCTGAAGCTCGTCTCGTCGCGCCGTTCGCTTCTAGACTATCTGAAGAAGAAGGACGAGAGCCGCTACAAGACCGTGATCGAGAAGCTCGGCATCCGCCGCTAAGCTTTTGACCTTGTCCGTCCGGAGCACGGCTCCGGACGGCTTTTCCGGAGAGATCCACGAAGATCATTTCCGGAACCCCCGAACGGATCGGATGAGACCATCCGACCTTTCGCTCCGGCGCTGGAGAGGCTTCAGACAAGTCCCGGCGCCCCTTTGAGGAGACGGATGACGCGATGACCATGGCAGGATCGCAAGGGGCTTGGAAGAGCGGGATTTCCCGCTTCACGAGCCTCTTGCCGTCTTGCTCATGGCATCGAGCCCCCGCTCCTGCTGTCATGAAAGACGAAACATGTTCGATACTCAACGCGAAGAACTGATCTGGGGCGGACGCAAGCTCACGCTCGAAACCGGCCACATGGCCCGCCAGGCCGACGGCGCCGTGGTCGCCACCTACGGCGAGACCACCGTGCTCGCCACCGTCGTTTCGGCCAAGGAGCCGAAGGCGGGCGTCGACTTCTTCCCCCTCACGGTAAACTACCAGGAACGCGCCTATGCGGCCGGTCGCATCCCGGGCGGCTACTTCAAGCGCGAAGGCCGTCCGACCGAGAAGGAGACCCTCGTCTCCCGTCTCATCGACCGCCCGATCCGTCCCCTCTTCGTGGACGGCTACAAGAACGACACCCAGGTGATCGTGACCGTGCTCTCGCACGACCTCGAGAACGATCCCGACATCGTCGGCATGGTGGCCGCCTCCGCCGCGCTAACCCTTTCGGGCGTTCCCTTCATGGGCCCGGTGGGCGCAGCCCGCGTCGGCTACATCAACGGCCAGTACAAGCTGAACCCGCCGCTCCAGGAGATGGACCAGACCTCCCTCGATCTCGTGGTCGCCGGCACCACCGACGCGGTCCTCATGGTCGAGTCCGAGGCGAAGGAGCTGGCCGAGGACGTGATGCTCGGCGCCGTGATGTTCGGCCACAAGCACTTCCAGCCGGTCATCGAGGCCATCATCCGCCTCGCCGAGAAGGCCGCCAAGGAGCCGCGCGATTTCCAGCCGGCCGACGTTTCGGATGTGGAGAAGGCCGTTCTCGACATCGCCGAGAAGGACCTGCGCGAGGCCTACAAGATCACCAAGAAGCAGGACCGCTACGCCGCCGTCGACGCCGTGAAGGCGCGCGTGATGGATGCGCTCTGCCCGGCCGAAGGTGAAGCCAAGTTCGATCCCGAGAAAGTGAAGGCCGTCTTCAAGGAAGTGCAGGCCAAGATCGTGCGCTGGAACATCCTCGACGAGGGCAAGCGCATCGACGGCCGCGACCTCAAGACCGTTCGTCCGATCCTGTCGGAAGTGGGCGTTCTGCCCCGCACCCACGGCTCGGCGATCTTCACCCGCGGCGAGACGCAGGCGCTCGTCGTGACGACGCTCGGCACCGGCGAGGACGAGCAGTTCATCGACGAGCTCGAAGGCACCCGCAAGGAAACCTTCCTGCTGCACTACAACTTCCCGCCCTACTCCGTCGGCGAGACGGGCCGCATGGGCTCGCCCGGCCGCCGCGAAATCGGCCACGGCAAGCTCGCCTGGCGCGCCATTCACCCGATGCTGCCGGCCTCCCACGAGTTCCCCTACACGATCCGCGTCGTGTCGGAGATCACGGAATCGAACGGCTCCTCCTCCATGGCCACCGTCTGCGGCTCCTCGCTGGCGCTCATGGATGCGGGCGTTCCCCTGCGCCGTCCGGTGGCGGGCATCGCCATGGGCCTCATCCTCGAAGGTGAGCGCTTCGCGGTTCTCTCCGACATTCTCGGCGACGAGGATCACCTCGGCGACATGGACTTCAAGGTGGCGGGCACCGATCAGGGCATCACCTCGCTCCAGATGGACATCAAGATCGCCGGCATCACCGAGGAAATCATGCGCGTCGCGCTGAGCCAGGCCAAGGAAGGCCGCGCTCACATCCTCGATGAGATGAACAAGGCCCTGACAGCGCCGCGCGCCGAGCTCGGCGAGCATGCGCCGCGCATCGAGACGATGCAGATTCCGGTCGACAAGATCCGCGAAGTCATCGGTTCGGGCGGCAAGGTCATCCGCGAGATCGTGGAGAAGACCGGCGCGAAGATCGACATCAACGACGACGGCCTCATCAAGATCGCCTCGGCTGACGGCAAGTCGATCAAGGCCGCCTACAACTGGATCCGCTCCATCGTGGCGGAGCCGGAAGTCGGCGTGATCTACGACGGCACGGTCGTGAAGGTGATGGAGTTCGGCGCCTTCGTGAACTTCTTCGGTTCCCGCGACGGCCTCGTACACATCTCGGAGCTCGCCAAGAACCGCGTCGGCAAGGTGACCGACGTCGTCAAGGAAGGCGACAAGGTGAAGGTGAAGTTCCTCGGCATGGACGAGCGCGGCAAGGTCCGTCTCTCCATGAAGGTGGTCAACCAGGAGACCGGCGAGGACATCACCGAGCAGCTCAAGGCCGAGCGCGAAGCCGAAAAGGCCCAGCGCGACCAGCAGAAGGCCGCAGGTGAGTAACGTTACGTAAAATTGACAGTCCTGAGCCCCGTATCGATGATACGGGGCTTTTTTTATGCTGCAATGCAGCCAACAGGATCATGAGCGTATGGGCAAGCCGCAGTCTTCAGGGGTTCAGCCGCTCTTGCTAGGGCTGCTGCTGGCTTTGCCATTTCGCATGGGCGAAGCCCATGCGGATACTTTATGCGGTCGAGAAGCGGTATCGATCGAGCGACTTCGTGACGACGTTGTCCGCGGACCCCGCACCGAGAAGATCAGCGACACTGACATGGCTGTCCAATTTTCAGATGGGCAATATCGTGTCCTTTGGACATTCCTGGAAGCCGCGCATCCGGCCTCTCCGGCCGTCCTTTGCCAAACACCAGTCACAAAGGACGGCAATATTTCCTTACGCCTGGAAGCGTGGTGTGGAGGACCCAAAGTCAAATGTGACGCGCTTATCGCCGAGTTCAAAGAACATCAGGCGGAACTCAGCCGATAGCTCCCGCAGGCTTCGTCGTCCCGGAAACCCTGAAGAGAACTCGACACCGAATGATGAAATGCGGGACGCCGGTTTGTCGGTCTTTCCGCTTCTCCAGTGTCAACGGAATGAGGGCGGCGGCAAGGTGAAGTTCCTGGCTCCGAGGAGCACGGCTTAGACCGCACGTCAGAGGAGGGACGCTTCACGTCCGCAATCCGTCGGCGGCATGCCGCAAAGGTTTTTGGACATAATTATTCAAGGTCAGTGTGTCGGCCGCGCCTCAATGAAGGAAGCCACCGGTCGCATTCGGTCGAAGAACAATTGAGCCTCGCGCATAGCTCGGCAATTTGCCTATGCAGATCCGGCGGAATTGACGTGCCGGAAATGGCCCAGTATTTAGAACCGTTCTAAACAAGGTTCTCGCCATGCTCTCCCGCCTCTTCGGCTTCGACCGTCGCCCCTTCGATTCCCTCACCGAACAGGAAATCCTTGCGCTGGCCATCTCGTCCGAAGAGGACGATGCGCGGATTTACCGTTCCTATGCGGAGGGCCTGCGGGCCGATTTTCCGCAATCGGCCAAGGTCTTCGAGGAGATGGCCGTCGAGGAGGACGGGCATCGCGCGGCTTTGATCGAGCTGCACCAGCGGCGTTTCGGCGAGACCATTCCGCTGATCCGGCGCGAGCATGTGCGCGGTTATTACGAGCGCAAGCCCGATTGGCTGGTGCGCCCCCTGGGGATCGAGAAGGTGCGCGCCGCCGCGGAAGACATGGAGGCGCAGGCCCACCGCTTCTATGTGGAGGCCGCCAAGCGCACCACGGACGCCTCCACGCGCAAGCTCCTCGGGGATCTGGCGGCGGCGGAGCAGGGACACGAATCCCTCGCCCGCAGGCTCGGCCTCGCCTATACGCCCGAATCGGTGCAGGAGGAGGAGGGCCAGACCGAGCGGCGGCAGTTCATCCTCACCTTCGTGCAGCCCGGCCTCGCGGGCCTGATGGACGGATCAGTCTCGACCCTCGCGCCGATCTTCGCGGCGGCCTTCGCCACGCAGGATACCTGGCAGACCTTTCTCGTCGGCCTTTCGGCCTCGGTCGGCGCGGGCATTTCCATGGGCTTCACCGAAGCCGCTCACGACGACGGCAAGCTCTCTGGGCGCGGCTCGCCCCTCAAGCGGGGCCTGGCCTCCGGCATCATGACGGCCATCGGCGGCCTCGGCCACGCCCTGCCCTACCTCATCCCGCATTTCTGGACCGCGACGCTCATCGCCGCCGCCGTGGTGTTCGTGGAGCTCTGGGCCATCGCCTTCATCCAGAACCGCTATATGGAGACGCCTTTCATGCGCGCCGCCTTCCAGGTGGTGCTCGGCGGCGCCTTGGTCTTCGCAGCGGGCGTTCTGATCGGGAATGCCTAGAGCATCGTGCGGAAAAGTGGACCCGGTTTTCCGCGCTGAACGATGCTCTCGTCTCAGGAGAAAGCATCGGATGGGTCCCAAAAGTGCGAGTCCACTTTTGGGTCCGATGCTTTAGAGCATTTTTCGGCGAAGTGGATCCGGTTCGCCAGCCCAAAATGCGGCAAGCCAAAGAAAAGAGCCGTTTCCACGCAGGTGGAAGCGGCTCTAGACGATCCTCAGAAGCTGGCCCAATCAAGCGCGGGCTTTCCTCCCCCTTGCGGAGAGGGAAGCCCGCATCACGCCTTCATGAGCCTACCCCTCAGGATCAGCCCTTGCGCTCGGACAGCGTGAACCAGCCGATTCCAAGGATCACGAGGACGGCGCCCATCCATTCGGAGCCCCGCACCGTGTCGCCCAGCACGGCCATGGCGAGCACGATGGTGACCACGGGGCTGAGCATGCCGATGGTGGCGTTGGCCTGGGCGGAGATCTGCCTGAGCGCGGCGCTCAGGAAAAACGACGGCAGCACCGTCGCGCCGAAGGCCAGCGCAAGGCCCAGGCCCCACAGGGAAGGCGAGACGAGAATGGTCTCGAATGGATGCGTCGCCAGAAACTGGAGAATGACGGCAACCCCCGCCGCCCCCATGGCGATGCAGGTGAAGAGCTGCGGACCGATCTTCATGATCAGGGGCTTAGCGAGAAGCTGATAGAGCGCGAAGGTCACCGCGGCGGCCAGCACGTAGAGAGTGCCCGTGGTCGTGGCGGATCCGGAGGCCGCCATGTTCTGCACGAAGAGCAGCGCCAATCCGGCGTAGCTGACGGCGAAGGCCAGAAGCGCCTTGAGCTTGATGGGCTGGCGAAAGAAGGCGGCGCCGAAGAGCACCACGAAGAGCGGATACGTGAACAGAATGAGCCGCTCGAAATGGGCCGAGATGTATTCAAGGCCCTTGAAGTCGAGATAGCTCGACGTCCAGTAGCCAATGAGGCCGACGCCGATGATGCGAAGCCAGAGCTTCGCATCCGGCATGGATTCGCCTTTGGCCTTCATGGCGCTAAGGGCGTGGATGCCGATGACGAGATAGAACGGCAGGGCCAGGATCATGCGTAGGGCCAAGGTCGTTTCCGCGTCGATCCCTTGGGCATAGGCGAGCTTGATGAGAATGCCCTTCGAGGCGAACAGCGCCGCCCCGATGGCCGCCATGGCATAGCCCGCATAGGGCGGGCGTCTGGCGTCGGCGGCGATCGTCTGAGAGGTCATGGCAGGGTTCCTTAGCCTTGCAGCTCTTCCACACTGCCTTTCGACGCACAAGATTGCACGACGCATCCCCCCATTGCGGTCAAGGCGCGACAAGCGAGGCTTCAAGTCTGAAGCATTGGACAGGTTTCAAAAGCGGATTCCACTTTCGCGACCGATGCTCTAAGCCTTGGCTTCATTCATATTTCGAGGAGAAGCGGTTCATGCCGGCAACGATCACCAGCATTGCCGAACTCGAAGCGCTCTACGGCGAGCCTGCCGAGGCCTCCATCCTCAAGGAAACGGACCGCATCGTCCCCGAATACCGCGCCTTCATCGAGGCTGCGCCTTTCGTCGCCCTGGCGACATGCGGGCCTGAGGGCCTCGATTGCTCGCCGCGCGGAGACGAACCGGGTTTCGTGCGCATCAAGGACGATAAAACCCTGCTGATGCCGGACCGGCGTGGCAACAACCGCATCGATTCGCTTCGCAACATCGTGCGCGATCCGCAAGTGGCGCTGCTTTTTCTCATTCCCGGAATCGGCGAGACGATCCGAGTCAACGGGCGCGCGAGGATTGGCGTGGACCCAGCCCTGCTCGAGAGCTTCGCGGTCGACGGCAAAGCACCGAAATCCGTCATCGTGATCACGGTCGAGGTGATCTATTTCCAGTGCGCGCGGGCCATCCTGCGCTCGGAGCTTTGGAATGCGCAAAGGCATCTGCCTCGGGGCGCGCTGCCGAGCGCTGGCCAGATCCTGGCGTCGCTGAGCGCCGACCGCTTCGACGGAGAGGCCTACGACAAAGCCCTGCCTGAGCGACAGAAGACGACGCTCTACTGAAGCCCCTGCCCTATTGCGTCTTCGCAGTCGAAAGGGATTCGACTGTCTGCAGGTGGTTCTTCAGGGTCGGAAGTGTCTCGTTGGCGTAGGAGGCGACGGGATCGTTCTGCCGCTTGGCCTCCTTTTCGTACTCCGCGACATCCTTCTTATGATCCGCCACCATGTCCTTGATGAACTCACGGTCGAAGGCGGCGCCCGAGAGCTTGGAGAGTTTCTGATAGGTCTCCTTCTGGTGCTTGTCGGGCTCCGTGGGAGGCGTCATTTTCACCGAGGTCGCGACCGACATGGCTTTCTGGTTGGCGGCGGAATGGTCCGTCTCGAGCTGGCGGCCGAAATTCTTCACGCCGTCGCTGTTGCCCTTTTCCTGCGCCAGCTTGCCGACGGCCACCTCCGCGAGATTTCCCTCGATGGCCTTCTTGAGGAAGGCATGGTCGGCCCTGTCCTGGGCCATGGCGTAGGGCGAAGCCGTCAGGGCCGCGGCAACGGCCAGGCCGACGATCAATCTCTTGGACATGATGCACCTCGTTCGAATCAGTGGATCGGATACGCAGCACCGGATCCCGGTGAACGGTCGCTGGGCAGACCGGTTCCCTCCCGCTGAAGAGCCCGGCAGTCCACGGAACTTTTCGCCCGGCTCTTTACGGTGAGCCAACAAGCGGCCAAAAGAACAGCCTCACCGATTGGAAAGAGGCTCACCATGACGATTCAGCGCATCAATCCCGGTCCCCGCATGAGCGGCGCCGTCGTTCACGGCAACACAGTCTATCTCGCGGGACAGGTTGCCAACCAGGCCGCCGGCAAGAGCGTCACCGACCAGACGCAGGAAATCCTCACGATCATCGACAAGCTGCTGTCCGAAGCCGGCACCGACAAGTCGAAGATCCTGATGGCCAATATCTGGCTGACCGACATGGCCACCTTCCAGGAAATGAACGCCGTCTGGGACGCGTGGGTCTCCCCCGGCAACACCCCTGCCCGCGCCACCGTCGAGGCGAAGCTCGCCGCTCCTCAGTTCAAGGTCGAGATCGCGGTCATCGCGGCGAAGTAAGACGCCAGAATGCAGCCATGTGCGGGCGCACACGCAGCTTTGCGCCCGCACGAATTATGATAACCTTACCCTGAACTCAAAGGTGAGGTTATCGTGTCCCAACCTGTCGCTTTCACCGGAACCCGGTCCATCGATGCACTTCTGTCGGGATTTGCATGGGACACGAACCAGCTGACCGTCGCCTTCCCGACAGATGCCGCCAGCTACGGGCTCAATTATGCCCGTGGAGAGAACGCGAGCGGCTTCAGCCCCATCAACGAGGCCCAGCGCTTTGCCCTCGGAGACGCGGCCCTCTATGTCGAGCTCTATACCAACCTGACCTTCACCGAAGGCGCGCCGAACGAACTGGCCCACATTCGGTTCGCCATGTCCGCCGTGCCGTTAACCGCCTGGGCCTATTTCCCGAGCGGGAGCGCCCAGGACGGGGACATGTGGATGAACCCCGAAGGGGGTCCGACATTCCTGACCCCTGATCTCGGCAATTGGGGCTACGCGACCGTTTTCCACGAGTTCGGCCACGCTCTGGGTCTGCAGCATGGGCATCCGGAAGATCCGGACGATACGGTTTTCCTCGCACCGTCCGAAGACAACTGGAACTACTCCCTCATGACGTACCGGAGCTATTCCGGGGCGCAGACGGATTTCGTTCAAGGCAACGTGGAGAGCGACAACCCGACCACCTACATGCAGGACGACATCGCCGCTCTCCAATACATGTACGGCGCCAATTTTAACGCCAACGCGGGCAACACGACCTATCGCTGGAGCCCGACGAGCGGCCAGTTCACCGTCAACGGCGTGGACTGGGGAACACCCCTCAACAACACGATCTTCATGACGGTCTGGGACGGCAACGGGATCGATACCTATGATCTGTCCGCCTACCGCACCAACCTCACCATCAATCTTCAACCGGGCGCCTTCTCCACCTTCAGCGGAGCCCAGGTCGCGGATCTCGATGGCAATGCCGCCTACCGCCCTGCCCTCGGCAACGTTGCCAATGCGCGGCTGTACCAGGGTGATCTCCGCTCACTGATCGAGAACGCCATCGGCGGCAGCGGCAATGACCGAATCACCGGAAACGTGACCCGCAACACTTTGACGGGGAAGGCGGGAAACGACACCCTGAGCGGCAGTTCCGGCAACGATATCCTGGACGGGGGAACCGGCCGTGACGTCCTCACCGGCGGCACAGGCGGCGATGTCTTCGTCTTCAAGGACCACCGGCCGGGCAGCACCTATTATGACAAGATCACGGACTTCAACAGGAGCGCCGACTCGTATTTGAAGATCGACAACAGATACATGTCGAAACTGGGTTCCGTAGGCCACTTGAGCAGCTCCAAGTTCGTACTCGGCACAAGCGCCAAGGATGCCAACGATTGCCTGATCTACGACAGGACCAAGGGCTATCTCTATTACGATCCGGACGGCACGGGTTCGGCGGCCAAGCAGCTCATCCTCTATCTCACCAACAAGGCGAGCCTCGCATTTTCGGACATCTACGTCATTTGACGGGCAGCCTTCATGCGCGAAAGTCCCTCGATGCCAATCGCATCGAGGGACTTTGCGTGACTGAGCCTCTGATCAGGCGCGTCGGTTTCGCGCCTTAGGGGCAGGGGTGACGGAGGCCGTCGTAACCCAGATAGGTGCCCGAGGCCGGGTCGTAGGACTTGAAGCGCTGCGCGCAATAGGCATAGGTGTTGCTGCCGTAAACCGGAGCGGCCTGAGCCTGCGACTGGGCGATTGCGCCGCCGATGATGGCGCCGGTCGCAAGACCCACGGCTCCGGCGGCGAGGGCGTTGCCGCGGTCGCGGTGGTAATAGCCATAGCGGTGCCCGTAATAGGGACGGCCATAATAACGGCCAGAGTAGTGGCGCGGCGCACCATAGCGTCGCTCCACGTAACGACGGCGGTACTGCACGTAATCGGCTTGCACTTGGCCCTTCTGCAGAGCGGCAACCAGTTCGTTCACCGGCGCTGTCTGAGCCGGAGCGGCCGAGGCGGGGGCACTGAGCCCGAAAGTGCCGAGAGCCGCCGTCGCGGCCAGAGCCATGAGCATCTTTCGCATAGAGGTCTCCTTCCAATCATGTCCTGTTGAGGAGCGAACGCCTCACGCAGGAGGTCGTTCCCCTGCCAGGGATTTTTGTCCGGCTGCCCTCGCGAGAAGGTGAGGCTCCTTTAAAGGGCCCGCCCGGTCTCGTCGGCCTTTGTCAGGAAGGGCTCGGCGACCCTCGCCTGCCCCGTCGGGCACAGATCGAGAATGGCGCAGCGCTCGCAGGCCGGGTTGCGGAAGTAGCAGCAGCGCTGCCCGTGCAGCATCATCACCTCATGATTGTCATAGACGTCCTGCGCGTCCCATTCGGGCGGGAGCAGAGCGAAGAGAAGCGCATGGGACGGCCCTACGGCCACGCTGCGGGCAATCAGCCCGGTGCGCACGGCGACGCGATGGTGGTGGCTGTCGACGGGCAGGGCCGCCTTGCGCAAGGTGGAGAAGGACAGGACGGCCGCGCTCGTTTTCGGTCCGATGCCCGGAATGCTTTCGAGCCAGGCCCTGGCTTCACCGACCGGCATATCCTTCAGGAAATCGAGAGAAAGTTCGCCGTGGCGCTCGGCGATGGCCCGCAGCACGCCCTGCAACCGCGGCGCCTTCTGCTCGGGCCAGGTCACGCCTTGGATGGTTTCCTCCACCGCCGGAGCCGGCGCCATCATCAGCGCGCCCCAATCAGCGTAGCGTGCACGCAAGGCCTTGAAGGCCCGGCCTGAATCCGCATTACGGGTGCGATGGGAGAGAAGCGAGGAGATCAGCTCGCTTAACGGATCGAGGGAATGAAAATAGGCGATCGGGCAGCCATAAACCGCACAAAGGCGCTCGTGGATGGCGAGCGCCTTTGCTTTCAGATCCTGCTGCTCCGGATTCATGCCGGTTCAAGTCGGGACCGGACTCTCCGGTTCCGGTGAGAGCCGTCTCGCCCCGTCGCCATCCCCGGACCCATGTGTCCGGGGATCCACGGCTTCCTCAACGGCCTTCGTCAGAGGATGAACCGGCTGAGATCCGTGTTCTTGGCGAGCGTCTCCACCTCGCCGCGCACGTAAGTCGCGTCGATGGTCACCGTCTCGCCCGAACGGTCGGGCGCCGTGAAGGACACGTCGTCGAGCACGCGCTCCAGCACCGTTTGCAGACGGCGCGCGCCGATATTCTCGACCGTATTGTTCACCTCGACGGCCACCTGCGCCAAGGCGTCGATGGCATCATCGGTGAACACCAGCTCAACCCCTTCCGTGCGCAGGAGCGCAACGGATTGCTTGATGAGGCTCGCTTCCGTCTCGGTGAGGATGCGCTTGAAATCCTCGACGCTGAGCGGGGAGAGCTCCACGCGAATCGGCAGGCGGCCCTGCAGTTCCGGCAGCAGGTCCGACGGTTTCGACACATGGAAGGCGCCCGACGCGATGAAGAGGATATGGTCCGTCTTCACGGGCCCGTATTTCGTCGAGACGGTCGTGCCCTCGATGAGCGGCAGCAGATCGCGCTGCACGCCCTCGCGCGACACGTCCGCGCCGGAGCGGCCCTCGCGGGCGCAGATCTTGTCGATCTCGTCGAGGAAGACGATGCCGTTGTTCTCCACCTGGCGCAGGGCCTCCTGCACGATGGCATCCTGGTCGAGCAGCTTGTCGGCTTCTTCCGTGACCAAGGGCTCATAGGCTTCCTGCACGGTGGTGCGGCGCGTCTTGCGCTGGCCGCCGAAGGCCTTGCCGAACATGTCCGAGAGATTGATCGCGCCGACCGACGCGCCCGGCATGCCGGGAATCTCGAGCATGGGCATGCCGCCGCCACCCGATTGCTGCAGCTCGATCTCGATTTCCTTGTCGTCGAGCTCGTTGTTGCGCAGCTTGCGGCGGAACGCGTCGCGCGTCGCGGCGCTGGCGGTCGACCCCACGAGCGCGTCGAGCACGCGTTCTTCCGCGGCGATGTGCGCTTTCGCCTGCACCTGGCGGCGGCGCTCCTCCTTCACGAGGCCGATGCCGATCTCCACGAGATCGCGCACGATCTGCTCCACGTCGCGGCCCACATAGCCCACTTCCGTGAATTTCGTCGCCTCGACCTTGATGAAGGGCGCATTGGCGAGCCTGGCGAGGCGGCGCGAGATCTCCGTCTTGCCGCAGCCGGTGGGGCCGATCATCAGGATGTTCTTCGGCGCGACCTCTTCGCGCAGATGGCCTTCGAGCTGCTGACGCCGCCAGCGGTTGCGCAGCGCGATGGCGACCGCGCGCTTCGCATCATTCTGGCCGACGATGTAACGGTCGAGTTCGGAAACGATTTCACGGGGGGAGAATGTGGTCATGAGATGTCTTGGCTCAGCAAAATGTCGTCCTTCCCGGAACCGTCCGGGGATCCACGTCTTTCAGGCCGGGACGAGCCCGGCATGACGGGCGATCAGGTTTCATCCAGCGTTTCGATGACGATGTTCGAGTTCGTGTAGACGCAGATCTCGGCAGCGATCCCGAGAGACCGGCGGACGATGGCCTCCGCGTCCATGCCGGAATCGGCGAGGGCGCGGGCAGCGGCGAGCGCGTAATTGCCGCCGGAGCCGATGGCCGCGATGCCGTTTTCCGGCTCCAGCACGTCGCCCGCGCCGGAGAGCAGCAGGCCCACTTCCTTATCGGCCACCAGCATCATGGCCTCGAGCCGGCGCAGATACCGGTCCGTGCGCCAGTCCTTGGTGAGCTCCACGCAGGCGCGGGTGAGCTGGCCGGGATATTGCTCGAGCTTGGCCTCCAGCCGCTCGAAGAGGGTGAAGGCATCGGCCGTCGAACCGGCGAAGCCGCCGATGACCCCGCCCTTGGACAGGCGGCGCACCTTGCGCGCGTTGCCCTTCACGATGGTCTGGCCCAGGCTGACCTGCCCGTCGCCGCCGATGACGACGCGGCCGCCTTTGCGGACCATGAGGATCGTGGTGGCATGCATGCTGCGGGGGGCGGCGTCTTCGGACACGAGGCGAACTCCAGCGGACGGGGAGGGGAAGTGACACCCCTGACTTAATCACTCGCCGGGCAAAAGCAACGCGGGTAGCGTTTCTCGCGCGGTCTTGGTAGAAGGCCTCGTCTCATTCTCCGCAAAGGATTGTCATGATGCGCTCCGCGAGCGTCAGCCGTCGCACCGCCGAGACCGATGTGGCCGTGTCGATTGCCCTCGACGGCACCGGCAAGGCCGATATCTCCACGGGAGTCGGCTTCCTCGACCATATGCTGGAACTCTTTGCCCGCCACGGTCTGTTCGACCTGACCGTGAAGGTGACGGGCGACCTGCATGTGGATCAGCATCATACGACGGAAGATACGGGCATCGCCCTGGGCCAGGCCATCCTCAAGGCGCTTGGCGACAAAAAGGGCATCACGCGCTATGCGGACATCCATCTGCCCATGGACGAGACGCTGACCCGGATCGCCCTCGACATCTCCGGTCGCCCGTTCCTGGTCTTCCGCACCTCCTTCCCGACGGAGAAGATCGGCGTCTTCGATACCGAGCTGGTGCGCGAATTCTTTCAGGCCTTCGCGGTGCAGGCGGGCCTGACCCTTCACGTGGAGACGCTCTACGGGGAGAACAGCCACCATATCGCCGAGAGCTGCTTCAAGGGTTTGGCACGGGCCTTGCGTCATGCCGTCGCCACGGATCCGAGGGAGGAGGGGCGCGTTCCCTCCACCAAGGGCACGCTCTAGAGCATCGGACGCAGGAGCGCTTCGCGCTTTTGCGTGGAAAGATGCGACTGAAAAGTGCTGTAAGTTTCAAGCAACGGGACATCTTGCCCGGCAGCCGTTGTCGGCCCGCCGGGCAGGGCTTGAGGAAACGACGCCATGACCACCTATACCCTGCACGTTCCGCGCGATGCGCGGCCGGGTGATCCGGCTGCTTTGGAGGAGGCGGAGCTCGTGAAGGATGCGTTCTCCTGGGGCGCCTTCTTCTTCACGTTTCTCTGGTTCTTCTTCCACCGGCTCTGGCTCGCCGGCCTTGGCGTGCTCGTGCTCGTCCTCGCCCTCGGCGGCCTCCTGGAGCTGCTGAACGTGCACGAGGCCGCCGGCACCGTAGCGGTCCTGCTTCTTCAGGCGCTGATCGGCCTCGAAGCGAACAGCCTCAGGCGCTGGACGCTCGCGCGCCGCGGTCTGGCCATGGTCGACGTGGTCGCCGCCGCCGACAAGGACGAGGCCGAGGCCAAGACCTATGCCCGCTGGCTCGCGCAGCGCCCCGCGCCGGTTCCGGCGCGCAACTCGGCCCCCGGGCCGGTTCCATCCCCCCTCAAGAGGACCGACCCTGTGATCGGCCTCTTCCCTGATGCGGAGCGTCCCCGGTGAGCGTCGCCATTATCGATTACGGTTCGGGCAACCTGCACTCCGCCGCCAAGGCTTTCGAGCGCGCTTCCCGCGAGGCGGGCCTCGACCAGACCATCACCGTGACCTCCGATCCAGCTCTTGTCGGACGAGCCGACCGGGTCGTGCTGCCGGGCGTCGGCGCCTTCGCCGATTGCCGCCGGGGCCTCGCTTCCGTACCCGGCATGGTGGAGGTGCTCCAGCGCGTCGTCCGGGAGGAGGGCCGTCCCTTCCTCGGCATCTGCGTGGGCATGCAGCTCATGGCGACCCGTGGCCTCGAGCACACCACGAGCTATGGGCTGGACTGGATCCACGGCGACGTGAAGGCGATCACACCGAAGGATCCCTCGCTCAAGATCCCGCATATGGGCTGGAACACGCTCGAACTGCTCAAGCCGCACCCTCTGATGGAAGATATTCCGACGGGGCCGAACGGGCTGCACGCCTATTTCGTGCATTCCTATGCGCTCTCCCCGACCGATCCGTCCGACGTGGTCGCCACCACCGATTACGGTGGGCCGGTCACGGCCATCGTCGGACGCGACAACATCGTCGGAACCCAGTTTCACCCCGAAAAGAGCCAGGCGCTCGGCCTCAAGCTCATCGCCAATTTCCTGAGGTGGCGCCCGTGATCCTTTATCCCGCAATCGATCTGAAGGAAGGCCGCTGCGTTCGCCTGATCCAGGGCGACATGGACCAGGCCACGGTCTTCAACGACGATCCCGCCGATCAGGCCGCCACCTTCGAGCGCCAGGGCTTCGAATGGCTGCACGTGGTCGATCTCGACGGGGCCTTCGCCGGCAAACCGATGAATGCCTCCGCGGTCGAAGAGATCCTCAAGCGCGTCAAAATCCCGGTGCAGCTCGGCGGCGGCATCCGCGACATGAAGACCGTGGAGGGCTGGCTCGCCAAGGGCGTGACCCGCGTCATCATCGGCACGGCGGCGGTGCGCGACCCCGCCTTCGTGCGGGAGGCTGCGCGCCTTTACCCGGGCAAAATCGCGGTGGGCATCGACGCGAAGGACGGCCTCGTGGCTGTGGAGGGCTGGGCGCAGACCTCGACCCTGTCGGCGGAGGAGCTCGGCCGCCGTTTCGAGGACGCGGGCGTGGCTGCGATCATCTACACGGACATCGCCCGGGACGGCATCCTCAAAGGCCTCAACTTCCCGATGACGCTGGGCCTCGCCCGCGCGGTCTCGATTCCCGTCATCGCCTCGGGCGGTCTCGCCTCCATGGCCGATATCGAGCGTCTCACGCAGCCCGATTGCGCCGTGCTCGACGGCGCCATTTCCGGCCGTGCGCTCTATGACGGGCGCATCGATCCGGAAGAAGCGCTGGCGCTGCTGCGCGCCGCACGCAAGGACAATGCCTGATGCTGAAAGTCCGTCTCATTCCCTGCCTCGACGTAAAGGACGGGCGCGTTGTGAAGGGCGTGCAGTTCGTCGATCTCGTCGACGCGGGCGATCCCGTAGAAGCGGCGAAGGCCTATGATGCGGCCGGCGCGGACGAACTCTGCTTCCTCGACATCACCGCGAGCCACGAAGCCCGCGGCATCCTGCTCGACGTGGTGCAGCGTACGGCGGAAGCCTGCTTCATGCCGCTGACCGTCGGCGGCGGCGTGCGCACGGTGGAGGATATCCGCAAGCTCCTGCTCGCCGGGGCCGACAAGGTCTCGATCAACACCGCCGCCGTGAAGAACCCGGATTTCGTGCGCGAGGCCGCCGAGAAATTCGGCGCGCAATGCATCGTCGTCGCCATCGACGCGAAGAAGGTCTCGGGCGAAGGCGAGGAACTGCGCTGGGAGATCTTCACCCATGGCGGCCGCAACGCCACGGGCATCGACGCCATCGCGTTCGCCAAACAGGTGGCGGAGCTCGGGGCAGGGGAGCTTCTGGTGACCTCCATGGACCGCGACGGCACCAAGGGCGGCTACGATCTCGCCCTCGTGCGCGCCATCGCCGATGCGGTCCCGATCCCGGTCATCGCCTCCGGCGGCGTCGGCAATCTCGATCACCTCGTCGACGGCGTCGAGAAAGGCCATGCCAGCGCCGTGCTCGCGGCCTCGATTTTCCACTTCGGCACGCATACGATCGGCGAGGCAAAGAGCTACATGGCCGGGAAGGGCCTCAAGATGCGGTTGGACGAGCCGGCGCAAGGCTCTGCACATCGGCGTTGAGCGCGGCTCTCACGGCAACCACTCCCGGACGGATAAAGGGATTTAGCGGATGACGATCTCCAACGAGGATGATCTGAACAAGCTGCAGGACATCGGCAGGATCGTCGCCAATACTCTCGAGGCCATGGCTGCGGCGCTCGAGCCCGGAATGACGACGGCGGAGCTCGATCTGATCGGGCGGCAGTTTCTCGAGGGAGCCGGCGCTCGTCCTGGCCCGGAGCTGATGTATAATTTTCCTGGCGCAACTTGCATCAGCGTGAACGAGCAGGTCGCCCACGGCATTCCCGGATCCCGCCGGATCGAGGCGGGCGACCTCGTCAACATCGATATCTCGGCGGAAAAGAACGGAATCTATGCCGATACGGGCGCTTCCTTCGCGGTCCCGCCCACGACGAATGCCATCAAACGGCTGTGCCGGGACGGCCGGCGCGCCATGTGGGTCGGCCTGCGCCAGGTCGGCGCCGACAAGCCGATCGCCGGAATCGGCCAGGCCATCGGGAAATTTGCCGAGACGAACGGCTATACCCTGGTTCGCAACCTGGCGAGCCACGGCATCGGCTATTCCCTTCATGAGGAGCCGGGGGAGATCCCCACCTGGCCGGACCGCTCCGAGCGGCGGATCATGAACGAGGGGCTCGTCTTCACGGTGGAGCCCTTCCTGTCCCTGGGTGCGAAAAGGGCCACCGACGGCGACGATGACTGGACGCTGCTCAGCGACCCGCGCGCTCCGACGGTCCAATACGAGCATACGGTCGTCGCCACCCGTAATGGTCCTCTTGTCGTCACGCTGCCGGGTTAGTTCAACCATGACCTCCTTCACTCTCGACGATCTCGCCCGCATCGTGGCCCAGCGCGCCGCCGCGCCGGTCACCGAATCCTATACCGCCAAACTTCTCAGCGAGGGACCGGCGAAAGCGGCCAAGAAGCTGGGCGAGGAGGCGGTGGAGGCGGCGCTCGCCGCCGTCCAGGGCGACCGGCAGAACCTCACCGCCGAGGCGGCGGACGTGCTGTATCATCTTTTGGTCGTGTTGCAGGGCGCCCATATTCCGCTAAGTGACGTCTTGGCAGAATTGGAGCGCCGCACCGCGCAATCGGGGCTCGCCGAGAAAGCCGCGCGCAAGTCGTGACCCGCCGTCACGAGGTCACAACAGGGGGCTCGCATGGATCAGCCCAACATGCTTTCGCCGCAGGCCGATGACGGCCTCTCGCCGTACCGCACCTTCACGCGGGACGAATGGGCGAAGTTGCGCGCCGACGCGCCCATGACGCTGACCGCCGACGAGGTGCTGCGGCTTCAATCCCTGAACGACCCGATCTCCCTCGACGAGGTGGCGGCGATCTATCTGCCGCTCTCGCGCCTGCTCTCGCTCTATGTGGCGGCGACGCAAGGCCTGTTCAGGGCGACCCAGCGCTTCCTGCTCGCGGAGCAGGAGGAGAAGGTGCCCTATATCATCGGCGTGGCGGGCTCCGTGGCGGTGGGCAAATCCACGACCGCGCGCGTGCTGAAGGCCCTTCTGGCCCGCTGGCCCAACACGCCGAAGGTGGACCTCATCACGACGGACGGCTTCCTGCTCCCCAACGCCGAGCTGACCCGGCTCAACCTGATGGAGCGAAAGGGTTTTCCGGAGAGCTACGACACCGGCAAGCTCCTGCGCTTCCTGGCCGACATCAAGGCGGGCAAGCGCAACGTGAAGGCGCCGCTCTATTCGCACCTCGTCTATGACGTGGTGCCGGGCGAGGAAACGAATGTGGACCGGCCGGACATTCTCATCGTCGAAGGCCTCAACGTGCTCCAGCCCGCGCGCCTGCCGAAGGACGGCGAAGCCATTCCGTTCGTTTCGGACTATTTCGATTTCTCCGTCTACATCGATGCTGACGAAGACGATCTCCATCGCTGGTACGTGAACCGCTTCCTGAGTCTGCGCCACACGGCCTTCCGCGATCCGCTGTCCTATTTCCGCCGCTATGCGGAGCTGCCGGAGGCGGAAGCCATGTCGATCGCGGACGGGCTCTGGAACCGGATCAACCTTTTGAACCTGCGCGAAAACATCGTGCCCACCCGCCAGCGCGCCAGCCTGATCCTGACCAAAGGCGCGAGCCACCGGATCGAGACCGTGGCGCTGAGACGGCTGTAAGTTCGAACATCAATCGTCCTGATGGCCGAACAAGGCCGTGTTCACGCGTTTGTCGTGGGACACGACATGCCCCGCCAGGCGAAATATGTCTGGCATGTCGGGGTGTCGCAGAGCTTCGTCACGCCTGACGAACGGGCCGAAATAGGGCTTATCATCGTTCCAATGTCGAGGGTTGCCATGCTCGTCGAATGGATCGAGCACCATCATGCTGACAGAGTCGTCCTCTATCCAGCAGAGAAGGGCGATCCTGGTACGGGGATAATCGGACCCAGCCCATCCGCCGACGCTGAGGGTCATTCTGACCCCGTCGTCCGCGACATGCCCTTCGGTCCAGCTGGCTTGGTAAACCGCACAGGCATAGTCCGCTCGGGAAAGAAACCCGACCACATGAAGGGAGCGTGTCCGACAGCAGTCGCACAGGACCGGCGGGTGGGCCTTTCCTTCTTCGAGTGTGATTGCACCCTTCGGAACATCTTCCGGGAACCACGACGAAGAGGCGTGTTTGTTCATCGCAAAGCCTGTCCTGCACATCTTTGCCACATCATAACATGTGACGGTGCAGGGTTCGACGGCGGGCTCAACCTTCCCCAATCTTGAGCGTTGTCCCTCCGTTCAATGGAGGAGCCATGGTGACCCCACCGGTCGAGGACAAGCTCAAGCGCAGCGCCGAGCACGCCAGGGAGGCGGCTTCGCAGACACAGGAAGCGGCCGAGAACACGCAGGAAGCCGCCGAGCAGACGCAGGTCGCGGCCAAGACCACGGCCAAGGCCACCGTTCAGCTCAAGGACAGCGCCGACCGGCGCACGGAACTGGCGGCCAACCGCACGGTCTTCGCCGCCGAGCGCACCTATGCGGCCTGGGTGAGGACCGGTCTTGCCGCGCTCGCCTCCGGCATCGGCGCCCAGAAGCTCCTGGAAGGCGTGGTGCCGGGATGGATGATGGTTTCCACCGGCTCCGTGCTGGTGCTGTTCAGCGCCTTCTGCTTCGCGGCCGCCGTATGGCGTCAGGTTTTCACGGGATCGCAGCCGCCGCAGCCGGACGTGCAGCGCCTTCCGCCGTATCTGCTAGTGATCTTCAACGGATTCCTGGCGCTCGTCTCCCTCGCGGCTCTGTTCGGGCTCTGGTTCGGGCGGACGGGTGGGTGAAACAGCAATCCCCGCCGTCATCACCGGCCCTGTGCCGGTGATCCCGCTTTCATGAAACGCCGTGCCTTTCGGATAGGGATGGCCGGGACAAGCCCGGCCATGACGTGAAGAACGCCTTACGCCAGCAATCCTTCCTGCTGCGCGAGCTCGCGAAGGTTCGCCTGTGGGCGGGCGCCGAGATGGCTGATGATTTCGGCGGCGGCCAGGCCGCCGAGGCGGGCGCAATCGGTCAGGTCCAGGTTCTGCACGAGACCCGCGAGGAAGCCGGAGGCGAAGAGATCGCCCGCGCCGGTGGTGTCGACCACGCGCTCCACCGGGAAGGCGGGAACGGCGAGCGTCTCGCCCCGGGTCACCACCATCGCGCCGTCTTCCGAGCGGGTGATCACGCCGAGCAGGTTTTCTTCGCGAAGCGCCGCCAGCGCGCTCTCGGCCGAGGACGTGCCGTAGAGGCTCTGCAGCTCGTGGATGTTGGCGAAGAGAATATCCAGGCTGCCGTCACGCATGAGGCCGAGGAACTCGTCCCGGTAGCGGTCGACGCAGAAGGCGTCGGAGAGGGTGAGGGCCACCTTGTTGCCGGCCTCGTGCGCGATCGTCACCGCCTTGCGGAAGGCTTCCTTCGCGGCCGGCGGATCCCAGAGATAGCCTTCGAGATAGACGATGCTCGCCGCGCGCACCGTCTCCGGCTTCACGTCGTCGGGAGTGAGGTTCTGGCAGGCGCCGAGATAGGTGTTCATGGTGCGCTCGCCGTCGGGCGTCACCAGAATGAAGCTGCGCGCCGTCGCCGGTCCGTCCTCGGCGGGCTTCACGTCGTAATGGACGTCGATGGCCCTCAGATCGTGCGCGAAGAGCTTGCCGGTCTCATCGTTCTTCACCTTGCCGATGAAGCCCGCCTTGACGCCGAGGGCGGCGACGCCCGCCGCCGTGTTGGCGCCCGAGCCGCCGGACACGATGATGGCGGGTCCCATGTCGCGGTAGAGCTCTTCGGCGCGGGTCTCGTCGATGAGCTGCATGGCGCCCTTGTGCACCTTCTTCTCGATCAGGAAGGCTTCGTCGGTATGGGCGAGCACGTCAACGATGGCGTTGCCGAGCGTGAGCACGTCGATGCGGGTCTGGGACATGAACAACCATGATGTTGGAGTGTATCGGGGCGCTTTGGCATCGGGCGCCCCGGGGGTCAAGACTTTGGGCTTTAAAGGGCGTCCTGAACGGCCTGAATCGGCACCGGCATGCGCCGCTCACGACCCTGCGCGTGATCGAGAATGGCGAGCATGTCCTCGAGGTCGCCCTCCGAGAGGGCGCGGATCTCGCGGGCGAGGCGATTGGCGAGCAGGGTCGCTCTGGGGTCGGCCCCGGCAGTGTCGATCTTCACCCGCGGGTCGGAGAGATCGGCGAGCCGGGTCAGCTCGTCCGCCTCGTCCCAGATAATGTGGAAATATTGCAGCACGCCCTGGATCAGAGCCCAGGTGGGTTTGCCGCGCTCGCCACGCTCCAAAGCCGAGAGGTAGGCGCTCGACACCCCCAGATGGGCCGCCATGTCCTTCAACATCAATCCGCGCTCGCGGCGCAGCTGCCGCACCCGTTCGCCAAAGGGGGTCATGTGATCATCCCGCGCTCCGTCTGCGGCGGAGCCTGACATAGAGTGCACCGGAACCGCCGTGTTGAGGAGAGGCTTCCTCGAAGCCGATCACAAGAGATCTCAGCTCGGCCAGGCGAAGCCAATGGGGCACCATGCGGCGCAGGATCCCGCGCTCCTCGACCAAGCCTCCGCCCGAGGCGGCACCGCCCTTGCCGGTGATGACGAGGACGAGGCTGAAGCCCGAATTCTGCGCCCGGTGCAGGAAGCTGATGAGGGCGAAATGCGCCTCCTCCTGGCGCATGCCGTGGAGATCGATGACGCTGTCCACGTCCTTGCGGCCCCGGCGCAGGGCGGTCATCGTCTTGCGCTCCACCGGAGCCAGCGGCGGGAGCGAAGGCTTCTTCGGCTGGGGCGGAAGCGGGGGCAGCGACGCCGGAGGCTTCAGCGGAATCTGCGGGGCAGGGGCCGTGGATGTGTTCTCCTCCGGTTCGGGCTCCGGCGGCAATGCCTTGCCCTTCAAGGGCTTGACGTTGCGGGCCACATGCGACCAGAGCCGCCGCTCCTCCGAGCTGAGCTGACGTGTCCTGCGGCGCTTGGTCATGACGGCGTTTTCATCGGGCGTTGGGCTTGAGCACCACGAAGCGGGTCGCGTGGCGCAGCAGTCCCGCACGGATACCCGCTTCCTCGCCGCTGCCGAAGAAGAAATCGCCCCGCGCGGGGCCGACGATCGCCGAGCCGGTGTCGTGCGCGATCATGAGGCGCCGCAAGGGTTCGGATCGCTCGAGCGTGAAGGGCAGATCGCCTTCGAGCCAGAAGGGCAGGCCATAGGCCCAGAGCTGGCGGTCGACGGCGAGGCTTCGGCCCGGCACGAGCGGAAAGCCCGCTCCGCCAATGGGCCCATCCTCGGGCGAAAGCTCGTCCGCCTCGCGAAAGAAGATGTAGGACTGGTTCTGCCGCATCAGCTCCCGGGCGGGGCCGGGATGATCCTTCAGCCAGCCCATGAGCTTGGCGAGCGTCATGGATTCGAGATCCATCTCTCCCTGCTGCACCAGCAGGCGGCCGATGGAGGTATAGGGGCGTCCGTTGCGGCCCGCATAGGCCACCCGCATCACCGAGCCGTCGGTGAGACGGATGCGGGACGAGCCCTGCACATGGATGATGAATGCTTCCCCCGGCTCGCGCAGATGGACGATGGGCTTTGCGAGCGGACCGAGGGCGCCGTCCTCGATCGCGGCGCGGTCGGGATAGGGTTCGAAACCCTTCGCCGTGCGCCGCGCGGCCTGGAGGCCCTTGGCGAGACCGGGGAGGGTTTCGCCCTGCGGGACCGTCACGAGGTCCTCGGGCCTTCCCAGGAGAGGAACCTTGTGGAGCGAATCGGGTTTGCGCGAGCCCTGGAATTCGGGCTCGTAATAGCCGGTGAGAAAGCCGTTGCCTGCCGGAGGGACCACGGTGAACGGCGTGAAATGCGTTTCGAAAAAACGTCGCGCCTCGGCACGGGATAGATCCGGGCTCTTCAGAGCCACCCGGCAGACGGCGAGGAGGTCGCGCTCGGGAGCCTGGGCCGGCCGCAATTCGGCGGCTTGTGCGTCGAGTGCGCGACAGGAACGGAGAAAAGCCCTGAAGGCAGCCGCATGATCGTCGTCCTGCCAGGAATCGAGATCCCCGAAGGACAGCGCTTCAAGCCGCGCCGGAGCCGGACGCGATTCTGCCTCTGATTGCGGCATGGTCAGAATCCAGGCGAAAAGGCACGCGAGAACGGCTCGCCCGGCATGCCTCATTGCCCCGCTTCGGTCGCGACGAGCTGCCAGTTGGGATCGCGGCTGCCGAGCTGGCGGGCGAAGGTCCACACGTCGGTGACCTCGGCCACCTGATCGGGGCTGCCGTCCACGACATTGCCCGAAGCATCGCGGGTCACGGTAATCAACTGCGAGACGAAGCGCACGACGATCTGCGCCGTCTTGCCGAGGACCTCGGCTCCCGCCATTTCGGCCTTGTCGATGGAGACGAAGGTGGTCTCCACACGCTCGCCGCGCTGCTCGCGCTCGGTGATGGCGCGTTCGAACCCTTCGTAGACCTCGCGGGAGAGGAGGTCCTTGAGGGTCTTGCGGTCTCCCGTCGCAAAGCCGGTGACGATCATCTCGTAGGCGGCCTTGGCCCCTTCCAGGAAGCTGGCCGGATCGAAGCCGGGCTCGGCGCGGACGATGCTGTCGAGGGCCGTGGCCATGGGGGTGCCGGGCTCGGCGAAGCCTTTCCAGCGTTCCGCTGTCTGGACTTCGGCCGCAGGGCGGGTCCCGTTCGGGCCGGGAAGATGCACCACATTGTGATCGGCCTCCGCCGGCGGATTGCCCGGACGCAGGGGCGCATCGCGGCGGGCCAGCGGATCGAAGGGCGGCTGTTCGTTGCCCGTCTTCTGCCCCAGCACCGAACGAAGGCGCCAGATCACGAAGATGGCGAGAACGATGAAAATAAGGGTCGTGATGTCGAAGGAATCCTGCATCGTCGATCCGTTGTCAGCCTGCCGGAACCCGGCTGGCGCCGGGCGTTACCCCGAGGCGAAAGAATGGTTTCTTTGCATATGGGGTTCAGGGGTCGTAACATCCACCTCTCCCCGCGACAAGCGCAAGGAGGCTGGCAAATCTTGCCTCCCGTGCCCGGAACATGGTAGCGCGGGGACCCGTGGCCCGTTGCCGATCAGGTGCCTTCACGCTGTGAAGCGCCCCGTCCGGGTCAACCGATTGACCACTCTTCGGAGCATGAACCATGGCCGATAACCCGGCAAACAACGGAGCGCCCGGCGGTATGCCCGCGCTGAACGCCCTTGCGCAGTACTGCAAGGATTTCTCGTTCGAGAATCCCAATGCCCCCCGTTCGCTGCAGCAGCAATCCGAAGGTCCGCAGATCAACCTGCAGGTCAACGTGAATGCCAAGCAGCTGGCCGAGGCCGATTTCGAGGTCGACCTCACCCTCGAGGGCAATGCCAAGGTCGCCAACGACGTGCTGTTCGCCTTCGAGCTCACCTATTCCGGCGTGTTCCGCGTGCAGAACATCCCGCAGGATCAACTGCATCCCGTGGTGATGATCGAGTGCCCGCGCCTGCTGTTCCCCTTCGCGCGTCAGATCGTGGCGGACGCGGTGCGCAACGGCGGCTTCCCGCCCCTGTACATCGACCCGATCGATTTCGTGGCTCTCTACCGCCAGCGCGCGTCCGAGCTTCAGGGTCAGCAGGGCGGACAGACCCTGTCGTAAGACGAACACTCTTTCCGAGACGAAAGAAGGCGGAACGGTCGCCCGTTCCGCCTTTTGCTTTGCCCGAGATTTAAGAAGCCTCCGGCTGAGCCTCGCCGATATACTCGCGCCAGACCGCATTCGCCCCGAGCTGCTCGACGAAGGCCGCATGCGCGGCGCGCTCCGCATCCGTCAGGCGGGACATCATGGGGCGGGGCTTCGCCTCACGCGGAGCAGCCGCACCGGTGCGGATAGCGCCGCCTCCGTTCTTCGCGGGTTGAGCGGTGAGATCGAAACCGACCTGCCGGCCGCCGATCAGCTCGATATAGACCTCGGCCAGGATCTCGGCGTCGAGCAGCGCCCCGTGCTTCGTGCGCTTGGAATTGTCGATACCATAGCGCGAGCAGAGCGCATCGAGGTTGTTCGCCGCGCCCGGATGCTTGCGCCGCGCCATGATGAGCGTATCGACCACATCGGCGAGAGCGATGGCCGGATGGCCGGTGCGCGCGAATTCCGCATTGATGAAGCCGATATCGAAGGCCGCGTTGTGGATGACGAGCCGCGCATCGCGGATGAACTCGTGGAACTCCTCGACGATGGCGGCGAAAACCGGCTTGTCGGCCAGGAACTCGTCGCTCAATCCGTGCACCGCGAAGGCGCCGGGTGAGACCGGGAATTCCGGTTTGATGTAGACGTGGTAGCTCTTTCCCGTCGGAATGTGGTTGAGGAGCTCGACGCAGCCGATTTCGATGATCCGGTCGCCCTTGGCGTGGTCGGTGCCGGTGGTTTCGGTATCGAGAACGATCTCTCGCAGCATCGTCAAACACTCTTCACAAGGTTGCGGCGGCCAGGACGTCCCGCCAGGCAGGCCAGGATGGACCGAACCTGTGCCTCGGCGGAAGCGAAGCCCCGGCTCGTATCGACAAGAAAATGTGCACGGGCGCGCTTCTGCGCATCCGGCATCTGCTTAGACAGGATCGCGTTAAAGGTCTCTTCCGTCATGCCGGGCCGCGCCATCACCCGCGCGCGCTGCACATTGGACGGAGCGGTGACGACGAGAACGGCATCGCAGCGGCTGTCGCCGCCGGTTTCAAGAAGAAGCGGGATGTCGAGCACCGCGAGAGGTGCGGTCCCGGACACTCCTCTCAGGAAATGATCCTCCTCCTCGCGCACGAGAGGATGCACGATGCTCTCCAGTCGTTTCAATCGCCCCGCATCGTTGAGCACCGCCTGACCCAGCTTGCGGCGATCCACCGCACCATCGGCGACGGTCCCCGGAAAAGCCGTCTCGATCAGTGGGGCGGCGCGCCCGCGGTAGAGCGCGTGGACAGCCGCATCCGCGTCGTGCACGGGAACGCCGAGGCGCCGGAAGATGTCGGCCGTGGCCGATTTTCCCATGCCGATGGAGCCCGTCAGCCCGAGCACGAACGTCATCGTGCGGCCTCGATATCGGCGACGATCAGCGCGCGCAGTTCCGGCGTCACCCCGGGCCTGACACCGAACCAGCGCTCGAAGCCGGGCACCGCCTGATGCAGCAGCATGCCCAGCCCGTCGACCGTCCGCAGGCCATGGGCCTCCGCGGCCGCGAGCAGCGGCGTGCGCAAGGGAACATAGACGATGTCCGTGACGATGGCCCCGGCAGGCGCCTTGGCGAGGTCGAGTGCGAGCGGCGGCTGGCCCGCCATGCCGAGGGAGGTGGTGTTGACGATGAGCTGGGATTCCGAAAGCGCGGAATCGAGATCCTCCCAGGCGAGAGCCTCAAGCCTCACCGGGCTGTATCGCTCGAGATCGCGCACGAGATCCTGCGCTTTCGAGAGCGTGCGGTTTGCGACGAGGATCCGCTTCAGCGGGCGGTCCTGCAGGCCCGCGACGATGCCGCGCGCCGCGCCGCCCGCGCCGAGAACAAGCACATTATCCACATCCTGTTCCCAGTCTATCCCCAGGCTCAGGTCGAGATTGGCCATGAAGCCGAGCACATCCGTGTTGTCGCCCCACAGCACGCCGTTTTCGACCCAGAGCGTGTTGACCGCGCCCAGGCGCTCCGCCCGTTCCGTCCTGCGCACGACGCCCGCGAAGGCCGCTTCCTTGTGCGGGATCGTGACGTTGCCGCCAGCAAAGCCCTGCCCGGGAAAGCTCTTCAGAAAAGCCCCGAAATTCACAGGCTCCACATCGATGCGCTCATAGGAGCCGCTCAGCCCGTATTGCTTCAACCAGTAGCCGTGAATGAGCGGCGAGCGGGAATGCTTGATCGGATGGCCGACGATGAAGGCCTTTGTCATGACGATGGAATCCTAGAGTGCGAGACATCCCAAGCGGCGCAACGCCGACAGAAGCGGGAGCAGGGGAAGCCCCAGAATGGTGGAGTGATCGCCTTCCACCGATTCGAACAGATGAACGCCGAGGCCTTCATAATGATAGACGCCGACGCTGTGGAGCACGGCAGGACCCGCGAGTTCCAGATAGAGATCGATCACCTCGTCCGCGAGCGGCCGCATGGTGAGCGTGGCGGTGGCGATGAAACTCTCCACCACCGCGCCGCCGATGGCGAGCGCTCCGGCGGAATGGAGCTCGTGCCGTTTCCCGGCGAGAGCCTGCAGCTGGCGCTTGGCGGCCTGGCGATCCGCAACCTTGTGAAACACGGACGAGCCGCCGGCGAGAACCTGGTCGGCTCCGAGCACGATCCGCCCCGGATGGCGGCGGCTGACGGACAGCGCCTTCTCGGCGGCCAATCGGGCGGCGAGAGCCTGCGGCGAGAGGCCTTCGCCCCGGGCGGCCTCCTCGATCCGGCGTTCGTCCACGTTCGAGGCCTGCGTCTCGACGGAGAGTCCGGCGCTCACGAGCAGGGCGAGCCGGGTCGCACTGGTCGAGGCGAGGAGCAGGTTGTCCGGTGCGGTCCAGAGAGCGGGCATTGTTTATTCCGCGATGAATTTCAAGCGATGGTCGCGGTAGAGATCGATGATCGCGGCCGCCGTCTCCTCGATGGAGCGGCGCGTCACGTCGATCACGGGCCAGCCATGGCGTGCGAACAAGCGCCGGGAGGCCGCGATTTCCTCCGCCACCGCGTCGCGGTCCACATAGGATGTGTCGTCATCGGCCTTGAGGCTGAGCAGGCGGTTCTGCCGGATCTGCACGATGCGTTCCGGCGTCGCCACCAGACCGACGACGAGGGATTTTCTCGCCTCCTGGAGCTTGGGCGGCAGAGGCATGCCGGGAACGAGCGGGAAATTGGCCGTCTTCAATCCGCGATTGGCGAGATAAACCGCTGTCGGAGTCTTCGAGGTGCGGCTCACGCCCATGAGAATCACATCCGCCTCGTCCAGATCGTCGGGCAAGTGCCCGTCGTCATGGAGGAGGGTGAAGTTCATGGCGTCGATGCGCTTGAAATATTCCGCGTTCAGCATGTGCTGAGCGCCGGGCCGGGCGGTGGAATGGGTCCCCAGATAGGACGAGATCATCTGGTGCACGGGTTCGAGCACCGAGAGATAGGGAGAGCCCGTGGCGCGGCAGACCTCCTCCAGACGGCTCGTCAGGTCCTTGTCCACAAGGGTGTAGAGCACGATCCCGGGAGCGGTCTCGATCTCGGTGAGCACGCGCTCGAGCTGCGTGGTGGAGCGCACCAGGGGGTAGACATGCTCGATGGCGGCCACGCCTTCGTATTGCGCCACCACGGCGCGGGCGACGGTGATCAGGGTCTCGCCCGTGGAATCGGAGACCAGATGAAGATGGAAGTAGCTGCGTCCCGGCAAAGCGGATCTCCCGGAAGAAGGAGTCGATAGATGTGGATAGAACGGCTCGATTCCGAGGTCCAGGGCAGGGGGCTGTGATCTGCTGCGACAACCATCAACAGTCCAGCTCGGTGTGCGAGTCTGAAATCCCCCATTTGGGAGAATCCGGCACGAATCACCCCGGAGGCCGACGTTAACGTTCCGTTCAAATTCCTTAACGAGCTGTTAAGGTTTAAGAATCCGGAAAGGATTGAGGCGGGCCTGCCTCATCCGTTAATGAACACTTAACGGGCCGGCCCGTGTGGAAGGGTTGTGGACGGGGTTGCGGCTTTGCGATTCACGGCCCAAGAGAAACATCAGATTCTTAGATTCAAAGATTATTCTTATTTAGAGAGGGCCTGTGAGCGAGCGTTCCACCAAAGCGATCCTCCGCGTGCTGAACGGAGAACCGGTCTGGCCTCTGCCGATCTGGATCATGCGCCAGGCCGGCCGTTATCTGCCGGAATATCGGGAGACCCGGAAACAGGCGGGCTCCTTCCTCGATCTCTGCTACAACCCGAGGCTTGCCGAGGAAGTCACCCTTCAGCCCATCCGGCGTTTCGGCTTCGACGCCTCGATCCTGTTCTCCGACATCCTGGTCATCCCCCATGCCCTGGGCCAGGACGTGCGCTTCGTCGAGAACGAAGGGCCCAAGCTCGATCCGGTCACGTCGGAGACGGACTTTTCCAGGCTGGCCGAGGAGCTGCCGCTGGGACGTCTCGATCCGGTCTTCGAGACCCTGGACCGGCTCGCTAAGAGCCTGCCGAAGGAAACCACCCTTCTGGGCTTCTGCGGCGCGCCCTGGACGGTGGCGAGCTACATGATCGCCGGCAAGGGCACTCCCGATCAGGCTCCCGCGCGCCTGACCGCCTATCGCGATCCGGCCTTCATGGATGCGCTCATCGACCGGCTGGTGCGGGCCTCCACCGCCTATCTCATCCGCCAGATCGATGCGGGTGCCGAGGCGGTTCAGATCTTCGAGAGCTTCGGATCGGCCCTGCCGCCCGCCCTTTTCGACCGGCTGTCCCTGAACCCGATCAGCCGGATCGTCGAGGGCTTGAAAGCCGCGCGTCCCCAGGCCAAGGCGATCGTGTTCGTGCGGGGAGGCGGTGGGAACCTTCACCGCTTCGCCTCGGCCGGGATCGGCGATGCGCTGGCGCTGGACTGGACCCTCGATCCGGCCGTTGTGCTCCCGACCCTGCCGAGCACTCTCGCGACCCAGGGCAATCTCGATCCGCTGGCGCTGATCGCCGGCGGTACCGCGATGGAGCAGGGGATCGACCATATCCTGAAAAGCGTGCGGGGCCGCCCGCACATCTTCAATCTCGGCCACGGCATCCTGCCGGAAACGCCGATCGCTCATGTCGAGCGGATGATCGCCCGCGTTCGGGAAGGTTAAAAGAATGCTGTATCTCTGGATCAAGGCGTTTCACGTCATTGCCGTCATCGCCTGGATGGCGGGCATGCTCTACCTGCCGCGCCTCTTCGTCTATCACTGCGATGCGCCCAAGGGCTCGATCCAGTCCGAGACCTTCAAGATCATGGAACGCCGTCTCCTCAAGGCGATCATCAATCCCGCGATGATCGTGACCTGGGTGCTCGGGCTCTACATGATCTGGGACGGCGGCTGGTACAAATCCGGTTGGCTGCACGCGAAGGTTCTTCTCGTGCTGATCCTCTCGGGCCTGCACGGGGTCTATGTGCGCCGCCTGAAGGACTTCGCCGCGGACAAGAACACGAGGCCCGCAAAATACTACCGCATCCTCAACGAGGTGCCGACGGTGCTCATGATCGGCATCGTGATCCTGGTGATCGTGAAGCCGTTCTGAGCCGATCGTTCCATGAAGGCTGATCCTGTCGCTTGGGCTGCGTACAACAATGCTCTCTGGTGCGATGCGATCTGCCGGGCCAACGGAAAGCCGGGCGAGTTTCACGAAAGGCTTTGGCTCAATAGAAACGGCTCGCCCCGCTTCTACCCCGATGCGGTGACGTTATCGGAGGGTGCCGAGGATTCCGAGATCGTCGGCACCTTGGCCGATCTCGTCGCCTCGCACCCGCAACGCGGCTGGGCCATCAAGGACAGCTTCAGCCGATTGGATCTGGCGGGACTGGGTTTCAGAACGCTGTTCGATGCAAACTGGCTCTTCCTGGAGAGCCCGCGCGAGGGTGGAATTCAAAGCCCTGCCGACATCGTGGAAAGAGAAAACGATCTGGCGCTTTGGGAAAGGGCCTGGGCCGGCCATGAGGATCCTGCCGAGGCCAGTCCTTTCAGTCCGGTGCTTCTGGGCAATTCCGAGATGATCTTCGCGTCCGTCACCTGCGATGGTGTGATGGCAGGCGGAGGAATCCTCAATGGTGGAGGCGGGGTGATCGGCATCTCCAACGTCTTTGCCAATCCGGGTTTTACGGATGTGGTCTGGCGGCGGATGATCGCTCTCGCGGCCAGGCAATTTCCAGGAATGCCGCTCGTGGGATACGAGCAGGGGCCGAGTCTTGTGGCAGCCTGCCGGAACGGCTTTGAGCTGATCGGCCCTCTCCGCATCTGGATTCGGGAAGATTCTCGAGAGTGAACCTCCCCGAAAGGCTTATTGAAACAACCCTTGAGAAAATCCGCGAACCCGGTTATAAAGAACCCCTCTTCCATAAAAGACAGGTTGCGCTGCACGGGCCCCCAGGGCTCTCTCAAGTCGCCCTCGTGAACTGAGCGGCCCTGTCGACCATTCCGCGATCTTCCCCTGCGCAGCTTTTGCATCCGCGCATTTTACCCCGAGAGTGTTCCCCGATGAGGGAAATCAAACTTCAAGACCTGAAATCCAAGACGCCTACCGAACTCATTGCCTTCGCCGAGGAGCTCGAGGTCGAGAACGCGAGCACGATGCGCAAGCAGGAGCTCATGTTCGCCATCCTCAAGCAGCTCGCCGCGCGGGAGGTGGAGATCATCGGCGCAGGCGTGGTCGAGGTGCTGCAGGACGGCTTCGGCTTCCTCCGCTCGGCCGATTCGAATTACCTGCCGGGACCGGACGACATCTATGTCAGCCCGAGCCAGATCCGCCGCTTCGGCCTGCGCACCGGCGACACGGTGGACGGCCCGATCCGGGGTCCGAAGGAGGGCGAGCGCTATTTCGCCCTGCTGAAAGTGAACACCATCAATTTCGAGGATCCCGAGAAGATCCGGCACAAGGTTCATTTCGACAACCTGACGCCGCTCTTCCCGCACGAGCGCTTCAAGCTCGAGATCGACGATCCGACCCGGAAAGATTTCTCGCCGCGCATCATCGACATCGTCTCGCCCATCGGCAAGGGCCAGCGCGCTCTGATCGTCGCCCCGCCGCGCACCGGTAAGACGGTGCTCATGCAGAACGTGGCGCAGTCGATCACCACGAATCACCCCGAGTGCTACCTCATCGTGCTGCTCATTGACGAGCGCCCGGAGGAAGTGACCGACATGCAGCGCTCCGTGAAGGGCGAGGTCGTGGCCTCCACCTTCGACGAGCCGGCCACCCGTCACGTGCAGGTCGCCGAGATGGTGATCGAGAAGGCCAAGCGCCTCGTGGAGCATGGCCGCGACGTCGTCATCCTGCTCGACTCGATCACGCGTCTGGGCCGCGCCTACAACACGGTGGTGCCGTCCTCCGGCAAGGTGCTCACCGGCGGCGTGGACGCCAATGCGCTCCAGCGGCCGAAGCGCTTCTTCGGTGCCGCACGCAACATCGAGGAGGGCGGTTCGCTCACCATCATCGCCACCGCGCTGATCGATACCGGCTCGCGCATGGACGAGGTGATCTTCGAAGAGTTCAAGGGCACCGGCAACTCGGAAATCATTCTCGACCGCAAGGTCGCCGACAAGCGCACCTTCCCGGCCATCGACATCACCCGTTCCGGCACCCGCAAGGAAGAGCTGCTGGTTCCGACCGACACCCTCAAGAAGATGTATGTGCTGCGCCGCATCCTCAACCCGATGGGCACGGTGGACGCCATCGAGTTCCTCCTCGACAAGCTGCGTCAGACCAAGTCGAACCAGGACTTCTTCGATTCGATGAACACCTGAGGCGGAACACGTCCGCCTGCAACGACGAGCCCCATCCTCTCGGCGAGAGGGTGGGGTTTTTTTATGATCTGGGAAGCACGCCCATCAGGAACAGGATGAGCAGGGTCAGGCCGGCGGAAATCAGGAGCGAGCCCAGGCAGCCGACCCGATTGGAGAAGAAAAAGAACATCGGCCTCTCGCGCCCATTCTCCGGTTTCGTCAGGATCCTGCGACGGAAGAGGCCCGTGCGAGAATGCCGCTCGCCAGCACAACGCCCAGAGTCGCCAAAACGATTCCCACGAGAGCTGCGGGACCGGGTATTTCGCCGAGGGCCGGAATGGCGATCAGCGCAGCCAGCACGATGGACAGGGGCGAGACGGCGGCCGCGCGCGAGGCGCCGAGCCGGTCGACGGCGATCCCATAAAGCACGAGGCCGACGACGCCCGACAGAAAGCCCTGGAGAAGCGCCTGCAGGACGATGGAGGAGCCTAGGCCTTCCCCAAGGGCATGGATCAGGGAGGGGACGCCGAACGGGATCAGGATCAGGAAGGACCAGAGGCCGACGATGGCGGCCGCCTGCAGGGCCGACAATCCGCTGCGGCGATAGGCATGGGTGTAGATTCCCCAGAGACAGGCGCCGCCGAGCAGCAGCCCATGGCCGCGCCATGCCCCGGTGCCGGCGAGCAGCAATCCGTAGCCGCCGATGCAGACGGCTCCGATCAGGACGAGCACGAATCCCAGGATCCGCAGGCGCTCCAGGCGTTCGCCGAAAACGATCCATCCGATCAGGGCGACGAAGAGCGGCATGGTGCCGGGCAGGAGGGGGCCGATCTCGGCCGCGGGCGCGAACTGCATGCCGAGCGCCACGGTGAGAAAAAAAGGTGCGCCGGATCCCAATAGTCCCAGACCCTTCGTCAGCGTCAGCCCTTCCGGGAACAGACCGATCCGCCAGGTGATCGGGGCGAGCAGGAAAGCCGGCACGCCGAACCGGAGCAGGCCGACGGCCGCGGGCGGAAGCTGATGCGTCACCGCGTGGCGGGTTCCCACGACCCAGACCGCCCAGATCACGACCGCGGCGAACGCGGCGAGCCAGCCGACCACAGAGGGTCTGATAGTGGGGCGGGGCAGAGCGTGAAGGATCTCGGACATGGCGATTCTCCGTCGAAGCTCCTTCAGCATGGCCTATCAAGGCCAGGCATGTCCTTGCGAAGTTTAGCTTGCCGATGCCCGTTTCTTGGCAGAATATTGCGCGAGAGCCACGATCTGTGTGAGATCATGCCCTATATCAATCTCGATGCCATCGATCTGCGGATCCTCAGGGCTTTGCAGGCGGACGGACGCCTGACCAATCAGGAACTCGCCGATCAGGTCGGCCTGTCGCCGTCACCCTGCCTGAGGCGTGTCCGTCGCCTCGAACGCGACGGCTTCATTCGGAATTATCGGGCCGTGCTGGACCGGGAATCGGTGGGACTTGGGCTGACGGTCTTCGTGGATATCAAGGTCGAGAAGCATTCCCGCAACAATGCCACGGCCCTCCAGGAGGCGCTCGCCGCCATGCCGGAGGTGGTGGCCTGCCATATGGTCTCCGGCACGGCCGATTTCATCGTCGAGATCGTGGTCACGAGCCTCAAGGCCTATGAGCGTCTCCTGTCGGAGAAACTACTCGTCTTGCCGATGGTCGGCGATATCCGTTCGAACTTCGCCCTGTCGCGCGTGAAGTCCGATGCGCCCCTCCCGCTGGACCATCTCAAGCGGGAACCCGCCTCGGTGAAGTCGGATGGCTGAAGACCTTTACGGCCGGGGCGAAGGAGGACCGGCCGACATCTCCCGTACCTGATCGCTCAACGCTTCCGGCGTCGTGACCGGGAGCGAGCAGCGCATGCCGGCGCAGACGAGGGCCTGCGCGTCCTGCCCGGAGGAGGCGAGGGTTATCGCGGGATGGTCTTCATCGAGGGACTCGCCGGGCCGCAGCAGCCGCACGCTGCGGTCGAGATAGGGTACGCGCAAGGCCGCCTCATGAAGAGCTTCCGCATGGTTTCCCGTGACGACGATGCTCAGGCCCCTGAGATGCAGATCGAGGGCGTTGAGGATCGAGCTGTGCCCGAGCGGGGACGAGCGGGCGACGCCGACGAGGCGGGCGAGGTGATCCGTTGCCTGCCGATGATCCTCTTCGGTTTCCGTAATCTGGGAAAGCCTCACGAGCGCTTCCGCGAACACTCCGTTGGCATTGGGCACCGCCTCGTCATGGGTGGGTTGAGGCCTGACGACGAGAGGATCGGCCTCCCTGGCCGTCATGGCGAGGCACCCGGTCTCGTCGATCAGGAAGTCCTCCAGCAGAACGTCGCGCCAGGTTCGGGCGTCCGTCAGATAGGCATCGTCGTTGGTCACCTCGTAAAGGGCGAGGGCCGCGCGCATCATGGCGCCATGGTCCAGGGCGAAGCCCGGGAAGATGAGCGAATCGGCGCGCCATGAATGTCCGAGCCGTCCATCCCGGTTCATCGAAAACTGGATGAAGCGGTAGGCGCGCTGCGCCAGTGCGATCCATTCCGGGCGCTCCAGCAGGGGTGCCGCCCGCACGAGGCTTGCCATCATGAGCCCGTTCCAGTCGGCCAGAACCTTGTCGTCGAGTCCGGGCCTGACCCGGGTAGCCCGGCGCTCCAGCAGCCGCTCGCGCATGGGGGCGAGCCGCTGTTCCACGGGGGAGGGTGCCTCGCCGGTGATCAGCCGGTTCGGGATGTTCAGGCCCTCGAAGTTCCCCTCCTCGGTGATGTCGTAGACCTTGGCGAAGAACGCGGCGTCCGCTTCGCCCAGCACCTCGCGGATCTCGGCGAGGCTCCAGACATAGAAGCGGCCTTCCTCGCCTTCCGAATCGGCATCGAGGCTCGACGCGAAGGCGCCTTCCGGCGTCACCATTTCCCGTTCCAGCCAGGCGACGATCCCCTCGGCCGCCTCCCTGAACAGCGCGCGTCCGGTCTCTGCATAGGCAAGCGCATAGAGCTCCAGCAACTGGGCGTTGTCGTAGAGCATCTTCTCGAAATGCGGCACCAGCCAGCGCTCATCCACCGCATAGCGGGCGAAGCCTCCGCCGAGGTGATCGCGGATTCCGCCGAGCGCCATCTGCTCCATGGTGAGGAGGAAGCGACGGTGGGCCTCCGGGTCGCCGGTGCGCCGCGCGTAGCGAAGGAGATATTCGAGAATCGGCGGGTTGGGGAATTTCGGTGCGCCCTGAAGACCGCCATGCTCCGTGTCGATCAGTTCCGTCAGCCGCTGGCCCATGCCGTCGAGATCGGCGAGGCTGAGGCTGCCGCCGTCGGATTCCGCCCCCTTGGACAAGTGGGCTTTCAGAACATCCCGGTTCTTGAGGATGCGGTCCGGTTCCGCGTGGTAGAGGCGGCTGATCTCCTTCAGGACCTGGACGAAGCCGGGTCGACCGAAGCGCGGCTCCTTCGGGAAGTAGGTGCCGCCCCAGAAAGGCTCGGCCCGCGGCGTCAGGAACATGGTCAGCGGCCAGCCGCCCTGTTCGCCCAGGAGGTGCAGGGCGCTCATATAGACATGGTCCACGTCCGGGCGCTCCTCCCGGTCGACCTTGATGTTCACGTAGAGCTCGTTCATCACCGCGGCGACGTCCGGATCCTCGAAGCTCTCGTGAGCCATCACGTGACACCAGTGGCAGGCGGCATAGCCGATGGAGAGCAGGATCGGCCTGTCGAGCCTTTCCGCCTCCGCCAATGCCTCCGGTCCCCATTCCCACCAATGGACAGGATTGGTCTTGTGCTGCAGGAGATAAGGGGAACTGGCATTCCTGAGGCGGTTCATGGATTCTGCTCCGAAAGGGGCGGGCTCATGCGGGGATGGAGCGGATCCTTCGGGGTCGAACCGATCCTTGCTTTGCGCCGCGCATTACCGCTTCACATGTTCAAGTCTCTCGTACCGTCGGAGGTCCATGCCCATGCGTTCGGATGATACCATCTTCGCCACTGCGTCCGGCCATGGCCGCGCGGCCGTGTGCATAGTCCGGATCAGTGGGCCGCAGAGCTGGACCATTCTCGAGACGTTGGGCGGCAATGTGCCCGAGCCTCGCCGCGCCGCCGTGCGGGTGCTGGGGGATCCTGCATCGGGAGAGCCCCTCGATCAGGCGCTGGTTCTCTGGATGCCGGGGCCGCGCAGCTTCACGGGGGAGGACCAGGCGGAACTCCACATCCATGGCGGACTGGCCACTCGCGCAGCCGTCTTGAAGGCGCTCGGCGCGATCCCCGATTGCCGCCCGGCAGAAGCGGGCGAGTTCACGCGCCGGGCCTTTCTCAACGGGCGGATGGATCTCTCCCAGGTGGAGGGTCTCGCCGATGTGATCGATGCCGAAACCGAGGCCCAGCGCCGACAGGCCATGCTCCAGCTCGAAGGCCGGCTCGGCAATGCCGCCGAGGATTGGCGGGAGGGCATTCTGCAGGCTCTCGCCCTTCTCGAAGCGAGTCTCGACTTTTCCGATGAAGGCGATGTGCCGGATGATCTGGAGGCCGACATCCTGCACAGGCTGGAGGGCCTTCAAAGGGAGATCGGGCAGGCGCTCTCGAACCGCAGCGGCGAGCGCCTGCGCGAGGGCTTCACCGTTGTGCTCGCCGGTCCGCCGAACGCGGGCAAATCCACTTTGCTCAATGCGCTGGCCCGGAGGGACGTGGCCATCGTGTCTCCAATCGCGGGGACCACCCGGGACGTGATCGAGGTTCATTGCGATCTGGGCGGATTGCCCGTGATCATCGTGGATACGGCAGGGCTGCGCGAGAGCGGCGACGTGATCGAGCAGGAGGGTGTCTCCCGCGCCCGCGCCCGCGCCCAGGATGCGGACCTCGTGCTCTGGCTCGTGCCGCCGGAAGGGGAGGAGACGGATGCGCCGCCAGCCCGCAATCTCCTCAAGGTCGGAACCAAGGCCGATCTGAACCGGAGCCGTCCCGACTGCGATCTTCTGATCTCGGCCTCGTCAGGGGAAGGCCTGCCGGAGTTGATCGCCGCCCTCGAGCGCGAAGCCGAATCGGCGTTGGGCCAGGGGGATGCGATCCTGACGCGGGAGCGCCACCGCAAGGCCCTGGAGCGGGCCCATCGCTCCCTGGAGGCGGGACGCGAGTTGTTGGTGACCCGCGGACCGCTTGAACTTGCCGCCGAGGAGGTTCGCCTCGCGGCGCGCGCGGTCGGGGAAATCACCGGAAGGGTCGATGTGGAGGACGTGCTGGACCGCCTGTTTTCCAGCTTCTGCATTGGCAAATAGCCTCTCGTATTGCGCTGACCCAGCAGGCCACGTGGACGATGCGCTCTTCAAGAGAGTGCGGCATCGGTTCAGTCCCGAAAGCGGAAGTTCACTTTTGGGTGCGATACTCTGGCCGGAATGGGCACCGCGAATCGGTGCGACTCGTGCGAAAGCCTGTTCACGAATCGGTTCAATGATGCTGAATCCTCTCTGCACAAGGTGTGGGAATCGTGTGCAGAATTGGTGATGGGAGTGGATGTTTCACGTGAAACATTTTGCCCTTTTGACCTCTGCGTTGCGAGGTCCTAAAGCATCGGACGCAACAGCGGACACTGCTTCCGGCATCGATCCGGTGCTTTCCTCAGAAAGGGACGCATCGGTTCAGCACCAGACCGGACCACATTCCGCTGGCGCGGCTCTTCGGGTCCGCGCGATGCGTGAGATCCCAGGCATGGAGATGGAGTTCCCGTGAGCCAGCTTTCAGCGCGTGACACATACGATGTGGTCGTGGTCGGCGGCGGCCATGCGGGCGCCGAAGCAGCCGCCGCGTCCGCGCGGACGGGTGCGCGGACGGCGCTCGTGACGCATAAGCGCTCGACGATCGGCGCCATGTCCTGCAACCCGGCCATCGGGGGACTGGGCAAGGGCCACCTGGTCCGCGAGATCGATGCTCTCGACGGCGTCATGGGCCGTATGGCCGACAGGGCAGGGATTCAGTTCCGGCTCCTGAACCGTCGCAAAGGGCCTGCCGTGCGCGGCCCCAGAACCCAAGCCGACCGCAAGATCTATGCGCGGGCGATCCAGGCCGAGCTGCTCCAGACTGCCAGTCTCACCATCGTCGAAGGGGAGGCGGACGATCTCCTCGTTCAGGACGGGCGCGTCGCCGGTCTTCTTTTGAGCGACGGACGGCGTCTCTCGGCGGGCGCCGTGGTCATCACCACAGGCACCTTTCTGTCCGGGCTCATCCATATCGGTGAAAAGAAGATCCCGGCCGGCCGCATGGGTGAGCGTCCGTCCTTGGGTCTCCCGAAGACCTTTGCCCGGCTCGGCTTTACGCTTGGACGCCTGAAGACAGGCACGCCGCCGCGTCTCGACGGACGCACCATCGACTGGGCGGGCGTCGACAAGCAGGCTGCGGATGACGATCCGGTGCCCTTCTCGCTCTTGACGGACAGGATCAGGACCCCCCAGATCGAATGCGGCATCACCCGCACGACGGCCAAGGTCCATGAGCTGATCCGGGGCAACCTGCACCGTTCGGCTATGTATTCCGGCGATATTCAGGGCACGGGCCCGCGCTACTGCCCGTCGATCGAGGACAAGGTGGTGCGGTTCGGCGATCGGGACGGGCACCAGATCTTCCTGGAGCCCGAGGGCCTGGACGACTTCACCGTCTATCCCAATGGTATCTCGACCTCGCTCCCAGAAGACGTGCAGCTCGAAGTCCTGAAGCACATCCCGGGCCTTGAGAAGGTGCGGATGCTTCAGCCCGCTTATGCGATCGAATACGATTATGTGGACCCAAGGAACCTGACCGCAGGGCTCGAGACCAAGGCTGTGACGGGACTCTTCCTGGCCGGCCAGATCAACGGCACGACCGGCTATGAGGAAGCGGGCGCTCAAGGGCTCGTGGCCGGAATTAACGCCGCCCGGCGGGCAGCGGGGCAGGAGAGCGTCGTCTTCGACCGGGCGGAGTCCTATATCGGCGTGCTGATCGACGACCTGATCACACGGGGCGTCAGTGAACCGTACCGGATGTTCACCTCCCGCTCGGAGTACCGCCTGAGCCTGCGGATCGACAATGTGGACGAGCGCCTGACCGGGAAGGGACTGGAGATAGGATGCGTGGGTTCCGCGCGAGGGGCCCATTTCCGTGCGTCGCAGGCGGAGATCCAGGCCGTTCGCGCCCGGCTCCAGACCCTGAACCTGACGCCTCAGGAGGCGGCCCGCCATGGGTTCGGCCTCAACCAGGACGGCATCCGCCGCAGCGCGTACCAGCTCCTGTCCTATCCGGCGATCGGTTGGAGCGATCTCGCGAGGGCGTGGCCGGACCTGGCGTCCGTGTCGGCTCAGGTACGGGAGCGGCTGGAGACCGACGCGACCTACGCAGTCTATCTCGACCGGCAGCAGGCCGATATCGCCGCCTATCGCCGGGACGAGGAGATCGTTCTGGATGAGACGCTCGACTTCCGCGGGCTTCCGGGTCTGTCGAACGAGATCAAGGCCAAGCTCGAATTCGTGCGGCCAAGGACTCTAGGGCAAGCAGCGCGTATCGAGGGGATCACCCCCGCGGCGCTGACCCTTCTGGCGGCTTATGCGAGGAAGGGCCCGTCACGTGGCAGCAGGATTGTTGAGGGAATGGCGTCGTGAGTGCTTCTTCCCCAATCCGTGCTGGACTGGATGTTTCACGTGAAACACTCAACAAGCTCGAGTTGCTGGAGCGCGAGCTGCGCCGCTGGCAGCCGATCAAGAACCTCGTCGGACCCGCGACGCTCGACCATATCTGGGACCGGCATATTGCCGATTCCCTCCAGCTTCTCGCTCTCGCGCCCGACGCCAAGACCTGGGTCGATCTCGGCTCGGGTGCTGGATTCCCCGGTCTCGTGCTTGCCATCGCAGGGCAGGAGAGGGGGTTGAAGGTGCATCTCGTCGAGAGCAATTCCCGCAAATGCGCGTTCCTTCGTCAGATCGCTCGTCTCACTGGAGCATCTGCGACCGTGCATGAGGCGCGCCTCGAAACCGTCATTCCCGGTTTCGTGGGCAAGGTCGACGTGGTCTCCGCCCGGGCTCTCGCCCCGCTGTCCCAGCTGCTGGAATGGACCGCGCCCATGTTGAAAGCGGGGACAATCGGCCTCTTTCCCAAAGGGCGGGATGCCGAGTCCGAATTGACCGAGGCTCGGAAAAAGTGGACATTCATGGCAGATATCCTGCCGAGCCGTACCGATTCCGAGGCCAGGATTCTTCGCATAACTTCCATCGAGAGCCATTCATGATGACCGACCGCAGCGAATCCGAAGCTGGAGCGCGTGGTGCCAAGCCGCGCATTCTTGTGCTTGCCAATCAGAAGGGCGGTGTCGGAAAGACGACGACGGCCATCAATCTCGGTACGGCCCTGGCAGCCATCGGGGAGAGGGTGCTCATCATCGATCTCGACCCGCAGGGCAATGCCTCGACGGGTCTCGGCATCGACCGCAAGAACCGTCCGGTCTCGACCTATCACGTTCTCGCCGGCGAAGCGTCGCTGTCCGAGAGCATCACCGAGACGGTCGTGCCGGGATTATGGCTCGCACCCTCGACCCTCGACCTCCTTGGCGTCGAATTGGAGATCGCGAACGAGCGGAACCGGGCTCACCGGCTGCGCACGGCGATTCACGGTTTGATGGACGATGAGGTAACGGAAGCTTTTACCTATATTCTGATCGATTGCCCACCTTCGCTGAACCTTCTGACCATCAATGCCTTGACGGCTTCCGACGCGGTCCTTGTGCCCCTTCAATGCGAATTTTTTGCTCTGGAGGGTCTCAGCCAGCTGCTCAAGACGGTCGAACAGGTCCGCACGGCGCTCAATCCGAAGCTGACGATCCACGGCGTGGTCCTCACCATGTTCGACCCACGCAACAACCTGTCGGGGCAGGTGGTCGCCGATGTGCGTCAGTTCATGGGCGAAAAGGTCTACGAGACCATGATCCCGCGAAACGTGCGCGTGTCCGAAGCGCCGTCCCATGGCAAGCCGGTTCTGCTCTACGACATCAAGTGCACGGGCTCGCAGGCCTACCTTCGTTTGGCATCGGAAATCATTCAGCGTGAACGCGCCCTGCGCGCCGCGTAACAAGAGTTGAGAAGAGCAATGGCGAAAGAAGCAAAGTCGCTCGGCCGGGGCTTGGCCGCGTTGATCGGCGAGGTCGGAGACGAAATCGGCACCCTGCAGAGCAACAAGGGAGGCGCGAGGAAGGTGCCTGTCGAGTTCCTGCGCCCGAACCCGCGCAACCCGCGGAAAGTCTTCGAGGATGAGGAGCTTCAGGAGCTGACGCAGTCCGTCAAGGATCGCGGCATTATTCAGCCCATCGTCGTTCGTCCCGTGCCGAACGCGTCCGATTCCTACGAGATCGTCGCCGGCGAGCGCCGCTGGCGTGCCTCGCAGAAGGCCGGCCTCCACGAGGTCCCGGTGGTCGTCGTCGATATCGACGACAAGACCTCCCTCGAATACGCCATTCTCGAGAACGTCCAGCGGGCCGATCTCAATCCGATCGAGGAAGCGGAAGGCTATGGCCGGCTGATGGCCGAGTTCTCCTATACGCAGGAGAACCTCTCCAAGATCATCGGCAAGAGCCGCAGCCATATCGCCAATATGATGCGTCTCACCGATCTGCCCGATCCGGTGAAGAAGCTGCTCGTGGACCGCAAACTCTCCGCCGGCCACGGTCGCGCGCTTCTGGCAGTGAAGGATCCCGTTGCCGTGGCCCAGCAGGTGCTCGACCACGGCATGAGCGTGCGCCAGGTCGAGGCTGTCGCGCAGGCGGAAAGCGCCACGCCGTCCAAGCTCGAAACCAAATCCGCCAAGCCCAAGCCGGAGAAAGACCCGGATACCCGCGCCTTGGAGCGTGTTCTCCAGGATGTTCTGGGCCTCACCGTGACCATCGACCACAAGGGCGATGGCGGCGAATTGCGCATCCGCTACAAGACCCTGGAGCAGCTCGACGGGCTCTGCCGCCGGCTGAATCCGTAAACACTCTATTCTTCAATAACTTAAGTCCATCACCAGCGACGTGCTGGTGATGGCGTTTCCATCGGGTCGCTGTTCGGGACGATGGGGATGGCCCGGCACCGGATTTGGTTTGCGGCTCTCCACAGGGTCCAATCGTCGCTCTAGAGCCGGGCATGACGAGGAGCCAACAAGAGGTGTGGACCCGACGGACGGGATGCGCTACCGCCGCGCCATCCGGGCCAGATCGAGCAGGGCCTTGGCGGCGATCGCATCGTCGAGACCGGACAGGCGGCGCGTGTCCAGGAGGCTCGCCTGGAGAATGGCGATCGCGGCCTTGAGGCTCTCGCTCGTCCAGCGCTGAAGGTGGCGCTCGACCAGGGGCTTACGGCGGAAATGCAGGCTGCGAAGGGTCTCCATCACGACCGGAATCGGACGTCCCTCTTCCACGGAAAGGCGCGCGGTGAGCAGCATCAGGGCATGGCGGAGCGCGGCGCCCAGCAGCACGGAAGCGTGGACGCCCTCGGCGGCCAAGCGGCGTGAGCCGATTTCAAGGCTCGTGCCTTCTCCGCCGAAAGCGGCGTCGACCACTGCGTCCATCGCAAGGCTCGAGACATCGCTCATGATCGCATCGACGTCCTCAAGGGTGATTTCTCTCTTCCCATGCGCGTAGAGCATGAGCTTCGAGAGCTCGCCCCGGGTTGCGAGACGGTCGCCGCCGAGGCTCGCGATCAGCGCCGTCCGCGCATCGCGGCTGATCGAAAACCCGTTGCTTTTCAAGGTCTCGTCGACAACGGCCCCGAGATCGCGGCCCGTATCGGCATAGCAGGGCAGGGCAAGGGCCTTCTGCGAACGCTCGCAGAGGGTGCGTAAGGGAGAGGATTTCTGCAGGTCACCGCCTTCGATGACAATCACCGTATCCTGCAGGATGCCCTTGAGCACGGCATCGACCGCGGGAGCGATGTTGCGCGAGGTGGATTTGACCCAGATCGCCCGTTTGCCGCCGAACAGGCCCATGGTGCCGGCCTCGTCCGCCAGGCGCCCCGGATCGGAGGCGATGTCGTCGCCGTCGATCCGGATGAGCTGAAACGGATCGGAGGGGTCGTCCACGGAGCGTTCCGCCACCGCGCGGGCCCGTTCGTTGATGAGGCCCATGTCGGGACCGTAGAACAGATAGATGCCGATGCGCGGATCGGGGCGGCGCAGCACCCCTTCCACATCGCCGGCCTTGACGGCAACCATCGGATCAGCTGCCGGCGGAGAGCGTTGCCGCCAGTCTGGTTTTCACCTGCTCGGCCAAGACCCTGGCCAGCCTGATTTCCGCGTCGCGGCCGGCGCGCAGGGTGGCGAAACGCTGCTGATAGCGGTCGTAGCTCGTCGAGGAGGTGGCCGATCCCTGGGTCAGGATCTTCGTGCCGTCGAGATTCGTCAGCGTATAGGTGAGCGTGCCGCTCACGATGGCCGAGCTCGCACGTCCGGTTTCCGTATCCACGATGGGCGTGGAGAGCGTTTTGGTGAGGGCGAGCTTCAGCACGTAGCGCTTGGGCGTGTCGGAGCCGGAGCCGTTCAGGGCATAGATCAGCTCGCTGCGCAGGTAATGGCCGATCACCGCTTGGTTGTCCGGCCAGCTGATCTCGGGAACGTCGATGGCGGCAAGAACCGTCTGGAGCGATTCGCCGGAGGCCGTGGGGCCGTAGAGCGGCTTGAAGCAGGCGGACAGGCCGAAGGTAAGGCCCGCCACGACGGCGAGGCGGGCCAGGCTCTTGATCTTAAGCGACGACATTCACGATCCTTTGCGGAACGACGATGATCTTGCGGGCAGGCTTTCCTTCCATAGCCTTTTGCACGGCCTCAAGCGAGAGCACAGCCGCCTCGACCGCCGCCTGATCCGCATTCCGCGCCACGGTCACGTCGGCGCGCTTCTTGCCGTTGACCTGAACGGGCAGGGTGATCGTGTCCTCGACCAGGAGCGAGCGGTCGAGCGCCGGCCAGGCGGTGTCGGTCACAAGGCCTTGCTGGCCAAGGGCTTCCCAGCATTCCTCCGCTAGGTGCGGCATCATCGGAGCCAGGAGCTGCACGAAGATGCGGACGGCCTCCGTGAAAGCGGTGGACAGTCCCGCCTCGTTGGCGGTCTTGGCCTGGTTCGCCAGATCCTGCAGGCTGTTGGCCAGCTCGTAGAGATGCGCGACGCAACGGTTGAAGCGCAGGCGTTCCACGTCGTCCTCGACGGCGGCGAGCGCCTTGTGCGCCGCCTTGCGGACGGCAAGGCCGATCGGTCCCTGCGAGGCCGCGCCGTCGCCGCTGCCGATGCGGTCGGCGATCTCGCCCACGAGGCGCCAGACGCGCTGCACGAATCGGCCCGCGCCCTGCACGCCCTCCTCGGTCCAGATCACGTCGCGCTCGGGCGGGGAGTCGGAGAGCATGAACCAGCGGGCGGTATCCGCGCCGTAGGACGCGATGATCTCGTCCGGATCGACTGTGTTCTTCTTCGACTTCGACATCTTCTCGATCGAGCCGATCGCGATGGGCGCCCCGCTTTCCACATGGAAGGCCTTGCGGGCGTTGCCCTGCGTCTCGAAGCGCACGTCGCTCGGCAGCACCCAGGCGCCGTTGGCATCCTTATAGGTCTCGTGGACCACCATGCCTTGCGTGAACAGGCCCGCGAAAGGCTCGTCCAGGCCTGCGTGTCCCGTCTTCTTCATCGCGCGGGTGAAGAAGCGCGAATAGAGCAGGTGCAGAATCGCGTGCTCGATGCCGCCGATATATTGATCGACCGGCAGCCAGGAATCGACCGTGGCGCGGTCGGTCGGCTTGTCTTCGAGGGTCGGGTCCGTGAAGCGGGCGAAATACCAGGACGAATCCACGAAGGTGTCCATGGTGTCCGTCTCGCGGCGGGCCGCCTTGCCGCATTTCGGGCAATCCACGTGCTTCCAGGTGGGGTGGCGGTCGAGCGGATTGCCCGGCACGTCGAAGGAGACGTCATCCGGCAGCACGACGGGCAGCTGGTCCTTCGGCACGCCCACCACGCCGCAATCGTCGCAATGGATGATCGGGATCGGGCAGCCCCAGTAGCGCTGGCGCGAGATGCCCCAGTCGCGAAGGCGGAAATTCACCTTGCGCTCGGCCACCGGACGGTTGCTGCGGGTCTCCGCTTCGAGGCGCTTGGCCACCTCTTCCTTCGCCTGTGCGATGGTGAGGCCATCGAGGAAGCGGGAATTGATCATCCGGCCTTCGCCGTCATAGGCCTCGTCGGTGATGACGAAGGAGGCCGGGTCCTGATCCGGCGGGCAGACGACCGGCGTGTTGCCCAGGCCGTATTTGTTGACGAAGTCCAGGTCGCGCTGGTCGTGCGCCGGGCAGCCGAAAATCGCGCCGGTGCCGTATTCCATCAGGATGAAGTTGGCGACGTAAACCGGCAGCGTCCAGTTCGGATCGAACGGATGCACCGCGCGCGCGCGCGTGTCGAAGCCGAGCTTCTCGGCCTTCTCGATGGCCTCCTGCGCCGTGCCGACGCGCTTGCATTCTTCGATGAACGCGGCGAGTTCGGGATTCTTCGCAGCAGCGGCCTTCGCCAGCCGGTGGTCGGGGGCGACTGCCATGAACTTGGCGCCGAAGAGCGTGTCCGGACGGGTGGTGTAGATCTCGAGCTCGGTCTCGCCGTTAGGGGCGGTCTCCGGCTTCAGGGCGAAGCGCACCAGCAGACCTTCCGAGCGGCCGATCCAGTTGTGCTGCATCAGGCGCACCTTCTCCGGCCAGCGGTCGAGGGTGGCGAGCTTGTCGTCGAGATCCTGCGCGAAATCCGTGATCTTCAGGAACCACTGGGTCAGCTCGCGGCTCTCCACGAGGGCGCCGGAGCGCCAGCCGCGCCCGTCGATCACCTGTTCGTTGGCGAGCACCGTATGGTCCACCGGGTCCCAGTTCACCTTGGCGGTCTTGCGGTCGACGAGACCCGCCTCGAGGAAATCGAGGAACATACGCTGCTGATGCTTGTAGTAGCTGGGATCGCAGGTGGCGATCTCGCGGCTCCAGTCGAGCGACAGGCCCATGGATTGCAGCTGCGAGCGCATGGTGGCGATGTTGGCGTAGGTCCATTCCTTCGGGTGGACCTTGTTCTGCATGGCCGCGTTCTCGGCCGGCATGCCGAAGGCGTCCCAGCCCATCGGATGGAGGACGTTGAAGCCCCTGGCCCGCTTGTAGCGCGCCACCACGTCGCCCATGGTGTAGTTGCGCACGTGACCCATGTGGATGCGCCCGGACGGGTAGGGGAACATCTCAAGCACGTAGTATTTCGGACGCGGGTCGTCGTTGTCGGTCTTGAACAGGTTGCGGTCGTTCCAGACCTTCCGCCATTTCAGCTCGGCTTCCTTGGCGTTGTAGCGCTCGGGCCTCATTTTTCCTAAGTCATCCGTGGTTTGGAGATTCAAGCGGCTTGCGCCGCCACGTTGCGGCGGACTAGGACACAGCTCTCCCGCGCGGTCAACGGTCTCGCGCACGCGAAGACGGCTTTGAGAGGGTCCCATGAGCGAGAACAATGCGGTCGAAGGCCTGAGAGAGGTGCGGGAGGCAATCCGCCGCGCCGCTTCGGATTACGGGCGCGACCCCTCGGAGGTCATCCTTGTGGCCGTCTCCAAGACCTTCCCGGCAGAGGCCATCGAGCCGGTTCTGGCCGCGGGACAGCGCGTTTTCGGCGAAAACTACGTCCAGGAGGCGAAGGCCAAGTGGCCGGAGCTGCAGCAGCGCTATCCGGACGTGGAGCTTCACATGATCGGGCCGCTCCAGTCCAACAAGGCGAAGGACGCGGTGGAGCTCTTCGACGTGATCCATACCCTCGACCGGCCGTCCCTCGCCCAGGCGCTCGCCAAAGAGATTGCTAAGCAGGGCCGAAAGCCGCGCCTGCTCGTCCAGGTCAATACGGGCGAGGAGCCGCAGAAGGGCGGGGTGATCCCGAGTGAGATCGACGCCTTCCTGGAGGCCTGCCGCACCACATACGGCCTGGAGATCGAGGGCCTCATGTGCATTCCCCCGGCCGATGACCCGCCGTCCCCCCATTTCGCGCTCCTCAACACCATCGCGAAGCGGCACGGCCTGACAATGCTTTCCATGGGCATGAGCGCGGATTTCGACGAGGCGATCCAGCTCGGCGCGACCCATGTGCGGGTGGGAAGCGCAATCTTCGGGGGGCGGGCGAAGCCCAAGGATTGAAATGATGTGGAGCGGAGAGGGCGAACGCCGTTCCGCGCTTTCGGCATCTGTCCCGCTTCCGTAGGCTTCGGTCGGGTCCGAAGTGGTTTGACGTGATGCACAGAACAGCCAATCGCCGCCGCATTGTTCCGGTCGAGACGGCCGAGGAACGCGCGCTGCCGCTCGACGACGTGCTCGCCGGCGACTCGGTCGAACGGGTCAAATCCCTGCCGTCCGAGAGCGTGCATCTGATCCTCAGCGACATCCCCTACGGCATCGGCGCGGAGGATTGGGACGTGCTGCACACCAACACCAACTCCGCCTATCTCGGCGCCAGCCCCGCGCAGACGAAGGCGGGCGCGGTGTTCAAGAAGCGCGGCAAGCCCATCAACGGCTGGTCGGAGGCCGACCGCGCCATTCCGCGCGAATATTACGAATGGTGCCTCACATGGGCGCCGGAATGGCTGCGCGTCCTGAAGCCCGGAGGCTCGGCCCTCGTCTTCGCCGGCCGCCGCCTCGCCCATCGCTGCATCGCGGCGATGGAGGATTCGGGCTTCTCCTACAAAGACATGCTCGCCTGGATGCGCGCCCGCGCGCCGCACCGGGCGCAGCGCCTGAGCGCCGTGTACGAACGGCGCGGCGATGCGGGTGCGGCAAACGCCTGGGACGGCTGGCGCGTCGGCAACCTGCGCCCGACCTTCGAGCCGATCCTGTGGCTCACCAAGCCCTACAGGATCGGCGCGACGCTGGCCGACAACGCGCTGATCCACGGGGTCGGGGCCTACAACCAGGAGGCGCTCATGAAATACGTCTCCAACCCTGAGAACGTGCTCGACCTGGGCTTCCTGCCGAAGGAGGGCGGTCTGCACCCGACCCAGAAGCCCGTTCGCCTGATGCGGGCGCTGATCGAACTCACCACGCAGGAAGGCCAGATCGTGCTCGATCCCTTCTGCGGCAGCGGCACGACCCTGGTCGCCGCCAGAGAGCTGGGCCGCCGCTTCATCGGCTTCGAGGCCGACAGGGCCTATGTGGAGACGGCCCGGAGGCGGCTGCGGGACGAGGGCTGAGCCTTGTTGCCATTTTTTGCAACTTCGTCACAGAAAACGGGTCGCGCCGGGCCAGCGGAGAGGAGAACCATCCTGCCTCTTCAATGGGGGACTTGGTTCAATGACGAGTCGATCACTGATCGGCGCAATGCTGTTACTGATCGGGCGCAATAGGGCGACGGCGAAGAGCGAGCTGCAAGGACATCTCGCGCGTCTCTGCGCGCTGGGAGACCACCTCGTCCTCGATGTTGGGTTCGATCCCCACGAAGTGAGGGGACGACTTTCCTCCCTATCCCACGATCTCGATGCGCGTCTTCGGTCCGATCCGTTCCAGGAGGCGGCGGATCATGCGCGGCTCCACCGCCACGCAACCTTCGGTCGGTGAAAAGTCCGGGCGGGCGAGGTGGAGGAAGATGGCGCTGCCCCGGCCTTTGACGATGGGGCCCCGGTTCCAGGCGATGTCGATCACCACGTCGTAGAGACGGTCGTCCCGCCAGAGGGTCTCGTGGCTCGTCGGGCAGGGGAGCGGCACGAGGCGGTTGTAGCGCCGGTCGCGAATGTCATCCGACCAGCCGTCGTGGCGACGGATCGGTCTCAGCGTCAGGCCCGTGCGGGGGCGGGGACCGTGATCGGCCCGGTAGAAGGCCTGCAGGAGGCGAAAGCGTCCGATGGGGGAAGCGCCGTCGCCTTCGCGCTTCGCGTGGCGCGTCCCCGAGCGCCCGAGGGCGCAGGGCAGGGTGAGATTGCCGGCCTTCAGCCATCCCCGCCGGTGGTCGAGCGGGGAGCGATGGACGCGGATGACATCGACGCTGGTCCGTTTCATAGCCGTGGAAGGGTAGGGACTGCCCCTTGTTGTCAAGCTGGGAATGACTACTCTAAAGCAACGGGCGTGATCCGAAAGTAGGAGGCCGGGCTTCGGCCGGACCTGAAGAATCCGGCCGCTCGACTTGACGATCATGCGCGAAACAAGGAGGAGATCGTGGTTCCGCCTCCTGAAATCCGCCCCATTGCTTTGCTGTTCACCGTTTGAAGGGTTTGAGATGTCGAATGCCAGCCGCCTCCTCGTCGTGGACGACGATCAGGACCTGCGCGACACCCTGGCCGAGCAGCTGGGGCTGCACGAGGAATTCCAAGTGACGACCGTGGACACGGCCGGGGCCGCGATCGACGCGGTCAAGGGCGACCGGATCGATCTCGCCATCATGGATGTGGGCCTGCCCGACATGGACGGGCGCGAGGCGGTGAAGGTCATGCGCCAGAACGGCTTCCGCAGTCCGATTATCATGCTCACCGCGCAGGGGTCCGACAGCGACACCGTGATGGGTCTGGAAGCGGGCGCCAACGATTACGTGGTGAAACCCTTCAAGTTCGCCGTGCTGCTCGCCCGCATCCGTGCGCAGCTGCGCCAATACGAGGCGAGCGAGGACGCGGTGTTCCAGATCGGCCCCTACACCTTCCGTCCGGGCTCGAAGCTGCTCACCAACGAGAAGGGCTCGAAGCTCAAGCTGACGGAAAAGGAAACAGCGATCCTGCGCTATCTCTACCGGGCCGGTCAGGCGGTGGTAGGGCGCGACACGCTCCTTACCGAGGTCTGGGGCTACAATTCCAACGTGACGACGCATACGCTGGAGACGCACATCTACCGCCTGCGCCAGAAGATCGAGGCGGACCCGTCCAATGCCCGCATCCTCGTCACGGAGCCGGGCGGCTACAAGCTGATCCCGTAAAACCCCATGGCGCTCGACGACGACATCGCAGTTCTCTCCCAGGCTCCCCTGTTCAACCTGCTTGAGCGGGACGCCCTGCGTCTCGTGGCCTTCGCCTCGGAAAGCCGGTCCCTCCGCGAGGGCGACGTGCTCTTCCGCAAGGGGGACCGTTCGGACGGAGGCTATGTGGTCAGCCGGGGAGCGATTGCGCTCGACGCCAACGACGACGGCTCGCCGGCGGCCTTCGTGGCCGGGCCCGGGTCCCTGATCGGGCAGGCCGCCCTTTTCGCCCGCATCGTCCGGCCCGCGACCGCGAAGGCGCAGGAGGCCTCCACGGTGATCCGCGTGACGCCGAGCCTCATGCGCCGCGTCCTGGAGGAATTCCCCGCCGCCGCAGCCGCCATGCACGAGGCCATGGCCGCAGAGCTCGACCGACTGACGCAAGGTCTGGAGCAGGTGCGCCAGAAACTCATCGCCATCGACGGCGAGAGCCCGGCAAAGAAGCCCGACAGCGAGTGAGGGCTTCGCGCCCTCGCCCCGCTTTCGTTTAGGCTTTTTGGCCTTACGCCGCCTTCACGCCCGAGAGGAACGAGCTGACCTCGCGGGTGAGCGTGTCGGAATGACGGGCCAGCTCCTGCGCCGAGCTGAGCACCTGCGAGGCCGCCGTGCCGGTTTCGCCCGCGCCCTGGCGGACGTCGTTGATGTTGCCGGTCACGGCTTCCGTGCCGCGCGCGGCTTCCTGCACGTTGCGCGAGATTTCGGCCGTCGCCGCGCCCTGCTCCTCCATGGCCGCCGAGATCGACACCGAGATCTGCGACATCTCGCCGATGGTGCGGGCGATGTTCTGGATCGCCTGCACCGCTTCGGCGGTCGCCTGCTGCACCGAGCCGATCTGGGTCGAGATTTCCTCGGTGGCCTTCGAGGTCTGCGTCGCGAGGTTCTTCACCTCGGAGGCCACGACTGCGAAGCCCTTGCCGGCCTCGCCGGCGCGCGCCGCCTCGATGGTGGCGTTGAGCGCCAGGAGGTTCGTCTGCGAAGCGATGGTGTTGATGAGCTGCACCACGTCGCCGATGCGTTCGGCGGAGGCCGCGAGGGCCTGCACCGTCTCGTTGGTGTGCTGGGCGTCCGACACCGCCTGCTCGGCGATGCGCGAGGACTGGCCCACTTGGGCCGCGATCTCGCGGATGGAGATCGACAGTTCCTCCGTCGCGGCGGCCACCGTCTGCACGTTGGCGGAGGTCTGCTCCGCGGCGGAGGCGACGCTCACCGATTGGTTCGTGGTCTGATCGGCCACGGACGCCATCGACTGCGCGGTCGATTCCATCTCGGTCGCCGCAGCGGAAAGGCTGCTGGTGAGCACGGAGACATTGGCCTCGAACTGCCTGGTGAGCTGGTCGAGGACCTGCGCGCGGCGCATCTTCGCATCCGCTTCGACGGCGGCAGCCTCATCGGCTTCGCGCTTGGCGATCAGCGCTTCCTTGAAGATCTGCACAGCGCCGGCCATCGCGCCGATCTCGTCGGCGCGGTCAGTATCGGTGACCTGAACGCTCGTATCGCCCTGAGCCAGGGTCTTCATGGTCGCCGTCATGCGCGAGATCGGCGTGGCCAGGGAACGGGCCGCCCACCAGGCGCCGATCAGCGCGAGGATGAGAAGACCGGCCGCCACGGCCAGCATCAGATTGCGCGCCTCGATGACCTGCGCGATCATCGCATCGGCGGGAACCGAGATGGCCAGGAGCCAGGGTTCCTGGATGCCCGGGAAGGCGACCGGAACGACGGCGCGATAGATGGTCCCGCCGCGAGCGTCCTCGATCATCGAATCCGCGAAATCGTCCTGCGAGGCTTCGGCCTTCGCCTTCAGTTCGGCGATGATCTTGTCATCGGCGGGCTTTCCGAGCAGTTCCGCGTTCTGGTTGGCGACCCACAATCCCCCCGCGCCGACGAGGCTCACGGTTCCTGCGCCGAAGGGCCTGAGCGCGCCGATCCGCTTTGAGATCGAGTCGAGGCGCATATCGGCGGTGACGATGCCGACGGGCACGGTGTCGCGGCGGATGACGGCGCTCACGGTGGACAGCAGAACGTCCTCGCCCTCGATCTGGTAATTGTAGGCGGGAACGATCTGATCGCGGTTGTCGCGCAGCGGCTTGGTGTACCAGTTCGCGATCGTCTCAGGCTTGCTGGTCAGGTCGATCGGCTCGACAGCGACCTTTCTGTCCTTGGTCCAGTAGAAATAGGGAGCGAAACGGCCACTCGGGTCCGAATAGGTGTCGGCCAGATAGCTCTTGTCCTGCCGGTCCATGGCATCCGGCTCGAAGGCGAGGGTCATGCCGATGAGGCTGGGCTGGCTCTCCACGGATCTGGCGAGGATCTCCGCAAGCTCGCCGCGCTCCACCTTGTAGTCGTAAACGATGGCTTCCGCCGTCGACCGCGTGATCGCCGCGGCCGAGACAGCCCGGCCGATCTCCGCCTGCACGAGTCCCTTGTACTCGTTGAGCATGGCTTTCGCGGTATCGATGGCTTCGCTGCGCCCCGAGCTCATCATGATCTGGGTGCCCGCAAAGGTCAGGATCGTGCAGGCGCCTATGAAACCCGCCCCTGCCAGCAGCAGGACGCGGCTTTTGATCGAACGCAGTTTAAGAACCATTCGTGCCCCCGAGGCATGGCGAGTTGAGTCTCCTCGCCTCTACGACGGCTGGCTTGTGCCTGGCTTGCGATCGGCTCAGGGGGTCAAAGCTCCAGCTCCACCGTCACCGGCGCGTGGTCGGAGGGGCGCTCCCAGCTGCGGGTGTCACGTGTCACGTCGACGGAGCGCAACGAATCCCTCAATCCGTCCGAGACCCAGATGTGGTCGAGCCTGCGGCCCTTGTCGGCGGCCGCCCAGTCGGGAGAGCGGTAGCTCCACCAGGAATAGATCTTTTCGGGCTCCGGGCGGAGATGGCGCATGGCGTCGGTCCAGCCCGCCTCCTGGCGCAGCTCCTCCAGGGCCGCCGTTTCGACCGGCGTGTGGCTCACCACGTCGAGGAGCTGCTTGTGGCTCCACACGTCGTGCTCGAGCGGGGCGACGTTGAGATCGCCCACGAGGATCGCGGGGCCGGAGGTGGGCTTCGCCTTCGCGCCCCAGGCGCGCATCTCTGCCAGAAAATCCAGCTTGTGGCGGAATTTCTCGTTAAGCTCCGCGTCGGGAATGTCGCCGCCCGCGGGCACGTAGAAATTATGGATCGTGATGCCGGACGCGGCTTTCGCCTGCGGGCTCAGGGTCACGGTGATGTGGCGGGCGTCCTGGCGGTCGCACATCTCCATCACGCTCGTTTCCGAGAAGGGGTAGCGCGAGAGCACGGCCACGCCGTTATAGCCCTTCTGGCCCATATGAACGACGAAGGGATAGCCGAAGGATTGCAGCTCCTTCAGGGGCAGTTTGTCGTTGGGGCATTTGGTCTCCTGCAGGCACAGGATATCGGGACGCCGGTCCTTCAGGAAGCGGGCGACCTGGTCGATGCGCAGGCGGACGGAATTGATGTTCCAGGTGGAGACGGTGAGTTTCACGGAAAACAGCCCCTCGACAGCGCATCCTGCGGACCCGAAAGGGCCGCATGAACGATGCGCTCCTTGAAGAAAGTGGAGCAGCGGCGGATCCCGAGAGTGGAGGCCACTTTCGGGGCCGATGCTCAGACCGTTCCGGGCTACGACAGATTCTCGCCGGAGGGAAGGGCGTAAGACCGTTCCGGCAAAGGAATGGCCGGAGCCACGAGAGGTCCTGAAAGCTACCTGTTGTTGTCTCGGAGCTCTTCGTACTGGATCCGGAACATGTCCTGGTCGATCCGGCGGCCCTTCTGGACCTGGTTCAGCACGACCACGGTCTGAAACCCCTGGGCATCCAGGATGCGCCATTGATTGAGGTTCTGCACCTCCGGGTCGAAGAACAGGGTGATCCGCGACGTGCCGCCGAGCGTGCTGGTGTCTTCCAGATTGATGCGGACCGCGTTGGGTTCGCTCGAGATACCGGTGATCTTGATGTCCTGGCCGAGATTGACCCGCTCGCGCAGCAGGAACTTCAGGGGCGTCTGCGAGATCGAATAGAGGTCCTGGGTGGCGAGGTTGCGGTCGCGCACGGCGACGGAGCGGCCGTCGGCGATCACCTGGAGGGTTGCCGGGGGATCGTATTCGAAGCGCACCTTGCCGGGGCGCTGGAGATAGAGCGTGCCGCCCATCCGCCGCCCGTCCCCGCCCACTTGCGTGAAATCGGCGACGAGCGTGTTGAGATTGGTGAAATAGGCGTTCGCCCGCTCCACGATCGCGCTGTTCGGCAGGGGCTGTCCCTGGCCGACCGGCCCCATCGCGGCCGTGACGATGGGCTTGGGCGCGATCTCGACCGGATTCGCTTCGTCGGACTTCGGCGCCTCGGCCATCGTCGGCCGGGCGGGAGGGAGGGGCGCGGTCGCCGCCAGGACCTGCTCGGCGTTGACCGGCCGGGCGGCGGGACGGGCCGGCTGCGCCTCAGCCTCGGCGGGAGCGGCGGTCGAGGCCAGATGGAAGAACGAGGTCGGCAGCGATCGCGCCGAGGCGGCGAATCCCTCCGTGGTCGGGTGCTTGGGCGGCAGGATCATGTCCATGGGCAGCACCTGCGCGGCAGCCGGAAGCGGGCCCGCGAGAGCGGACACCACGGTCACCAGACCGACCATGCTGACAGGGCGCATCGAAACCATCCTTTCGGAACCAGTATGACCGCAGCCGCGCTTTTTCCAAAGCGCCCAGGAATGACGCGGGGCTGCGGTTAAGGTTCCGCTTATGCGCTAATCCTCTCCTCCGTGAGGACTTTCAAGCAGGATCTCGCGTTTGCCGGCGTGATTGGCGGGCCCGACGATGCCCTCCTGCTCCATGCGCTCCATGAGCGAGGCGGCGCGGTTGTAGCCGATCTGCAGCCGGCGCTGGATATAGCTCGTCGACGCCTTCTTGTCGCGCAGAACCACCGCCACCGCTTGGTCGTACAGATCTCCGCTGGGCGAGCCGAACTCGCCCTGGTCGAAGACCGCCGTATCGGAACCCGAACCCTCGTCCTCCTCGGCGGTGACCGCTTCCAGATATTGCGGGCGGCCCTGGCGCTTCAGATGCGCCACCACGTGCTCCACTTCCTCGTCGGAGCAGAAGGGGCCGTGGACGCGGGTGATGCGCCCGCCGCCGGCCATGTAGAGCATGTCGCCCTGGCCCAAGAGCTGCTCGGCGCCCATCTCGCCCAGGATCGTGCGGCTGTCGATCTTGGAGGTGACCTGGAACGAGATGCGGGTCGGGAAGTTCGCCTTGATCGTGCCGGTGATCACGTCCACGGAGGGGCGTTGCGTGGCCAGGATCACGTGGATGCCGGCGGCGCGCGCCATCTGGGCCAGACGCTGGATCGCTCCTTCGATATCCTTGCCCGCCACCATCATCAGGTCGGCCATCTCGTCCACGATCACCACGATGTAGGGCAACGGTTCGAGATCCATCACCTCGTCTTCGTAGATCGCCTCGCCGGTCTCGCGGTCGAAGCCGGTCTGCACGGTCCGCGTGATGGTCTCGCCCCTGGCCTGGGCTTCGCTCACGCGGGCGTTGAAGCCGTCGATGTTGCGGACCCCGAGCTTCGACATCTTGCGATAGCGGTCCTCCATCTCGCGCACCGCCCATTTGAGCGCCACCACCGCCTTCTTGGGGTCGGTGACCACGGGGGTGAGCAGGTGCGGAATGCCGTCATAGACGGAGAGTTCGAGCATCTTGGGATCGACCATGATCAGGCGGCACTCGGCGGGGGTGAGCCGGTACACGAGGGAGAGAATCATGGTGTTGATCGCCACCGACTTGCCCGAGCCGGTGGTGCCGGCGACCAGCAGGTGCGGCATGCGGGCGAGATCGGCGATCACCGGCTCGCCGCCGATGGTCTTGCCGAGGCACAGGGCGAGCTTCTGCTTGGTGGTCTCGAAATCCTGCGAGGCGAGAAGCTCGCGCAGGTACACGGTCTCGCGCTTGTGGTTGGGCAGCTCGATGCCGATCGCGTTGCGGCCCTGGACCACGGCGACGCGGGCGGAAACCGCGCTCATGGAACGAGCGATGTCGTCGGCGAGCGAAATCACGCGCGACGACTTCGTCCCGGGGGCGGGCTCCAGCTCGTACAGCGTCACGACGGGGCCGGGGCTGACCTTGGTGATCGCGCCGCGCACGCCGAAATCCTCCAGCGTGCTCTCGAGCAGATTGGCGTTCTGTTCGAGCGCTTCCGACGAGATCAGGGGAACGGCCGATTTCTTCGGCTCGGCGAGGAGATTCAGCTGCGGCAGCTGGTACTTGTCGCCGTCGAGCAGCGAAGGCTGCGATTCGCGCGCCATGCGCCTGCCGGGCTTCGGCGCGGCGGGCGCGGGTCCGACGCGCGGTGAGACCGGCTCCGGCCGCATCGCGGCGCGGGGCACCGGCTGCGCCATGGGCTCGTCCTCGTAGGCCTCGTCCTCGTCGTCGTAGGCCGGCGCGGCGACCGTCCGCGACGGGCGGGCCGGGGGAGAATCGAGCACCGGCTCGCGGCGTACGCCGCCGCCGGTCCGGCCGGTCCGTCGGGGCTGCGGGGAGGGTTCGAGATCCTCGTCCTCCTCGGGAGCACGGCGTCCCTCGCGCCAGCGCTGCGCGGTCGCGCGAAGGCTCATGAGGCCGTGCGCGAGCGCGCCGAGGGACACGATGCCCCAGCCCGGCTCGTCGTGAGTGGCGTCCTCGGCTTCGTCAGGATCGGCGATCTGGCGGCGTCTCGCCGGGCGGGACGCCTCTTCTTCCTCCAGTTCCTCGTAGGCGCGCTCCTCGTTGGGGCTGAGGCCACAGGCCGCGGTGAGGCTCAGGATGGCAATGCCGGCGAACAGGAAGCCCAGAACGGCGCTGGCCGAGCCGCTGGAGAGACCCGTGACGGCCTTGGCGCCCGTGAGGACCGCGTCGCCGGCGACGCCTCCGAGTCCCGTCGGCAGGGGCCAGCGGTCGGTGGCGGGCATGGCGCTGGCGAGCGCCGTCGCGGCGCCCGTGCCGATCACCCAGAGCGCGAACCGCAGCTGCAGGCGACCGAGCTCGCCCGATTTCATGAGCCGCCAGCCCCAGAGCGCGAGGGGAAGCAGGGCCGCGATGGCCCCGAGGCCCAGCAATTGCATCAGCAGGTCCGCGACGATGGCGCCGGGCCATCCCAGCATGTTGTGCACGGGCAGGTCCGTGGCGTTGTTGAGGCTCGGATCGTCCACCGACCAGGTGGCGAGCGCCACGGCCATCGCACCCGCGACCGCGATCAGGCAAAGACCCGTCAGCTCCTGCGTCCGGCGGGCGAGAAACGCGCGCAAGCCGCTGAAGAGGCCGTCATAGGCGGAAGAGGAGGAACGGCGTGCGGTGCGCATCAAACCACTCTGAAAACCATGTCGATCGAGACTATCGTGCCCGGAATGTATGAGGCGCGGGTTAAGGGCCCATTAACCCTGACGGGAGAGCGGGGAAGGGAGCCCACCGCTCCACCGGAGGCTCCGGGTTCCGGGCATTTTGCGCTGTTGACGGATCAGGCCGGACGGACCAGTGTCCCGGCCATGATGCGCAGGGCCTCCATCACCGGCTGGAAGCGCGCCGTTCTGACGGCGCTGATGGCCTATGCGCTCGCGCTGCAGACCCTGCTCGCCTCCCTCGGCACGGCCGCCCATGCCGCTGATTTCGCCGGAGCACAGGGCGTGCTCTGCCTTCCGGGCAGCTCCTCCCGGCCCGATCAGGCCCCGGCCAAAGCCCATGACGGGCTGTGCTGCACGTTGACCTGCCACGGCAAGGGACCGGCGGGACCCGCGCCCGATGTCGTATCGATCGAGCGCCGTCCGCCCGTCATGCCTGCCCGGGACACCCCGATCGTTTCTTCGGCCGCGCATCGCTTCTCGAACGTCCTTCCCGTCGGGTCGCGCGCGCCGCCGCACCTCGGCTGATTGCTCCTTCGCCGATCAACCGAACTCTCGATAGGAATCCGACCTATGTCGTCGTTATACCCACGCGGTGCGCTCGCCGCCGTTCTTCTCGCCGTTTCCACGCCCGCCTTCGCCCATGTCTCGTTCGAGACGGCCCAGACCATTCCCAACGCGACCTACAAGGCGGTCCTGCGTGTGTCACACGGCTGCAACGGCCAGCCGACCCTGAAGGTGCGCGTGCGCATTCCCGAGGGCGTCGTGGCCGTCAAGCCCATGCCGAAGGCAGGCTGGAAGCTGGAGACCGCCAAGGGCTCCTATGTGCGCGCCTACAAGGTGAACGGCGAGACCGTCTCGGAAGGCGTGACCGATATCGTGTGGTCGGGCTCGCTCGACGATTCCTTCTATGACGAGTTCGTCTTCCAGGCGCGCTTCACCGATGCCTTCCAACCGGGCGCGGTCGTGTATTTCCCCGTGGTGCAGGAATGCGACAAGGGCACCCAGGAATGGGTGCAGGTCCCCGCCGCCGGCGAAGATCCCCAGGGTCTCGCCGCGCCCGCGCCGGGCGTGAAGATCGTGGCGGCCGCAAATGCCTCGCCCGTCGCGCAGAAGATCGGAACGCTCACCATCGACCAGCCCTGGTCGCGCGCCACCCCGGGCGGCGCCAAGGTGGGCGGCGGCTATGTGCGCATCACCAATAGCGGGCCGGAGGCGGACCGCCTGACCGGCGGCACCTTCCCGGGCGCGTCGCGCGTCGAGGTGCACGAGATGACGATGGACGGCGACATCATGCGCATGAAGCCGGTCCAGGGTGGGCTCGAGATCAAGCCGGGCGCCACGGTCGAACTGAAGCCCGGCGGCTATCATCTCATGTTCATGGATCTGAAGGAGCCCCTTAAGGAAGGTCAGACCGTGAAGGGCACGCTCACGTTCGAAAGGGCCGGAAAGGTCGAGGTCGAATACGCCGTGCGCGGCCTCGGCGGCGACGCGCCGGCCCCCGTCGAGCACAAGCACTGAGGAGGCTGAACGATGGCTCTCAAGCGCTCCCTTCTTATCCCGCTGGCGGTGTTCCTCACCGGCCTTTGCGTTCTTCTCGTCACCGCTCTGTTCATCTTCCAGCCGCAGCAGCAGAACGCCTCGCGCGTGCCCATCGGCGGGCCGTTCCGGCTGACGTCGCACGAGGGCAAGCCGTTCACGGACGCGGACCTGAAGGGCAAGCCCTTCGCGGTGTTTTTCGGCTTCACCCATTGTCCGGAGGTGTGCCCGACGACCCTCTACGATCTCTCGCAGGATCTGGAATCCCTGGGGAGCGACGCGGACCGGCTGCGCGTCGCCTTCATCACGGTCGATCCCGAGCAGGATACGCCGGAGCTGATGAAGACCTATCTCTCGTCTTTCGATCCGCGCATCGTCGGCCTCACCGGAACCGCGGAGGAGATCGCCGCCGTCGCAAAGGCGTACAAGATCTATTACCGCAAGGTGCCCACCGATACCGGCTACACGATGGATCACTCGGCCACGATCCTTCTCATGGACAGCAAGGGCGACTTCTACGGAACCTCGAACTTCCAGGAGAGCGCCGAGATCAGACGCTCCAAGCTGAAGCAGCTGATCAAGAACGGGTAATACCTGTCTTCGTCATGACCATCCCCGGACTTGATTCGGGGATGACGGCGGAGAGCGTGAAGGCAATTCGCTTCAATGAGAAAAGCCCCGGCCTTTTCAGGACCGGGGCTTTTCTTTTCGAGCCTCTGGAAGGCTTCGTTGTCGCATCGCCCAGCGGCCAGGTTTCCGCCGGGCGATGCGGGTTATCGGCTCAGTAATTGTAGGCGCGCTCACCGTGATCGGCGAGATCGAGGCCCTCGCGCTCGGCATCCTGCGTCACGCGCAGTCCGGTGATCATGTCCGTGACCTTGAAGAGGACCACGGAGCCGATGCCGGTCCACACCAGGGTGATGATGACTGCGACGACCTGAGTGACGAGCTGGCCCCCGATGCTGAAATCGGCTGCGCCTGTGCCGCCGAGCGAGGGAGCCGCGACGATGCCGGTGCCGACGGCGCCGACGATGCCGCCGACTCCGTGGATGCCGAAGACGTCGAGCGCATCGTCATAGCCGAGGGCGTTCTTCACGGCCGTCACGGCGAAGTAGCAGACCGCCCCGGCCACGAGGCCGAGCACGATGGAGCCCATGGGGCCCGCGAGACCGGCGGCCGGCGTGATGGCGACGAGACCGGCGACCGCGCCCGAGGCGATGCCGAGTAGCGAGGCCTTGCCCTTGCCCATGGCCTCGACGGTCATCCAGGCCAGGCCTGCCGCGGCGGGCGCCACGATGGTGTTGAGAAGCGCCAGGGCCGCGCCGCCGGTGGCTTCGAGGTTGGAGCCGGCGTTGAAGCCGAACCAGCCGACCCACAGGAGGCAGGCGCCGACGAAGGTAAGAGTGAGCGAGTGCGGGGCCATCAGGTCGCGGCCATAGCCGATGCGCTTTCCGACGAGGAGCGCGCCGACGAGGCCGGCGACGCCGGAATTGATGTGCACCACGGTGCCGCCGGCGAAGTCCAGGGCACCGAGGCCGAAGAGATAGCCTTCCGAAAACCACACCATGTGGGCGATCGGCAGGTAGACGAAGGTCAGCCAGAGGCTGGTGAACAGCATGACGGCCGGGAACTTGATGCGCTCGGCGAAGGCGCCGACGATCAGCGCGGGGGTGATGGCTGCGAAGGTGAGCTGGAAGGCGATGAAGGTGAATTCCGGAATCGCCACGCCCTTGGTGAAGGTGTCGGCGGTGGAATCGCCGTTCACGCCGGCCAGGAAGGCCTTGGAGAAGCCGCCGATGACGGCGCCGAGCGCGCCTTCGCCGCCGGAGGTGAAGGCGAGCGAATAGCCGTAGGTCACCCACAGGATGGCCACGAGGCTGAACACCGCGAAGACCTGCGTGAGCACGGACAGCATGTTCTTGGTGCGCACGAGGCCGCCATAGAACAGCGCGAGGCCCGGAATCGTCATGAGGATCACGAGGATCGTCGACACGAGCATCCAGGCCGTGTCGCCCTTGTCGACGGTGGGAGCGGCGGCCGCGCCCTGGGCGAGAGCGGGTGCGGCGGCGAGGCCGAGAGCCAGCGCACCGAGTGCGGGCGGAAGGAGATGACGGAACTTCATCGGATCAGAACTCCGGAAAACGGCTGGAAAATGGGAATCAGAGGGCGTCGGCATCGGTCTCGCCCGTGCGGATGCGGACCGCTTTCTCGAGCGACGTGACGAAGATCTTGCCGTCGCCGATCTGGCCCGTGCGCGCGGCCGCGGTGATCGCGTCGATCACCTGGGCGACCAGCTCGGACGCCACGGCCACCTCGATCTTGAGCTTCGGCAGGAAGCTCACGGCGTATTCCGCGCCGCGATAGATTTCCGTGTGGCCCTTCTGCCGCCCGTATCCCTTCACTTCCGTCACGGTGAGACCGTGCACGCCGAGGGCGGTGAGTGCATCGCGCACCTCCTCCAGCTTGAATGGCTTGATGACCGCCATCACGATTTTCATGGGTTGGCCCCCTTTGAGACGCCGGCCCGGTGTCTCGGGCCATGGTTTCGAAACGAACCCGCCTCTCAAGGCAGGTGTCGGAAGGGGTTAAGCAATTATCGTGCCAAGTTTCGTGCCGCGTCCGCGCGGCAGGGCGCAGCCGTCCTGCCTCTTCCCTGGGCAGCCGTGAAATGGTCAGAAAACGTTCTGATTGATGAACTCTTGGGCAGGAGCCTGAGGCGCTTTCGAAAGGCGCGGGCAGCCTTCTTCTCCCCGAGCCCCGAGGATAGGCGGGTGAGAGGGAGCCTAACTCACTGCTCTCACGTCATCCCCGGCCCTGTGCCGGGGACCCCACGTCTTATCGGCGCTGTGGTTCCGAAAACGGAGATGGCCGGGTCGAGCCCGGCCATGACGTCGTATTATGGTTGTTGTGCCTTCCGAAGTCACTCACCCTTTGACCTGGCGTACACCATCCTTGCTCCCTTCCCGCAAAAGGGAGGGAAGCTGCGCTCTGTTTCGAGGCCACCCGTCAAGCGCTGCGGTCGCGGATGAGGCCTTCCTGGGCGACCGAGGCCACGAGGGTGCCATCCTGCTTGAAGATCAGGCCGCGGGAGAAGCCGCGCGCGCCCGAGGCGTTGGGCGTGTCCTGCGCGTAGAGCAGCCACTCGTCGGCCCGGAACGGGCGGTGGAACCACATGGCATGGTCGAGGCTCGCCGCCTGGATCGTCGGATCGAACACCGTCCGGCCATGGGGAATGAGCGACGTGTCGAGCAGCGTCATGTCCGACGCATAGGCGAGAACGCATTGGTGGATGGCGGGATCGTCCGGCAGCTGGCCCGTGGTCTTGATCCAGACATGGAAGCGCGGCTCGCCCGGCTCTCGCGAGGTGTAGCGCTTGATCTCCACGGGGCGGATCTCGAGAGGGCGCTCGCGCTCGTAATAGGTGCGCATGGGTTCGGGCATCTGCAGCAGCAGGCCGCCTTTCACCTCCTCCTCCGAGGGAAGCTCGTCGGGGCCGGGCACTTTCGGCATCTCGGCCTGGTGCCCGAACCCGCCCTCATCGACCTGGAACGAAGCCGACATGGCGAAGATCGCCTGCCCGTGCTGGGTGGCCACCACGCGGCGGGTCGTGAAGCTCTTGCCGTCACGGATCCGGTCCACCTCATAGATGATCGGGACCTTGGGGTCGCCCGGCAGCATGAAGTAGCAATGGAGGGAATGGGGATGGCGCCCGTCCGCCGTGCGGGTGGCGGCGACCAGGGATTGGCCGATCACCTGCCCGCCGAAGACCCGCTGCCAGCCGCTCTTCGGGCTCTGGCCGCGAAACAGGTTCACCTCGAGCTGTTCGAGGTCGAGAATGGAGAGAAGGTCTGTCACGGCGCGGGACATGAATCGGTCGTCCTCCAACGGGAAAGCATCATCCATCGGCGAGGGCCGCGCGAAGGTCAAGCTTGACGCTGGCGGATGGATCGCTGACACCCACATGAATAGGGTCAACGCAGCGGACGGCGAAGCGGTGCGCCCACAGGCCGTTTTCGAGAAGCAGAGGAGAACCCCATGGCAGCAGCAGCGGGCACGGAGCGGTCGCGGATTGTCATCGCAGGCGGCGGGCTGGCGGGGCTGTCCCTCGCGCTGGCGCTCAAGCGCGCCCTGGCCGACGGGGTCGACGTGGTCATGTGCGACCCGGCGCTGGCCCGCGATCCGCACGGGGATCGGCGCTCCTTCGCGATCGCCGCGGCGGCGCGAAGGATGTTCGAGGCGCTGGGGCTCTGGGAGGAAGTGGCCGCCAAGGCGCAGCCGATCCTCGACATGGTGATCACCGATTCCAGCCTGCAGGACCCGGTGCGACCGACGTTCCTGACCTTCGAGGGCGCGGTGGATGGCGAACCCTTCGCCCACATGGTCACCTCGGGCGACCTGACGGGGGTCCTCGTCGACGCCTGCCGGTCCGGCGGCGTGAGCTTAAGGCCGGAAGGCGTGAAGGGCTTTTCCGCGCAGGGCGGGCATACCGACGTCGCGCTGACCGGCGGCGAGACGCTCTCCGCCGCGCTTCTCGTCGCCGCCGACGGCGCGCGCTCGCGCCTGCGGGAGCAGGCGGGCATCGGCTGGATCTCCTGGCCCTACAATCAATCCGGCATCGTCGCCACGATCGCGCATGAGCGCGACCACGAGGGCAGGGCGGTGGAGCATTTCCTTCCCGCGGGCCCCTTCGCGATCCTGCCCCTGAAGGACGAGGTCCGGGCCGACGGGTCCGTGCAGCACCGCTCCTCCATCGTCTGGAGCGAGCGCAGCGAGAACGTGCCCGCCCTGCTCGAATCCCATCCGGAGGATCTGCTGGCCGAGCTCGAGAAGCGCTTCGGCCTGCAACTCGGCAAGATCGCCTTCGAGACGAAGCCCCAGGCCTATCCCCTGGCTTTCGGCGTGGCGCGCTCCTTCGTGGGCGAGCGCCTCGCGCTCTTGGGCGACGCGGCCCATCTCATCCACCCGATCGCCGGTCAGGGCCTCAATCTCGGCCTCCACGACGTGGCGGTCCTGGCGGAAATCATCGCCGATTCGATGCGGCTCGGCATGGATCCGGGCAGCGCCGACGTGCTCATGCAATACGAGCGCGCCCGGCGGGCGGACATTACCGCCATGGGGATCATGACCGACGGCCTGAACCGGCTGTTCTCCAACGACATGCTGCCGGTGCGCCTGATCCGCGATCTCGGCCTCGGCCTGGTCGACCGGATGCCGGGCCTGAAGCGGTTCTTCATCCGCGAGGCGGCAGGCCTGAGGCGAGACGACGCACCGCGGCTTCTCAGGGGCGAGGCGCTCTGAAGGGCAAGGGCCGCTCGTCCAAAGGCGGGCTGGGCGTTCAAGGGGAGAGGGTCGTTTAACCCTCTGTTAACGCGCAGGAGCGGTTTTTCCGGCTCGTCGCAATCCCTCTGCGGAGAGGCGGCGTAAATATCCGATGCGGACCCTTTTCGTTTTTGACGAAATAACGTATCGAATTCGGCTATCGATCCCTTGCTCTTTGGAAGAGACTCATGGCCGAAAACTATTATTTTGATCCGAACAATCTCCCGACCATCGGCACCGACGGGAGCGTAACCCTGGATCTGGGGACCGCCTTCGTCGGCGTGACGATCAGCAATCGCACCGCAGGCAACAATGCGATCAACGCCATCGGGGCCCAGGACATCACCGTCATTCCCGGGGTGACCATCTTCGGCCAGAACGACGGCATCAATTTTGCGGCGACCGGCTCCGAGACCAAACCGAACCGGATCTTCAACGGCGGCGGCTTCATCTCCTCCGTCGCGGGCGCTGCGATCCATTTCTCCGCCGGCGGGGACGGCCTCGTCACCAACCAGAGCACCATCACCGGCGTCAACGGCGTCAAGATGGATGCCGATGGCAAGCTCGAGGTGCTGAACACGGGCACGATCATCACCTCTGGAGCAGCCATCGTGAGCGGTGCCGCCGGCGACAAAGTCGTCAATGCCGGCCTGATCCGCTCCACGGGCGCTGAGGGAGTCGCGATCGACTTAGGGAACGGCGACGACATCTACGATGGCAGCGGCGGCACGACCATCGGCAAGATCGTGCTCGGCGACGGCAACGACAGGGCCTATGGCGGCGCGGGTTCCGAAGTCTTCGTCGGCGGAAAGGGAAATGATTTCTACGATGGTGGCGCGGGCAGCGACACAGTCGATTACTCGTCTCCTCCGGGCGGCACGACGGGCGGCATCACCGTCGACCTGTCGCAGACGGGCCAACAGTTCATCGGCGGCGGCTTCGACCCCAATACGCTGACGAATATCGAGAACATCGTCGGCGGCGGCAACAACGATTGGATCAAGGGCAACAGCGCCGACAACGTGCTTCAGGGCGGCGCCGGGAGCGACACGCTCGAAGGAGGCGCTGGGAACGATACGCTCGACGGCGGCGAGGGCGAAGATACGGCCAATTACTTCGGAACGGCCGCGGTCAAGGTCGACCTCAGGCTCAACGGTGTGTCCCAGAACACTTTCGGCTCCGGCTGGGAGACGTTGAAGGACATCGAGAATGTCAACGGCGGCAGCAACTGGGACACCATCGACGGCAGCGACGGCGCCAACAAGATCTGGGGCTGGGCCGGCAACGACAGCCTCGCTGGCCATGGCGGCGCCGACGCGCTCGAAGGTGGGGACGGCAACGACACGCTCGACGGCGGCGCGGACAACGACAGCCTCAATGGCGGCCTTGGGCATGACAGCCTCGTTGGCGGCGCGGGCACGGATAAACTCGTCGGCGATGCCGGCAACGACACCCTCTGGGGCGGCGACGGCAACGATACGCTGGAAGGTGGAGACGGCAACGACATGGCGGTCTTCTCGGGCTCCAGGAACAATTATCTCGTCTCGGTGACGACCGGCACGGAAGAGACGTCCTATACCGTCAACGATACGGTCGAGGGCGGAACGGGTGGCGAGGACAGCCTCAAGGGCATCCGCCTGCTGAAGTTCCTCGGCAATGACACCATCACCACCGACGACGAGATCTACGCCCTCACCAATTCCGCGGCTCCGACCATGGTGAGCATTTCGGGCACCGGCATCCGGGAGAACAGCGCCAACGGCGCCGTCGTCGGCGTTCTCTCCGCAATCGATGCCGACGGCGATGCGCTGACCTTCAGCCTGCAGGAGAACGACCTCTTCAAGCTCGATGACGACGGCAAGACCATTCGCGTCAAGAACAAGGACCTTCTGAACTTCGAAACCCTGAGCAACGGCCACCTGACCGCCACCTACACGCTCCATGTGACGGTGAGCGACGGCCTCAAGAACCTCAGCGACGGCGCCACGACGGGCACCGCCACGAGAGACGTGGTGGTCACGATCGTCAACGAATACGAGGATGCGGCCGTCATCCGCAGCGGAACGAATGCGGGCGAGCAGGTCGTCGGCGAATACGGCGACGACAGGGTCTATGGTCTCGGCGGAAACGACCAGGTCTTCGGCCGCAAAGGCAACGATCTCCTCGATGGCGGCGCCGGAAATGATTTCGTCATCGGCGGTGATGGAACGTCCGGCGCTGGGTTGACCGAAACCGGCAAAGACACGCTCTATGGCGGCGCCGGCAACGACACGCTCCATGGCGGCGACGGCGACGACATCCTCTATGGCGGCACCGGCAACGATACCCTTTACGGCGGCACCGGCAGGGACAGCTTCGTGTTCAACGCGTCTCCGGCGGGTTCGAACATGGATTTCATCGCCGACTTCAAGCCTTCCGACGACACGATCAGGCTGTCGCATGCGATCTTCTCCAAGATCGCGCGGGGTACCCTGTCGTCCAACGCCTTCGTGGTGGGCAACCAGGTGAAGGACAAGTATGATCGGATCATCTACTACAAATCGGCCGGCGCCCTGTTCTACGATCCGGATGGAACCGGCAAGGAAAAAGCGGTTCAGTTCGCCATCATCGGCAAGAACCTGAGCCTGACCTACAACGACTTCATTATCTTCTGACGAAGCCGAAACAAAAAGCCCGGCTCGTGTGAGCCGGGCTTTCCAACCACGACGGTCGGAGGGCTCCTCCAGCCGATTCTGTCGAGGCGCAGGCTTATTTCTGCTTGGCCCGCTCGATGCCTTCATTGATCAGGCGGCGAGCGTCCGCCGCATCGCCCCAGCGGATGATCTTGGCCCATTTGCCGGGCTCGAGATCCTTGTAGTGCTCGAAGAAGTGCTCGATCTGCTTGAGGGTGATTTCGGGCAGGTCGGTATAGTTCTGCACCCGGTCGTAGCGCTGGGTCAGCTTGCTCGACGGGACCGCGATGATCTTCTCGTCCTGGCCGCCGTCATCCTCCATCACGAGCACGCCCACGGGGCGCACGTTCATGACCGCGCCCGGCGCGATGGCGCGGGTGTTGGCGACGAGAACGTCGCAGGGGTCGCCGTCGCCGGACAGGGTATGGGGGATGAAGCCGTAATTCCCGGGATACCGCATGGCGGTATACAGGAACCGGTCGACGAAGAGAGCACCCGACTCCTTGTCCATCTCGTACTTGATGGGCTCGCCGCCGAGCGGCACTTCGATGACGACGTTCACGTCCTCAGGCGGGTTCTTTCCAGTCGGAATCGCGTCAAGGCGCATAGAGCTGTTCTCCGGAACAAGGCTTGAGGCATCGACCTCGGTGAAGATAGGGCTGTTTCACCGATCAATGCAGCAAAATGAAGCCTTCTCGAACGGCCGGAGCCGGATGGCTCGCCGGACCGCCCTGCAAGGCTTTGGCGCTTCACTAGCCGGACTGGGCGTCCGCAACAAGAACCAAAAATCGGTTTTCAGCGAAAGAGATAGGCAACTTTCGCCAGTGGTGTGCCGCCGATGCGTTCCTCGACGCGGGCGATGCTGCGTCCGCCGAGGCTTTCGTAGAACGCGCAGGCGCGGGCGTTCTCGGCCAGGGCCCACACGGCCACCCGCGGCATGTCGCTGTGGCGCAGGTCGTTGAGAACGGCCTTGAACAGGCGACGTCCCAATCCGATCCCCTGGTATTCCGGCAGCAGGTAGATCTCGTCGATCTCGCCCTCCGCCGGAAGCGAGCGGTCCCGGCAGCGGCCGTAGGATGCATAGCCGGCGATCCCCTGGCCGATATCCAGCACCACGAGAGGACGGCCCCGCGTCACCGTGGAGCGCCACCAGCGCTCGCCCCGGCGGGCGAACATCTTGTCCAGGGTCACCCCGGGAATGATGCCGAGATAGGCCTCGCGCCAGGCGGCGTCGAACACCCTGGACAAGGCGGGGGCATCATCGGGCTTGGCGTGACGGATACTGACGAGAAGGTCGCTCATGGCTTTCGGCAATGTCTTTGGAAGCAATGACAGGAGCTTCGCCGGGTTATGGTTAATGAGCCGTTAACGGGCGCGAGAAACCGCTCCGGCAAGGCATGGGCTTCTTTAGGCCACCCGGGAGCCGTGCGGCATGGGCAAAACGCCGCAACGCTTGGGCCCGATTGGAGCGGCGCAGATCAAATCCCATGATCGTCGGAGGCTCCGGGGAACGGGCTGGAGTGTCGTCCGTGTCTGGAGACGTGTCGGCCGCACTGCGGGTGTCCGGAGCCCTTGAAGGAAAGCATGCCTCTCTGTAGCATGATATAATATTTCATCACACAAAGGCGGTGCGGAATGGCCGGCCCACAGATCCTGAACCTGAGCTCCTTCACAAGAATCCCCAACCAGGAAGCCCTCATCGACGGAGATCAAAACGCGCAGGTGCTGCCGGGTGACCACCCGCTCCAGTCCCTCTCATTTTACGCCCGCGGAAACACGGTCGAACTCGGGGTGCGTGTCCAGCAAGGCGGTGTCGAGCTGCCTGACGGCCTGGTCGCGGGCGCGAGAATCATGGTCGGCGGACTTCACATCGGAACGGTTGCGGGGGCGAACATCTCATCCCAGCTCCTCTTTTCCTTCAATGCCGCGGCCACGCCCGAGCATGTGGAGACCCTCATCCGCGCGTTGACCTGCAAAGACCTGTTCATCGGAACCGGGTTCTCCCAAGACCGGGCCCTGGGGCTCCGTTTGGATGACACAGGCGACCAGGCAGACTGGGTCGACCTTCCCATCGGCGACAACGTCCAGGGCACGGACGGCAGCGACACCTTTACCGTATCCGAAGATCTTATCGGCTGGGGCGATGTCTTGGACGGCGGCATCGGTGACGATACGCTCGCGCTGACCGGCGGCGGTCAATTCGACCTGGATCAGATGGCGCAGCTTGCCGGCATCGAGACGATCCGGGGCAGCAGCGCGTCGGACACGATCATCATCGGGGCGAGCCAATGGGCTGGCGTAACGCATTTCGACGGGGGCGGTGGCTACGACCAGCTGAGACTGACGGGAGGCCATTTCGATTTCAGGGGCAAGACGATCACAAGCATTGTCCGCATCGAATTCTCCACGGACGGAGCTCTGATCACGCTACAAGATGCGGCCGACAACAATGACCTGGCACTCGCCAACCTGATCCATGGTGAGGCGGCTGCAAACGACGAACTCATCTTCGTCACCGGCGCGCTGACGCCCGAGCAGCGATTGGCCCTCCATCGACAGGGCATCGACAAAGTCACAGCAGGCGGCGTGACGACGGTCCACACGGCACCGGAAATCACGGCCTTCGGAGAAGCTCGGGTTGCGGTCAATGTTGGAGATACGGTGTTCCTCGATTCCGGCCAGGACGCGGTGCTGGAGTCCGACGAAGGCCTGATGAGGAGCCTGTTCGTATCCATTCGACAGGGAACCGCCCAGGAGTTGATTGGGATCGACACATCGACAGGAATCGCGCTGTCTCCCCCGTCGGATTCCGGCCAGCGCAGCATCAGTGTCGACGGTGTCGAAATCGGCGCAACCAATTCGACCGGCTTTGACGATTCCGTCCTGTTCATCGCGTTCAACCAGGATGCAACCACCGCACGTGTCGAACGGCTCATCCGCGCCCTGACGTACACCAGCAGCGGTGAAAGCGAAGGTGGGATCCGCACGATCGACCTCTCCGTGGCGGACGCGGGAGGACGGCGGACCAATGCTGTCATCGAGGTGAACGTCAACCGAGCGCCGACAGATGTGACCCTCGATCGGTTCACGGCCGCTGAACTGGCCGCCACTGACACCAAGGTCGGCGATCTCATGACGACCGACATCAATCAGGGCGATACATTCACTTACACGCTTCTCGACGATGCAGGAGGCCGCTTCAAGCTCAGCGCCGACGGCAGGTCCATCCTGGTCGCCAAAGGCACGTTGCTCGATTACGAGCAGCTTCGCTCCCATACCATTCAGGTGGAGGCCAAGGATTCAGGTGGCCTGACCGTCATCAAGAACATCGTCATTCAAGTCGGCAATGTCGCAGCCGAAGTCACCTCAGGCACTGCTGGCAATGACACCTTCGTTGGCGGCAGCGGCAGAGACAGGCTTTCTGGAAATTCCGGCAACGACAGGATCACGGGCGGGTCGGGGAACGACACGCTCAACGGAGGCTCCGGCAACGATACGCTCGATGGCGGCTACGCCAACGACATCCTCACGGGCGGCTCGGGCCGGGATATCTTCGTGTTCAAGGACCGCCTGAGCAAGACCGGCAACGTGGACAAGATCACCGATTACAACAAGACCTACGACACGATCCAGCTCGACAACAGGTACATGGCGAAGCTGGGGGCGGCGGACCGCCTGAGCAGCTCCAAATTCGTCGTGGGCCCCAAGGCACTGGATGCCAACGATCACCTGATCTACGACCGCTCGACAGGCAAGCTCTACTACGATGCGGACGGTTCGGGCGCGGGCGCCCCGGTGCTCATCGCCCAGTTCACCAACAAGGCCGCGCTCACCTACGCGGAGTTCATCATCGTCTGAGGAGGGGCGAGCAGCCGCAGCCGACAATGCGGCTTTCGCTCACAACTCCGCTGCGACTCCTCTCTCCCATGGCGTGAAGCACCCCATTCAGCAGAAAGCCTGGGCGATGGATCCATCGCCCAGGCTTCTTTCGCCAGGCTGACCCTGCTCTTCCAACGAAGAGCGGGTGTTTTGCTTTCGCCTTAAGCCGCGAGCTGGCGCAGCACGTATTGGAGGATGCCGCCGTTGCGGAAGTATTCAACCTCTTCCAGCGTATCGATACGGCAGAGCACCGGAATGCGCTTCACCGAACCGTCGGGGGAGGTGACCTCCATCTCCATGCGCTGACGCGGCTTCAGGTCGCCGGACAAGCCTTTGATGGTGATGGTCTCGTCGCCCTTCAGGCCCAGAGACGCCCAGGAATCCTCGCCCTGGAACACGAAGGGGGCGACGCCCATGCCGACCAGGTTCGAGCGGTGAATGCGCTCGAAGCTCTCCGCGACGACGGCGCGGACGCCCAGCAGGTTCGTGCCCTTGGCCGCCCAGTCGCGGGACGAGCCGGTGCCGTATTCCTTGCCGGCGAGAACGATCAGCGGAACGCCCTCGGCCTTGTAGCGCATGGCGGCGTCGTAGATGTACATCCGCTCTCCGCTCGGCTGGTGGATGGTGTAGCCGCCCTCGACCACGTGCCCGCTCTCGTCCTTCACCATCTGGTTCTTGATGCGGATATTGGCGAAGGTGCCGCGCATCATGACCTCGTGGTTGCCGCGACGGGTACCGTACTGGTTGAAGTCGGCGACGCGCACCTGATGCGACTGCAGGTATTCACCGGCCGGCGAAGCGGCGCGGATATTGCCTGCGGGCGAGATGTGATCGGTGGTGATCGAGTCCTGGAAGAGGCCGAGGATGCGGGCGTTCACGATGTCCGTGACCGGCTGCGGCTCCTTGGTCATACCCTCGAAGTAAGGCGGGTTCTGCACATAGGTCGAACCGGCCGGCCACTCATAGGTGAGGCCCGGCTCGAAGGTGACCTTCTTCCAGTTCTCGTCGCCCGCGAACACGTCGGAGTAGCGGCTCTTGAACAGCTCGCTGGTGATCGTGCGGTCGATGAACTCCTGCACTTCCGCCGAGGAGGGCCAGATGTCCTTCAGATAGACCGGCTGGCCGTCCGAACCCGTGCCGAGCGGATCCTTCGTCAGGTCCACCAGCATCGAGCCTGCGAGCGCGTAGGCCACCACGAGCGGAGGCGAAGCGAGATAGTTCGCGCGCACGTCCGGGTTCACGCGGCCTTCGAAGTTGCGGTTGCCGGAGAGCACCGACACGGCCACGAGGTCGTTGTCGTTGATCGCCTTCGACACGTTCTCGGGCAGCGGGCCCGAATTGCCGATGCAGGTCGTGCAGCCGAAGCCGACGAGGTTGAAGCCCAGCGCATCCAGGCTCTCCTGGAGGCCGGCCTTCTTGAAGTATTCCTCGACTATCTGCGATCCGGGCGCGAGCGAGGTCTTCACCCATGGCTTGGACTTGAGGCCCTTCTTCACCGCGTTGCGGGCGAGGAGCCCTGCGCCGATCATCACGCTGGGGTTCGAGGTGTTGGTGCAGGAGGTGATCGCCGCGATCACCACGTCGCCGTGGCCGAGATCGAAATTGGCGTTCTCCACCTTCACGCGCTTGGCCGTTTCACCAGCCTTGCGGAATTCCTTCTCCATGGCGTCGGCGAAGGAGGTCTTGGAAGTGTCGAGGGTCACGCGGTCCTGCGGACGCTTGGGGCCCGCGAGCGAGGGAACCACGTCGCCGAGGTCGAGCTCGAGGGAGTCGGTGAAGACCGGGTCCGGCGTGTCGGCCGTGCGCCACATGCCTTGCGCCTTGGCATAGGCCTCGACGAGGGCCACGCGCTCGTCGGTGCGGCTGGTGGTCTTGAGGTAGTCGACGGTCTTCTGGTCGATCGGGAAGAAGCCGCAGGTGGCGCCGTATTCGGGAGCCATGTTGCCGATCGTGGCGCGGTCGGCCACGGACATGTCGGTGAGGCCGGGGCCGTAGAATTCCACGAACTTGCCGACCACGCCCTTCTTGCGCAGCATCTGGGTGACGGTGAGCACCAGGTCGGTGGCGGTCATGCCTTCCTTCAGCTTGCCGGTGAGCTTGAAGCCGATGACTTCGGGGATCAGCATGGAGATCGGCTGGCCGAGCATGGCGGCCTCGGCCTCGATGCCGCCCACGCCCCAGCCGAGAACGGCGAGGCCGTTGACCATGGTGGTGTGCGAATCGGTGCCGACGAGGGTGTCGGGATAGGCCACTTCCGTGCCCGAAGCCGCGTCCTTGCGGGTCCAGACGGTCTGGGAGAGGAATTCCAGGTTCACCTGGTGGCAGATGCCGGTGCCGGGAGGAACGACCGAGAAGTTCTCGAACGCGGTCTGGCCCCATTTCAGGAAGCGGTAGCGCTCGCCGTTGCGCTGGTATTCCAGCTCGACGTTGCGGTCGAAGGCCTTCGGCGTGCCGAACTCGTCCACGATCACCGAGTGGTCGATCACGAGATCGACGGGCACCAGCGGGTTGATCTTGCGCGGGTCGCCGCCGAGGTTCTTCATGGCGTCGCGCATGGCGGCGAGATCCACCACGGCCGGAACGCCGGTGAAGTCCTGCATCAGGACGCGGGCGGGGCGATAGGCGATTTCCTTCTCGTCCTTGCCCTTGTTGTCGAGCCAGGCGGCCACGGCCTCGATATCGGCCTTGGTGACCGTGCGGCCGTCCTCGTAGCGGAGCAGGTTCTCGAGCAGCACCTTCATGGAGAAGGGCAGCTTCGAGGCTCCTTTGAGACCGTTCTTCTCGGCCTCGGCGAGGGAGTAATAGGTATAGGTCTTGTCGCCGACCTTAAGGGTCTGGCGGGCGTTGAAGCTGTTGGTGAGCGTCACGGCGAATCCTCGCGTGCATTTGGGTTACGAACAGGTTGTTCGGCCGAAAGCGCGATAAGCGCGCGCCGCTCCGGGGGCGCCCGGACAGGGGAAAAGCGCGCGAGGCGGATTGGACGCCTTGGCGCGCGGCGCAGCCGAGGGTGCTATAGATCATTTCCAACCATCCCGCTACACGGTTTAGAACCATTCTGGGGTGCAATGAGGGCAGGGGCCGAGTTTGGGGCAAGGTTTGCGTCTGAGCGTTAACGATTTGGCATGCGAGCGGGGCGGCCGCCGGATCTTCGACGGCGTGTCCTTCACGCTGCAATCCGGCGAGGCCTTAGTGATCACCGGCCGCAACGGAGCCGGAAAATCGACCCTGCTCGAACTCCTCGCCGGACGGCTGACGCCCGCTGGCGGAAAGATCCTGTGGGAGGGGGCCGGCGAGCGCAGCCTGCCCGAGTGCCTCCATTATGTCGGCCACCGGGATGCGCTCAAAAGCGCGCTGACGGCGCAGGAGAATCTGGACTTCGCGCGCGACTTTCTCGGACAACCGGCCTTGTCCGCCGCCGAGGCGCTGGAGGCGGTGGGGCTCGCCCATGCGGCCCGGCTGCCGGTGGGTTATCTCTCGGCGGGGCAGCGCCATCGCGTGGCGCTCGCCCGCCTGCTCGTGGCCCATCGCCCTCTCTGGCTTCTCGACGAGCCGACCTCGGCGCTGGACGCCGCCTCTCAGGAGACCCTGCGCCGGCTCCTGGAGGATCATCGCGCCAAGGGCGGCATGATCGCCGCCACGACCCACTCGCCCCTGTTCCTGTCCGAACCGAAGGAAATCCGGATCGAGCGCGCCTCTCTTCGTGCCTGGGGGGCCGCGTGATGTTCCGCTCCTTTCGCGCGCTCCTGATCCGCGACCTGAAGCTCGCCGCCCGCGTGGGCGGCTCGGGCGTCATGGGGCTCATCTTCTTTCTGATGATCGTGACGCTGATTCCCTTTGCGCTCGGTCCCGATCTCAACCTTTTGTCGCGAATCGGCCCGGCCATCCTCTGGATCGCGGCCCTGCTCGCGACCCTCATCGGCCTCGACCGCCTGTTCCAGGCGGACCAGGAGGACGGCTCCCTGGAGCTTCTCCGGCTTTCGCCCGCGCCCCTCGAAGTCATCGTGCTCGCCAAGGTGCTGGCTTATTGGCTGACCACCGGCCTGCCGCTCGCCATCGCGACGCCGCTCTTTGGGCTCCTCGTCGCGCTTTCGCCGGAGGGCATGCTCGCCATGGTGGCGACCCTTCTCGTCGGCACGCCCGCGCTCACCTTCATCGGCGCGGTGGGGGCGGCGCTCACCGCCTCGCTGCGGCGCGGCGGCCTGATCCTCGCGATCCTGGTGCTGCCTTTCATGATCCCCACGCTCATCTTCGGGGTCTCGGCGGCGAATGCGGCGCTCGGCGGCACGATTCCCTTCGCGACGCCCTTCCTCATCCTCATCGCTCTGTCGCTCATCGCCGCCGTGGTCGGCACGGTCGGAGCGGCGGCGGCCCTGCGGTCGGGGGAATGATCACGGCCTCAGGCTCACCCCGAAGGCCTGCTCGATGGCGGGCTTGCCCTCCCGCTCGACACGATAGATCGCGCGGTAGAGGCCGGGGCGGAAGCCGCCCGTGGGCTGCTTGATCCCGGCGAACATCATCCATTGCGCCTTGTCGCGGTCGAGGGGCGGAGCCGTGTTCCGGGCCACCGGCTTTCCGTCCGCGTCGAACAGGGTGAGCGTCTGAACATCGCCGCCTTTGAGCCCGATGGCCCGCACATAGGCCACGAGGGCGGGGGAGGTGGTCGCGGGCGGGTTCTGTTCCGCGGCGCCCGATTCGATGGCTTCCATCGTGACGGGCCCGGGCGCGAAACCCTTGTTCAGCACGCTGCCCGCCGCGTAGCCGAGACCGCGAAACGTGGACGGCTCCCAGAGGGAGGCCGTCTGCTTCGTGCCGCAGGCCTGGGTCGCAGGGCCGGAGGTGAACGGATCGACGACCTTTCCGTCCTTGCGGACGGTGAAGTGCAGATGCGGGAATTCCGTCATGCCCGACAGGCCGACGCGACCGATCCTGTCGCCCGCCTTGAGAACGTCGCCCGGCTTCACGGACAGGCTGCCCTTGGCCATGTGGCAATATTGCGTCTGCCAGCCGTTGCCGTGATCGACGACCGCCCCGTTGCCGCATTCGGCATTGGCCACGCTGCCGCGGCCCTGGCCCGCGACAGAGATGTCCTCCATCCCGTCCCGGGTGCGCAGGACCTTGCCGTCCGCCGCAGCGATCACATCGACGCCGGCCTTCTGCGCCGCCATGGTCGAAATGCGGATATCCGTTCCGTCATGCCCGTCATAGGTCAGAGTCCCGCATTGATAATCGTGGGCCTCCGGCGTGGAATCATGGTCCACATAGTGCTGGACGAAGCAGGTGCGCCCGATCTCGCAGGCGACGGGCAGGCGGAGAGACATCTCCTGCGCGGAGGTGGCCCCGGACAGGCCGAGGGCAATCAGGAGGAGGGCAGGAAGGCGCATGGCTTGCTCCGCAACAAAGATGCGCATCACCATAATCCCTCCCATGGCGATTGAAAGGCGCGGCGGCTCCACCTCTCACGTCTCCCCGCCGGGGAGAGGTCGAGCGCAGCGGGGGTGAGGGTCACGTCTCCCCGCCGGGGAGAGGTCGAGCGCAGCGGGGGTGAGGGGGGTGAGACCTTTCCGGAGATGGCTGTAACCCCTCACCCGAACCTATGGGTCCGACCTCTCCCGCAGGGAGAGGTCGAGTCGGCGCTCCACGGGTTTGAGGTCTCACGTGGTCGCACCATCCCTGCCCGCGAGGGGACGGGACAAGGCGCGACGAAGTCCGAGTTGTGTTGCGGACAATGGTGTCTTACGGACAATATCGGAGTGCCGGGCCGTCCTTTTCGCCGCTAGAGAACGGCCGCCCTGGCGAAATCGTTATTGAGCGGAAAAGCCGCTCCTCGTTGCAGGCGTGAGCGAAGGCCGCTACATCGTGCGTATGATCCGTGAGCTTGCCAACCCGTCCCGTTTCATGAGCTACAGCGGCAGCCTGCTGCCCTGGGTGACGGGCTTGGCCGTGCTGTCGCTCGCCATCGGCCTCTACCTGGTCTGGTTCGTAGCGCCCGCCGACTACCAGCAGGGCGAGACGGTGAAGATCATGTACATCCACGTGCCGGCGGCCTGGCTGTCCCTGTTCTTCTACGTGATCATGGCGAGTTCCGCGCTCGGCACCCTCGTCTGGCGGCATCCGCTGGCGGACGTGTCGCAGAAGGCGGCGGCTCCCATCGGCGCGGCCTTCACGCTGATCTGCCTCGTCACCGGCTCGCTCTGGGGCAAGCCCATGTGGGGCACCTACTGGCAATGGGACGCGCGCCTCACCTCGATGCTGGTGATGCTGCTCATCTATCTCGGCATTCTGGCTCTCTGGCGCGCCATCGAGGAGCCGAACCGGGCCGCCCGCGCCGTGTCGATCCTCACCCTCGTGGGGGCGGTGAACGTGCCGATCGTGAAGTTTTCCGTCGATTGGTGGAACACGCTCCATCAGCCGGCCTCCGTGTTCCGCCTCGGCGGGCCGACGATCCATCCTTCCATGCTCGTGCCGCTGCTCGTCATGGCGGTCGCCTTCACGCTCGTGGGCGTGGCGCTGCATCTTTCGGGCATCCGCACGGAAATCCTGCGCCGCCGCGTGCGCACGCTCAACCTTCTCGAGGCCGAGCGCCTCGATGCACAGGCCGCCTGATGACGCACACCTTCTTCATCGCCTTTTCCTATGCGGTCACGGCCCTGGTGGTCGCGGGCCTCGTTCTTCGCGCCGTGATCGATCACCGCGCCCAGGTCCGCGCCTTGGCCGAGCTCGAATCCCGCGGCATCGGCAGGAGGTCGCGCCGTGGCTGAGGCAACCGCGCCGCGCCCGCGGCTGATCTTCATCCTGCCTGTTCTCGTCTTCGTCGTGCTGGCGGTGCTGTTCTTCCTGCAGCTCACCTCGGGCCGGAACCCGTCGGACCTGCCCTCCGCCCTCATCAACAAGCCCGTGCCCACCTTCAATCTCGCGCCGCTGGAGGGCCTCGTCGCCGAGGGCAAGCCCGTGCCGGGCTTCTCCAACGAGGACCTGAAGGGCCGCGTCACCATCGTGAACGTCTTCGCCTCCTGGTGTGCTCCCTGCCGCCAGGAACATCCGCTCCTGGTGGAGCTGGCGAAGGATCCGTCCGTGCGGCTGGTGGGCATCAACCAGAAGGACGACCCCGACAACGCCCGCCGCTTTCTCGGCGCGCTCGGCAATCCCTATTCCGCCGTCGGCGTCGATCCGAAAGGCCGCGCCTCCATCGACTGGGGCGTCTACGGCGTGCCGGAAACCTTCATCGTGGGGCCGGATGGCATGATCCGCCACAAGCATATCGGGCCGCTGACGCCTGAGAATCTCGAGAGCTTCAAGGAGAAGCTCCGCCAAATCCCGCGCGCTTGAGGCGGTTGATCGCCACGTCCAGCGCCGAGAGAAACGCCGACCTGTCCTTCTGCGAGAACGGCTTCGGCCCGCCGGTGACGTCGCCCATGGCGCGCAGGTCCTCCATCAGGTTGCGCGTGGCGAGCGCCATGCCGATGGAGGCTTCCGTGAACGGCTTGCCGGTCGGGCCGATCACGGTCGCGCCCGCCGTCACGCAGCGATGGGCGAGCGGGATGTCGGCGGTGATCACGATGGCGCCGCGGTCCGCGCGCTCGGCGATCCAATCGTCCGCCGCGTCGAAACCGGCGCTCACCACCACGCGTTCGAACAGGGGGCTCTGCGGCACCATGAGAAAGCTGTTCGACACCACGAAGACCTTGACGTGGTGGCGTTCCGCGACCTTGTAGACCTCGTTCTTCACCGGGCAGGCATCCGCATCCACATAGATCGCGATGGCTTGAGAGGTCTCGGTCATGAGCCATTTATTCCTTCGGCATGATCTGTTCTGAAAGGGCGAACCGATCCGCTCTTCCGGGCTTGCCGTTGATAACCCCGAGATCGGACGAAGAGAACCCGTGGACCAACCTTCGCGCTTCCGCTCCGCCTGGGTCTCGTTCCGCAACCGCCGGAGATCGCGGGAGCTGAGCGAGACCACTCACCGGCTGATCCGCGAGGCCGATGCCGGAGCCCTCCAGCGGGCCGGACTGGTGCGCATGGTGGTGGCGGGATTGCTGCTCCTGACCGTCATCGCCGTGACCGGCGGCATCGAGGTCACCAATCCCGTCGCGGTCAGGCAGATCTGGATCGCGGAGCTCACCTTGACTCTGTTCGGGACGCTCGGATGGTGCGGAGCCTGGCTCGCGTCCAGGCGGATCGCCGTGGACAGGCTGCCCATCATCACGGCCGTGCTCGACGCCCTGCTGATCCTCGGCAATCTCGCCTACAGCCATTGGGGATTGGGCATTCCCGGCAACCTCTTCGCGGCCTTTCCAGCCGCCTGGGTGGTGCCCATCACCATCTCGGCGGCGGCCATTCATTATCAGCCGCGCCTTCAGGCTTTCGTGGCCTTGATCTACGTCACCGGCCTGTCGCTCCTCGCCTATGGCGGCGGCTCTCTCACCCCCGCGCAGCGCCAGCGGGACCTGTCGGAACTCTCCGGGCTGTTCTCCGAGCAGGCCAACATGGTGCGCATCGCCATGGTGCTGTCGCTCGCGATGATCCTGATTCTCGTGGCGCGGCAGAGCCGGGTGCTCCTGGAACGGGCGGTGCGCGAGACCACCCTTCGCCTCAATCTCACCCGCTACCTGCCGCGCGAGCTCGCGCCCGTTCTGACCGAGGAATCCTTCGCATCCTTGAGACAGGGGCGGCGCACCCGCATCACCGTGCTGTTCGTCGACATGCGCGCCTCCACCTCGTTCGGCGAGACCATGGATCCGACGCGGCTGGCCGTGTTCATCACCTCGTTCCGCCGGCGCGTGCTGCGGGCCGCGAGCCGTCATGGCGGCGTGATCGACAAATTCACCGGCGACGGCGCGCTGATCCTGTTCGGTGTGCCGGGCGCGCAGGACGGTGACGCGGGACGGGCGCTCGCCTGCGGGCGCACCTTGCTGGAGCTGATCGAACGCTGGAACGCCAAGCGGCGCTTCGACCCGCCCGTGCGCGTCGGGATCGGCATTCACTCGGGCGAGGTCTTCTGCGGCGTCGTGGGCGATGAAAGCCGCCTGGAATTCACCGTCGTGGGCGAGACGGTCAACATCGCGTCCCGCATCGAGCAGGCCACGAAGAATGCGGGCTGTGACATGCTGGCCTCCATCGAGACGGTGCGGGAGGCGGGGGAGGAAGTCCTCTGGGCCGAGATCGCGCACGAGCCCTTGCCCGGCGTCACCCGCAACGTGGTTCTGATGAGGCCTGTTTAAGCCTCTTCGGCCTTCTTGACCTCGTGCTTCAACAGCAGCGGCGTCTGGGCCAGCGCGAAGGCGATGGTCAGCGGCATGATGCCGAAGACCTTGAAGCTCACCCAGAAATCCGTGGTCTGGGTGCGCCAGACGATCTCGTTGAGCGCGGCGAGCGCGAAGAAGAAGAGCGCCCAGCGCAAGGTAAGCTTGCGCCAGCCCTCCTCCGTCAGCTCGAACATGCTGTCGAGGACGATCTCGAGCAGCGGCTTGCGGAAATAAAGCCCGCCCAGAAGGATCAGGCCGAACATCGTGTTCACGATGGTCGGCTTGAGCTTGATGAAGGTTTCGTCGTGCAGGAAGAGCGTCAGCCCGCCGAACACCACCACCACGACGCCCGACACCAGGGGCATGATGGGCAGCTTGCGCAGAAGCGCATAGGAAACGCCAAGCGCGACGATTGTCGCGGCGATGAAGAGGGCGGTCGCCACGAAGATGCGCTGGCTCTCCAAAAAGCCGAACTTGTCCGCATAGGCGTTCGCGACGAAGAAAAGGGCGAGCGGCCCCATTTCGAGGGCGAGCTTGAGAAGAGGCGGGAGGCGCTTTTCGTCGGTCATGAGGTTGCTTCTATCCCGGCGATGGCTTTTGCGAAATCCCCTGCGGTGAAAGGCTCCAGGTCCTCCACGCCTTCGCCGACGCCGATGAAGTGGACCGGCAGGCCGAACTTGGCGGCAAGGGCCACCAGAATGCCGCCGCGCGCCGTGCCGTCGAGCTTGGTCATTACGAGGCCGGTCACGCCCGCCGCCTTCTGGAACAGCTCGACCTGGCTCACCGCGTTCTGGCCTACGGTGGCGTCGAGCACGAGGAGGGTGGCATGGGGCGCGCTCTCGTCGAACTTCCTGACCACGCGCACGATCTTCTCCAGCTCGGCCATGAGCCCGGCCTTGTTCTGCAGCCGGCCCGCCGTGTCGATGAGCAGCACGTCCGTGCCGTTGGCCTTGGCCTCCTGGAGTGCGTCGAAGGCGAGGCCCGCCGCGTCCGAGCCCTGCTCGCGGGCGAGAACCGGGGCGCCGACCCGCTCGCCCCAGACCTTGAGCTGCTCAATGGCGGCCGCGCGGAAGGTGTCGCCCGCCGCCAGCATCACCTTGAGGCCCTGTTGCCGGAACTTCTGGGAGAGCTTGCCGATGGTTGTGGTCTTGCCGGCGCCGTTCACGCCGACCATGAGGATCACGAAGGGTTTCTTCGCGCGGTCGATATCGAGAGCCCGTGCGACGGGCTGCAGCGTCTTCTCGACTTCGCTCGCCAGGATCGTCTTCACCTCCTGCGGTGAGATCTCCTTGTTGTAGCGGCCCGCCGAGATCGCTTCGGTGATCCGCATGGCGGTCGGTACGCCGAGATCGGCCTGGATGAGCGCGTCCTCGAGATCCTGCAGGGTCGCATCGTCCAGCTTGCGCTTGGTGAAAAGACCCGTGACGCTGTCCGACAGGGACGAGGAGGTGCGGCGCATGCCCTCCGTCAGGCGCTGCCACCAGCCGCGCTTCTCGACTGGGGCGGGCATGTTCTCCGCCGGGGCCGGCATGGATTCGACAGGCTTGGCTTCAACGAGAGGGGTCGGGGCAGGCCTGTCAGCTTCCGCCTCCACCACGTCCGGCCGGGGTTCGGGACCCGCCTCGGTTTCGATGCGCGGGATCGGCTCCTTCGGATTGCCGCCCTCGGGCTCCACCGTCTCGACAGGCTGCAGATCGGCTCCGGCAAGTTCTGGGGCGGTCTTGTTCTCTTCGGGAGTGTCCGGAGAGGCCGTGGTGACCGTGGGCGGAGCCGCCGTCAAATCATCCGCCCCCGTCGCGGGCGGGGAGGGCATGGCCTCGGGCTCGCCCCCGGCCTGGGGCGTTTGCGGCGCGGCCTCAGGGGCGGTTTCGCCTTTACGCCCGAAGAGACGGGAGAAAAATCCGGGCTTGTCGGGCTTCGTTTCGGCCATGGGTCTGAGCTGCCTCGTGAATGCTGTGCTTGATTTAGTGCCTTTGCCTCCTTAGCGCATCGTGCGGAAAAGTGGATTCGGTTTTCCGCCCCGAACGATGCGCCAACATGAAGCGTAAGCATCGGATCAATCCCAAAAGTGGGTTCCACTTTTGGGTCCGATGCTCTAGCCGAGGCATCATGAATGCGGAAGAGATAGTGAGCCGTTTGCTGTATCGCGATGCCTTGATGCTCGTGATCGACAAACCCGCCGGTCTGCCGGTGCATCCCGGCCCGAAGGGCGGGGAAACTTTGTTTCGTCACCTCGACGCCCTCCGCTTCGGCCTGCCCCGCCGCCCGGAAGCCGCGCACCGCCTCGACAAGGACACCTCCGGCTGCCTCATCCTGGGGCGGCACCCGAAGGCCGTCGCCCGCCTCAATGAGCTTTTTCGCAAGAACGAAGTCGACAAGGTCTATTGGGCCGTCGTCGAGGGCGGGCCCGAGGCGGAGGAGGGCGAGATCGATCTCCCACTGGCCCCGAAATCGCCGGATCGCGGCTGGTGGATGAAGGTGGACCCGAAGGGCCAGCCTTCGTTGACCAAGTGGCGGGTGCTGGGGCGCGCGGAAGGGCTCGCCCTGCTCGAACTGCGCCCCGTCACGGGCCGCACCCACCAGCTTCGCGTCCATTGCGCGGCCATGAACTTCCCGATCCTGGGCGATCCGATCTACGGCACGGCCCCGCGCTTCCACGGCCCGGGCCTGCATCTCCACGCCCGCAGCGTGAGCGTGCCGCTCTATCCGAAGAAGCCGCCGATCGTCGTGGAGGCGCCGGTGCCGGAGCATATGCGCGAGCGGGTGAGGCTCTGCGGCGTCGTCCCGGACGGCGGGGCCGATCCGGAATAATGCCTTTCACGTCATCCCCGGCCTTGTGCCGGGGACCCACGTTTTTCATTCCGCTGCGGTTCTCAAGACAGGGATGGCCGGGACGAGACCGGCCATGACAGGAGACGCTGGAGTCGAAAGAACCAAAATCACGCCGCCAGCAATTCCTTGCCGTCATGGCCCGCGATGGTGACGGGAACGATCTCTCCGGGCTTCACCTCGTCTGTGAAACGCACGAGGGTGAATCCTTCCGTGCGGCCGAGCTGGTCGGTTTCGATCAGCACGTTGCGGCGCGCGCCGACTTCTTCACCGAGATGCTTGAGCAGCGCAGCCTCGCCCTTCTCGCGCAAGCGGCGGGCGCGGTCCTTCACGAGATCGCGCTGAACCTGCGGCATGCGTGCGGCGGGCGTGCCGGGACGGGGCGAGAAGGGGAAGACGTGGAGATGCGTGAGGCCGCATTCCTCGACGATGTCGAGGGAGCGGGAGAACATCTCTTCCGTTTCCGTCGGAAAGCCCGCGATGATGTCGGCGCCGAACACCATGTCGGGGCGCAGCCGCTTCACCTGCTCGCAGAAGGCGATGGCGTCGCGTCTGAGATGGCGGCGCTTCATGCGCTTCAGGATCATGTCGTCGCCCGCCTGGAGCGAGAGGTGCAGATGCGGCATCAGGCGGCTCTCGTTGGCGATGGCGTCGAGCAGGTCGTCGTCCGCCTCCACCGAATCGATCGAGGAGATGCGCAGGCGCTCCAGCTCCGGCACGTGGCGCAACAGGCTTTTCACCATCGTGCCGAGCTTCGGCTCGCCGGGAAGGTCCTTGCCGTAGCTCGTGATGTCGACGCCGGTGAGCACCACTTCGCGCGAGCCGTGCTCCACCAGGGTGCGCACCTGCTCCACCACCGCGCCCATGGGGACGGAGCGCGAATTGCCGCGGCCGTAGGGGATGATGCAGAAGGTGCAGCGGTGGTCGCAGCCGTTCTGCACCTGCACGAAGGCGCGGGTGCGCCCGCGCATGCCGTCGATGAGATGCACGGCGGTTTCCGTCACCGCCATGATGTCGTTGACGAGAACCTTTTCGGATGCGCCGACGCCGAAATCGCGCATGCCGGTCCAGGTTTCGGCCTTCATCTTCTCGTGGTTGCCGACGACCTGGGACACCTCCGGCATGGCCGCGAAGGTCTCGGGCTCTACCTGCGCGGCGCAGCCCGTCACGATGATGCGCGCGTCGGGCTTCTCGCGGGCGATCTTGCGGATCGACTGGCGCGCCTGGCGCGTCGCCTCGGACGTGACGGCGCAGGTATTGACGATGATGACCTCGCCTAAGCCCGCATCCTCCGCATGGCGCTGCATCGCCTCCGACTCATAGGTGTTGAGGCGGCAGCCGAAGGTGACGACCTCGACGCTCATCAGGCGGCTCCCGCGAAGAGGGCAGGGGAGAAAAAGCCTTCGTGCTCGAGCTCCGTATCGCCGGTCATGAGCACATGGTCGTCTTCCTCGCGCCATTCGATCACGAGATCCCCACCGGGAAGGGAGATCGTGGCCTTGCGGCCCGTCAGGCCCTTGCGGGCTCCCGCTACGAGGGTGGCGCAGGCGGCGGAGCCGCAGGCGCGGGTCGCGCCCGTGCCGCGCTCCCACACGCGCAGGATCACATGGTCCGGGCTCACCACCTGGGCGAGGGAGATGTTGGCGCGCTCCGGGAAGACCGGGTCGTGCTCCAGGATCGGGCCGATGGCGGCGAGATCGTAGGCTGCGGCATCCTCGACCCAGAAGATGGCGTGCGGGTTGCCCATGCCGACGGCCGAGGGGGTCTTGAGCTCGGGGTGTCCCGGCAGATGCGCGTCCACCGCGATGGCGCGGGTATCGGGATAAGGGTCGCGCAGGGGAATCTCGGTCCAGTCGAGGCGCGGCGGGCCCATGTCGACGGTAAACACCGTCTCGGAAACCTGCGTCACGGGCAGAAGGCCCGCCTTGGTTTCGAGCACCAGCCCCCTGTCCGCCGGGCGGTTCATGATCGGATCGGTCAGCATGGCCCAGGCGACGCAGCGGGTGCCGTTCCCGCAGGCGCCGGATTCCGAGCCGTCCGTGTTGTAGATGCGCATATACGCGTCCGTTCCAGGGGAAACCGGATCGTGGAGCACCATGAGTTGGTCGAAATGCGAGCGCGGATCGGCCGCAATCGCGCGAGCTTCCGCCGCCCTGACCACATGGGCCGAGCCGCGCAGATCCAGCACGGTGATCTCGTTGCCGAGACCGTTCATCTTCAGGAAGCGGTGGTTCGCGAGGGGGCTCATGGGACACTCATGCGGACGCTCATGGGCCGTATATGGCTGAAAACGCGGAAAACCGCGAGAGGGGGATATCGGGCTGCTACCATCCGTCCTCCACAGAGGCCTCCGGACGCTCTCGCGACCGGACCAAAACCCTCCTATGCTCCAGCTCGTGATCCCTTCGTGATTCGAGGCTTAAGGCACTTTCCCATGCGGCTGCGCTCCTCCACCATCGTTCTCGTGCTTGCCCTCTGCTCGGGCGTGGCTCTGGCGCAGACGCCGCCCGCGAGCACGCCTTCGGCCGATCCGGCCCCCGCCCCGGCGGCTCCCGCGGCTCCCGCGGCCCCCGCGAAGCCAGAGACGGCGCCCGCGAGCCCGGCTCCTCAAGCCGCTCCGGCCGCCCCCGCCCCGGAAACGCCGGCTCAGCCTCAGCCCCCCGCAACGGCGCAACCTGCGCCCACGCCGGCTCCGGCGAGCCCGTCTGCGCCCGCACCGGCCCAGCAGGCGGCCCGCACGACGCTCTTCCCCAATCCGAGCGACGCCACGGGCGTGGAAGAGGGCGTTCTGGTCGCCAAGCCCGCGGTGGTGCTGTCCGGCACCAGCACGTGGGACGAGGCCTTCACCAATCTCAAGAACGCCGTGGCCAAGCTCGACGGCGAACTGAAGAAGGCCGGAATCGCGCCCGCAGGCCGCCCCATCGCGATCTTCATCGACACGGACGACAATGGCTTCAAATACGAGGCCATGATCCCGATCGCCCAGGCCCCGGAGGGCAAGGCCGAGCTGACCCCCGAGATCAAGTTCGGCAAGACGCCGGAGGGCAAGGCGCTCCGCTTCGTGCACAAGGACGCCTATGATGAGATCGACGGCACCTACGAGACGATCACGGCCTATCTCGACATCAAGGAAATCGTCGCCAAGGACGCCTTCATCGAGGAATACGTGAGCGATTTCACGGACGCGCAGAACACTGATTTCGAGGTGAACATCTACGTTCAGCCGAAGTGATTGCTATCGATGATCGCTCTTTTCGATCTGGACGGGACCCTGACCGATCCTAAGGCAGGCATTACCCGCTCCATCCAATATGCGCTCGAAAGGCTGGGGCGCCCCGTTCCCGAAGCGGATGCGCTGACATGGATGATCGGGCCGCCGCTGATATCCGGCTTCACGACGCTTCTCGGCGGAGCCGAGGAGGCTCCCGAGGCTTTGCGTCTCTATCGCGAGCGCTTCAGCGATGTCGGGCTGTTCGAGAACGAGGTCTATCCAGGCATCCCGGCCGCGCTCGAGGTGCTCCGGGATGCGGGCATCCGTCTCTTCGTCGCCACATCCAAGCCCCATGTCTTCGCAAGGCGGATCGCGGAGCATTTCGGGCTGTCGCGGTTCTTTTGCGAAATTTACGGCTCCGAACTCGACAACCGCAACGCCGACAAGCGTGACCTGATCCGGCACATCCTCGACAGGGAGCGTTTCGAGCCAGCGGAAGCGGTCATGATCGGCGATCGCGAGCACGATGCCATCGGCGCGCGGAGCAACGGTATTCCGGCCATCGGCGTCACCTGGGGCTATGGATCGCGGCAGGAGCTGCTCAAGGCCGGAGTTGCCCGCCTGGTGGACGAGCCGGGAGATCTCGAAGAGGCGATCGTCACCCTGATGGAATCCACGCCTCGCCGGGCCGAAGAGGCCTGAACCGATCCTCGGGAAGCTCCACCGCCCGCAAAGCCGCCGCCAGTTCCTGCGGCGGCTCGTCGATGCCCTCGTTGGTGAGGCGGAAGGTGCCCCAATGGTGGCCGAACGCCTGGTTCGGCTCGATGATCCGGAATACCTTCACCGCGTCCTCGGGATTCATGTGCTGCGGCTCCATGAACCAGCGCGGCTCATAGGCGCCGATGGGCAAATGGGCGAGGCGAATGCGGCCGAAACGCTCGCGGACCGCGTGGAAGATCCGGCCGTCGCCGAAGCCCGTGTCGCCAATATGGTAGATCGTGCCCTCGGGCGTCGTGAGCAGATAGGCGCACCAGAGCGCCATGCGGCGATCGTTGATGCCGCGCGCCGACCAGTGATAGGCGGGCTCCAGATGCGCGACAACGCCATGGCCGAGATCCACCGACCCGCCCCAATCCCGGGTCTCGACGACGATCTCCGGATGGCCCGCCCGGATCACCGCATCGTTGCCGAGCGGCGCGACGAAGCGGGGCCGGTGACGGTGCCAGAGCCGTCCGAGAGCGTCGATGTCGAGATGGTCGTAATGATTGTGGGTGATCAGCACCGCGTGAATCTGCGGCAGATCCTCGAACGCGATGCCGGGCGGATTGACCCGTTTCGGCCCCGAGAAGGAAACCGGGCTCGCCCGCTCCGAGAAGACCGGATCGATGAGAATGTTCAGGCCCGCCACCTGGATCAGGAACGAGGCATGGCCGATGAGGACCGTCCGCAGGCCTTTGACCGCGGCGGGAGGCTGGTCCCGAAAGGGGCTCGGAAAGGTCTCCGGCCATTCCTTCCTGCCGCCGCCGAGCTGCCAGCGCAGCAATTCGACGAAGCCCTTGTCCTGAGGCTGGCTGGGCGAGAAGAACCGCACCCCGTCAAAATGGTCGGTGACGGGTCCCTGGTAATAGCGGTTCGTGGCGCGGGCCGCCGTCATCCAGCCGACGATCCCGGAGGCCGCGAGGGCGGGGACGCTCAATGTTCTCAGCAGGCTGCGGCGATTCATGATCATCTTTGATGCAGGCGGAGCTCTTAAAGCATGGGGATCGAGATTTCCTGCGGCAAGTCCTGCCGGAACCAGGGCTTTTCTGCTCTTTTCTTGACTCTGCGCTCCCTTTCCTCTATCGCCTGACCGCAAATCTGTAGAGCGAGCCCTTTGAGCCGCCGACCAGCCCGAGAGGCTGGAGGTCAACGTCCGACAGCGCGATGCGCCCTCGGGCGCGTTTCTCTTTGGGTCTTTCTCTCGCCCGTCATGGCCGGGCTTGTTCCGGCCATCCACGCCTTCGCCTCGTGCTTGAAGGAGCTGGATGGCCGTCATTCAAGCCTGGTCGCGACGAATGAGGATGGATGGATGTCGGAAGACGCATTGCGCATCGAGGACGCGGTCAACGAGACCTGCCCGTGGTCGGGAAAGCCGATCGCGGCGGATTCGCTCACCCTCTATCGCGGAGAAGTCGTCGGCTTCTGCAATCCCGGCTGCCGCGACAAGTTCGAGGCGGCAATCCATCACTTTGAAAAGGCCATTGCGGATCGCGATGTTCCTCTCATCGCAAAAGGAATTGATTGATCATGTTCGAAGGCCTTTCCGACAAGCTCTCCACGATCCTCAATTCGCTCACGCGCCGGGGCGCGCTGACGGAAGAGGACGTGAACGCCGCCCTGCGTGAAGTCCGCCGGGCGCTGCTCGAGGCCGACGTGGCGCTCGAGGTCGTGCGCTCCTTCACGGACAAGGTGCGCGCCCGCGCGGTCGGCGCGGAGGTCGTCAAGTCGGTCTCTCCCGGCCAGCAGGTGGTGAAGATCGTCCACGACCAGCTCGTGGAGATGCTGGGCTCGGACGCGGAGGTGATCAGCCTCAACGCGGTTCCGCCCGTCGGCATCCTCATGGTCGGTCTCCAGGGCTCTGGTAAGACGACGACGACCGCCAAGATCGCCCGGCGTCTGAAGGACCGCGAAAACCGCCGCGTCCTCATGGCCTCGCTCGATACCCGCCGTCCGGCTGCGATGGAGCAGCTCGCGGTGCTGGGCAAGCAGGTGGGCGTCGATACGCTTCCCATCGTGGCGGGCCAGACGGCGGTGCAGATCGCCCGGCGCGCCATGGAGGCCGCACGGCTCGGCGGCTACGACGTGGTGATGCTCGACACCGCGGGCCGCGTGACCGTGGACGAGTCGCTCATGGTGGAAGCCGCCGAAGTGCGCGCCGCCACCAACCCGCACGAGGTCCTGCTCGTCGCCGACGCGCTCACCGGCCAGGACGCGGTCAACACCGCCCGCGCCTTCGACCAGCGTCTCGGCGTCACCGGCATCGTGCTGACCCGCATGGACGGCGATGCGCGCGGCGGCGCGGCCCTGTCGATGCGCGCCGTGACCGGCAAGCCGATCAAGCTCATCGGCACGGGCGAAAAGGTCGACGCGCTGGAGGAATTCCATCCCTCGCGTGTCGCCAACCGCATCCTCGGCATGGGCGACATCGTCTCGCTCGTGGAGAAGGCCGCCGAGAATTTCGATGCCGAAAAAGCCCAGCGCATGGCTGACAAGATGCGCAAGGGCAAGTTCGACCTCGAAGACCTGCGCGACCAGCTCGCCCAGATGGAGAAGATCGGCGGCATCGGCGGCATGCTCGGCATGCTGCCCGGCATCGCCAAGATGAAGTCGCAGCTCGAGAACGCGAATATCGACGACAAGGTCATCAAGCGCCAGCGCGCCATCATCGATTCCATGACCCCCGCCGAGCGCCGCAATCCGGATATCCTGAAGGCGTCGCGCAAGAAGCGCATCGCGGCCGGTTCCGGCGCGAAGGTCGAGGACATCAACAAGCTCCTCAAGATGCACCGCCAGATGGCCGACGTCATGAAGATGATGGGCGGCGGCAAGGGCAAGGGCATGGCGGGCGCGCTCGGCAAGATGTTCGGGCTGGGCGGCGGAGCTGGCGGCATGCCTCAGCCGACGCCGGAGCAGATCGAGGCGCTGCAGAAGCAGATGGGCGGCAAGCTCCCCGATTTCCCGGGCGGCGCAGGCGGCGCTCTGCCTCCGATGCCGAAGGGCCTGCCGGGTCTCGGCGCCGGCAAGGTCCCGGGCCTTCCCGGCCTCGGAGGCTTCCCGTTCGGGAAGAAGAAATAGGTTTCGCCGGTCCGGCCGGTCCGGACCAGCGCAAGGTTTGATCACAGGACACAACAAGGAGTTCCCCATGTCCCTGAAGATCCGTCTCACCCGTGGTGGTGCGAAGAAGCGTCCCTACTACCGCATCGTCGTGGCCGATTCGCGCTCCCCGCGCGATGGCCGCTTCATCGAGAAGGTCGGCACCTACGACCCGATGAAGCCGAAGGACGATGCCGGCCGCGTCATTCTCGAGGTCGAGAAGATCCAGGCCTGGCTCGCCAAGGGCGCCCAGCCGACCGACCGCGTCCTGCGCTTCCTCGACGCCGCCGGCCTCCTGAAGCGTCCGGCCCGCAACAACCCGCAGAAGGCGGTTCCGGGCAAGAAGGCCCAGGAGCGTGCCGCCGAGAAGGCTGCCGCTGCCGGTGAAGGCGAGGCTGCGTAAGCACCATGACGAAGAAGGAGCGCTTCAACCAGCGCTCCACTTCTCCCTTCTCAAAAAACGAGAAGGGTAGGGGTGGGGGTGCCAGCGCAAGCCAGCCTAAGGGTGCGCTTACACCCCCACCTCCATCTCCTCCCCACAAGGGGGAGGAGGGCAGGGCAGCACCTGTCAGAAACGACCTCGTCCTCGTGGGCGAGTTCGGGCGCGCCCATGGCCTGAAAGGCGAGGTGCGGCTGAAAGCCCATACCGGCGATCCCCGGGCGATCGCCGATTACAGGCCGCTCCTCGGATCGAACGGCAAAAGCTATTCCCTCAAATCCGTCCGTCCTGCTCCCGGCGGCGCGCCGGATCTCCTGATCGCCATCGTCGAGGGCATCACCACGCGCGAGGCGTCCGAAGCCCTCAACCGCGTGCAGCTCCATGTCGAGCGCGACAGGCTTTCGCCGCCTGACGAGGAAGACGAGTTCCTGCTCGCGGATCTGATCGGGCTTACCGTCCAGACGGAGGAGGGCGAGATCGTCGGTACTGTCGTTGCCGTACCGAATTACGGCGGCGGCGATCTTCTCGAAATCGCGCCCGCGCAAAAGGGCCCGACGGCGTTTCTGCCCTTCACGAAGGCTTTCGTGCCCGTGGTCGACATCTCCGGAAAGCGCGTCGTGGCGGCGCTTCCCGACGACTTCTTCGAAGTTGGCAAGCCCGAACCTGACGAGGCCTAGCCCATGGATCGGCTCGGCACCCCGGACTTGGTTCAGCGGATCGACGGAGCTGATCAACAGCCGATCATGCAGATCGCTTTAGCGGGCGAGGTGATCAACCCGTGGCTGCCTGGTGCATGGCCCGAAGCGGCCTTTCGCTCTTCGGATGGAGATTATCTCGTTCTCTCGACGGATGATCGTCCTTATGAAGAGGGGCTGAACATTATTCTTCTCTCCTCAACGGGATGTTTACTGGATGTGAAGTCTATTGCACGTCCCTATGCGACAGGTCGCCTGCACGACCTTCGCATCGTTGATCCTCGAACGGTCTCTTTCTCTTTCTATAACTCTGACCTGTGGCAGGTGACCGTCTCACCGGGACCATTGAAGCGTCGCCCTAAATGGATTCCGCGTCTTCTGTGGCGAGGGCTCCGGGTGAAAAGGCTTGTCTCGTGATGTTCTCCGCCACCATCCTCACCCTTTACCCCGAGATGTTCCCAGGACCCTTGGGCCTGTCGCTCTCCGGCGATGCGCTGGCGCGAGGCGTGTGGTCGTTGGAGGCCAGGAACATCCGCGATCATGGCCTCGGCCGTCACCGCGCGGTCGACGATACGCCCGCCGGCGGCGGACCGGGCATGGTGATCCGCTGCGACGTGCTGGGCCAGGCCATCGACGCCGCCGTAAGGCCTGACGATCCGCGTCCGAAACTTCTCATGAGCCCGCGCGGCAAGCCGCTCACGCAAGCCTATGCGCGCGAACTCGCGGCCGGTCCGGGCGTCGTGATCGTCTGCGGCCGCTTCGAAGGCGTGGACGAACGCGTGATCGAGGCGCGCGGCCTCAGGGAAGTCTCCATCGGCGATTACGTGCTCTCCGGCGGCGAGATGGCGGCGATGATCGTGCTCGATTCCTGCGTGCGCCTGCTCCCGGGCGTCATGGGCAAGGAGGCCTCGGGGACGGAGGAGAGCTTCGAGACGAACCGTCTCGAATACCCGCATTACACGCGCCCCCGCGAATGGGAGGGCCGCACCATTCCCGACGTGCTGCTCTCGGGCAACCACGCCGCCATCGAGCGGTGGCGGCGGGAGGAATCGGAGCGCATCACGCGCGAGAGAAGGCCGGATCTTCTGGAGCGTACGTAAGGGCGCTCAGAACGTGGCGTTTTCGTCGAGCTTTGCTCCATATGTCCTGAGATATTTCATGCCCGTGTCGCACATCACGGTGACGATGGTGGCGTGAGGCCCCAAGCGCTCGGCGAGCCGCAGGGCGGCGATGACGTTGGCTCCCGTGGACGTTCCGGCGAAGAGGCCTTCCTCGCGCGCCAGCCGGAAGGCCATCTCCATGGCGTCCTTTGTCGAAACCCGTTCGATCTCGTCGGCGATGTCCGTCCGCCAGAGCGGCACCACATAGCCCGCGCCGATTCCGTCGATCTTGTGCGCGCCTGTCGGCCCGCCCGAGAGCACGGCGGATTCGGCGGGCTCCACGGCGGCGATGCGAATGCTTTTCCCGTGCAGCCGCAGCCCTTCCGCGATGCCGCGCAGGGAAGCCGCCGTGCCCACGCTCTGCACGAAGCCGTCGATCCCGCCGCCGGTCTGGACCCAGATTTCATCGGCCATCCGGTGATAGGCTGCGAGCTGGTCCCGGTTCTTCATCTGGTCGGTCCAGAAGGCCCCGGTCTCGCGAGCGACGACACCCGCCGCCTCGATCATGTCCTTGGTGAGCTTTTCCGTCATGCGCCCGCTGTCGCTGACGAGAACCTGCAGCGTCGCGCCGAGAATCCTCATGTGATCGAGCTTCTCCCTCGCGAAGGCATCCGACGTCACGACATGGAGAGGATGCCCCTTCACGGCGCAGACGAGCGCCAGGGACACGCCCGTGCTGCCGCCGGTATATTCGACGACGGAGCCTCCGTCCGGGAGGCGCCCGTCCGCTTCCGCCGCCTCGATCATGGCGAGCGCCATGCGGTCCTTCATGCTTCCCGTGGGGTTCTCGTTTTCGAGCTTCAACAGGATCCGCGCGCCGTTCGCGGGCACCACCTTCCGCAAGGCGATGAGGGAGGTGTTGCCGATGCGGTCCAGAATGCTCCGCTGCGTCTCGTTCATGGCCAGTCTCATGTCGTCATGGGCTCTGACGCCATGAATAGTCCAAGGCGTTCCGTCTGTCCGGTCCAGAATCCGGACTTCTCTCTCGCCCGAGGTCGTGCTAGCGCTCAGGCATGTCCGGCTATGGTCAGTTCTGTTCGGTTGCGCGCGCCCACGAAGCCATCGGCGGTCGCTGGACTCTGCTCGTGGTACGCGAGCTTCTGTGCGGCAGCCGGCGCTTCAACGATATCCGCCGCGGCATTCCGCGCATTTCCCGCACCATGCTCTCGGAACGGCTGCAGGAGCTCGTCCATGTCGGCGCCGTGGAGCGGATGGACGGGGAGCACGGGCCCGAATATCACCTGACCGAAGCCGGCCGGGACCTCGCGGGCCTCGTGAGCGCCCTGGGAAGCTGGGGCCAGCGCTGGCTGCCGCGGCAGGCGCAATCCGAGGATCTCGACCCGGAGCCTCTGCTCGTCGACATGCAGCGGCGCGTCCGGTCAGAGGCTCTGCCCGAGGAGCCCATGGTGGTGCGCGTCGACATCGCCGGTCAGCCGAAGCCGCATTTCATGCTGCTGAAGGCAGGAGAAACCGCCCTGTGCACGCATAATCCAGGCTTTCCCGAACCCCTCCGCGTCAGGGCCGGTCTGCCGGTCCTGGCCGCTTGGTGGCGAGGCGATGTCAGCTTTGCCGAGGCCCAGCGGATGGGTTTGACCGTCGAAGGCCCGAAGGAGCTCGCGCGGGCCTTTCCGACCTGGTTCGACCGATATCTCTTCGCTCATATCGACCCGGCCGCGCAGGCGGAACGTTGATCCGAACGGGCGGGTTGATAGGGCGGGGCCTTCGATCATAGGAGATCGAGATGGTCGGCAAAATCCTTCTCGGCACAGCGCTTGCACTCATTCTGTCCAGCCCGAGCTTCGCCGGGCCCTGCACGGAGCGGCTCGCCTCTCTGGAGAAATCCTTTCTGGCGAAGCAGGAGGGGGGCGGGCCCGCGGTGGACACCCCTGCGACGACGGGAGCCATAACCCAGGGGCAGGGCGTGAACGTCACGGCTCGCAGCCAAAGCGACCGTCAGGCCATACAGATGATCGAGCAGGCCAAGCAATTGGATCAGCAGGGAAAAGAAGCCGAATGCATGGACATGGCGACCAGAATCGGTGCCATGGCTCCGCCTGCCACCAAGTAACCCGATGGATCGCGTCCGTGAACGCCGCCGTGACCCGTTCACGGTCACGGCGGCGCGTTGCCCCGTCAGATGAGGCCACCAAGGCTTGCGGCGCTCGACAATTTCCCAAAACTGCTGTATAGCGCCCGCCTCAACTTAAAACAGGACGCCGAAATCCCGCAGGTCCGGGGCGAGCCCCGAGGTCATGCAACGGCAGGAGTAAGATCGATGAACATCATCCAGCAGCTCGAGCAGGAGCAGATCGCCAAGCTCGGCAAGAACATCCCGGACTTCCAGCCTGGCGATACCGTCATCGTCAACGTGAAGGTGAAGGAAGGCGAGCGCAGCCGCGTGCAGGCCTATGAGGGCGTCTGCATCGCCCGTTCCGGCGGCGGCCTCCAGGAGAGCTTCACGGTCCGCAAGATTTCCTACGGCGAAGGCGTGGAGCGCGTGTTCCCGATCTATTCGCCGAACGTCGATTCCATCAAGGTCGTGCGCCGCGGCGCCGTCCGCCGCGCCAAGCTCTACTACCTGCGCGACCGTCGCGGTAAGTCGGCCCGTATCGCCGAGCGCGCCGAGAAGAAGACCGAAGCCCCGGCTGCCGCCGAGTAAGGCTTCCGTTCAGTACGTTTTGAGAAAGGCGCGGTGTCAAAGCCGCGCTTTTTGTTTATGGCGACGAGCCCTTGCTGTGGCGAGCGCATAGTCAAAAATATTATTGCGCAGCGCGGCCAATCAGCTATGCGATACTTTCAAAGCGGTGTGCGTTCGGGACACCTTTTCCTCCCGCGCGGGTGCCGTTAGAAGACGCTCAAAGACCTTTTTCATTGCTGGAAGATACCCATGGCCAAAGCCCGCACCCTCTATGACAAGATCTGGGACGACCACGTCGTCGATCAGCAGGATGACGGGACGTGCCTTCTCTACATCGACCGTCACCTCGTCCACGAGGTAACGAGCCCGCAGGCCTTCGAGGGACTGCGCACGGCCGGCCGCACGGTGCGCCAGCCGCAGAAGACCCTCGCGGTGGTCGACCACAACGTGCCGACCTCGGACCGTTCGCAAGGCATCGAGGATCCCGAATCCGCGACCCAGGTCGCGACCCTCGCCCAGAACGCCGAGGAATTCGGCGTCGAATATTATAACGAGCTCGACACCCGCCAGGGCATCGTCCACGTGGTGGGCCCGGAGCAGGGCTTCACCCTGCCGGGCATGACCATCGTCTGCGGCGACAGCCACACCTCCACTCACGGCGCCTTCGGGTCGCTCGCCCACGGCATCGGCACGTCTGAGGTCGAGCACGTGCTCGCCACACAGACGCTGATCCAGAAGAAGGCCAAGAACATGCGCGTGATGGTGGACGGGCAGCTGCCCCCCGGCGTCACGGCGAAGGACATCATCCTCGCCATCATCGGCGAGATCGGCACGGCGGGCGGCACCGGCCACGTGATCGAATTTGCCGGCGAGGCGATCCGCTCCCTGTCGATGGAAGGGCGGATGACGGTCTGCAACATGACCATCGAGGGCGGCGCGCGCGCGGGCATGGTCGCGCCGGACGAGAAGACCTACGCCTATCTGAAGGACCGCCCCAAATCCCCGAAGGGCGAGGCCTGGGACGCCGCCGTGCGCTACTGGGATTCCCTGCGCACGGACGAAGGCGCCTTCTTCGACACCGAGATCAGGCTCGACGCCGCCAATCTCCCGCCCATCGTGACCTGGGGCACGAGCCCTGAGGACGTGATCTCGGTCGCCGGCGTCGTTCCGAATCCGGACGACATCCAGGACGAGAACAAGCGTCTCTCCAAGTGGCGCGCGCTGGAATATATGGGCCTCACCCCCGGCACGAAGATCACCGACATCGAGCTCGACCGCGTGTTCATCGGCTCCTGCACCAACGGCCGCATCGAGGACCTGCGCGCCGTGGCGAAGGTGGTCGAGGGCAAGACGGTGCACGAGCGCGTCAACGCCATGATCGTGCCCGGCTCCGGCATCGTGAAGATGCAGGCCGAGGCCGAGGGTTTGGACAAGATCTTCAGGGCGGCGGGCTTCGACTGGCGCGAGCCCGGCTGCTCCATGTGCTTGGCCATGAACGCGGACCGCCTCGCTCCCGGCGAGCGCTGCGCGTCCACGTCGAACCGCAACTTCGAAGGCCGTCAGGGCTTCAAGGGCCGCACGCATCTGGTCTCCCCCGCCATGGCGGCGGCGGCGGCGATCGCGGGCCGGTTCGTGGATATCCGCACTTTCGGCTGACAGCGATTTCTCAAGGTCAAAGAAAAGGCGGCGGGCCCTGCGGTCCGCCGCCTTCTTCATGCCCGGTGAGCGGGACGCTTAATCGACATAGACCCGGCGGCCACCGACCACGCGGCGGCAGATCTCCACCGGGCGGCGCACCACGACGCCGTTGGGACGCACGCGCTCACGGTATTCCGTGCGGCAGACGGTCCGGGCGCGGGCGGGACGCACGTAGCGGCGCTCGACCACGCGCTCGCGATAGACCGGACGGTCCTGGGTCAGGTGAACGCCGGATGGGCCGACATGCACGCCAACTCCCTGAGCCGATGCCGTACCGGCGCCGAGGACCGTCAGCCCGGCCACGGCCAGGATACCGAGAAACTTACCCATTGTTGCCTCGTTTCGAGTTACCTATTCCGAGAGCATCAACGGCAAAGCCCACAAGGCGTTCCATTGAGGGGAGCCGCACCTGAGCTTATGGTTTCGGAATTATTACCTCGGAAAGGACCGGTCATGAACGATGAGGAGCGCCAGCGCGAAGCCCGGGAGGCCCTGGAGCGCGTACGCCGCGACACGGAATCCGTGGGCTCCTCGGCGCTCGCCCGCATGAGCCGGCAGGCGCAGGAGCATTTCAGCGGCCGCGATGCCATCGGGGCCGGCGAGGACGGCGGCACGGATCCCATCGAACTCTGGGGGCGGCGCATCGGCCGCGCGCTGTCGCTGGTCGGCGTCGTCGTGCTCGGCTTGTGGCTTCTGATCCAGCTTGGCATGATCTGATCCCATGACCGATTGGGCTTCCCTCCACGCTCCCTCCCTCGCTGAACTCGAGACTCTGGCCGAAGCGGCCTATGCCCGCCTGCCGCGGGAATTCCGCGCGCTGTGCGAAGGCCTCGTCATCCGGGTCGAGGATTTTCCCGACGACGAGACGCTGGAAGAGATGGGCTGCGAAACACCCTTCGATCTTCTGGGCCTCTTTCGCGGAATCGGCCTCGCCCAGGGAGGCGCGATGATGCAGACGGGCCAGTTCCCCAACATGGTCTGGCTCTACCGCCGCCCGATCCTCGATTACTGGGCCGAGCACGAAGAGAGCCTCGGGGCGCTGGTCACCCATGTGCTGGTGCACGAGATCGGCCACCATTTCGGCCTCTCGGACGAGGACATGGAGGCCATCGAGGCGGAGGCTTCATGAGCCCGAATTTTTAGAGGATTCCTTCTGCAGGTATCGCCAGAGCGCAAGAACCGGGGCGGCCAGGGCAAGTGCGGCGACACTCATGAGGGAAAGGAAAAGCGACTGCGGCGCGAAGAGCGGAAAGCACTTTCCCGCCAGGCCGAGCGCCAGGAGCCATGTGAAAAGCATGGTTATCCCGATCAACCGGACAGCGATCTCCTCCAGGACAGCGGAAAGGATTCTGCTCAAGCACGACTTAATCGAAATAACATTGCAAACAGAGGGCTTCGAAGCAAGCGCGAACGAGGGACGGATGTCCCGCCCGCTTTTCGGTCTCTGTCAGAACATTGCGCCCAGCACCCGCCCGACGACAAAATGTTTGCCCAGCGCGACCATCGCGAGGCTAGTCGTTTCGCGACGCCTTTGCTAAGAGGCACTTCACAATAGCCCTTTGCCGCCTGAAGGAAGTTTTAGACCATGGAAAAGTTCACCGTGCTGGAAAGCGTCGCGGCGCCGCTGCGGATCATCAATATCGACACCGATATGATCATCCCCAAGCAGTACCTGAAGACCATCAAGCGCACAGGTCTCGGCACGGGGCTCTTCTCCGAGATGCGTTACCGCGAGGACGGTTCCGAGAACCCGGATTTCGTGCTCAACCAGCCCGCCTACCGCAACGCCCAGATCCTGATCGCCGGCGACAATTTCGGCTGCGGCTCGTCGCGTGAGCATGCTCCCTGGGCGCTGCTCGATTTCGGCATCCGCTGCGTGATCTCCACCAGCTTCGCCGATATCTTCTACAACAACTGCTTCCAGAACGGCATCCTGCCGATCAAGGTGAGCCCCGAGGATCTCGAAAAGCTCTTCGACGACGCCAGCCGCGGCGCCAACGCCACGCTCACGGTCGATCTCGAGAACCAGGAGATCCGCGGCCCCGACGGCGGATCGATCAAGTTCGATATCGACGCCTTCAAGAAGCACTGCATGCTCAACGGCCTCGACGGCATCGGCCTGACCCTCGAAAAGGCCTCGACGATCGACAGCTTCGAACAGAAGCTCGCCGAGCGCGCCTGGGCCTGAGGGTCCCGCATTCCGTCTTCCCTCGTCATGGCCTTCTCCCGTCATGGCCGGGCTTGACCCGGCCATCCACGTCTTCACGAGCCGCACCGGGTCAAAGACGGGGATCCCCGGCACAAGGCCGGGGATGACGGGCAGGAACCGGGATGACATCGCGGCGGCCTCGGCCCCGTTTCCATAAGTTTAACCAAATTGCCTGCAAGGTCGCGGGCATGAAACGAATCCTGACTTCCGCGATCCTCGGCGTGCTGTCGCTGGCCGCCGCTTCATCGGCCTCGGCCCAGTCTGATTTCCGCTCGTGCCTGTCGTCCCTGCGCTCCCAGGCCGCCGCCAAGGGCATTTCGGGCCAGGCCTTCGACGTCGCGACCCGCGGCATTGAGCCGGACCTGTCGATCCTCGACCTGATGAGCAACCAGCCGGAGTTCAAGACGCCGATCTGGGACTACCTTTCCGCCCTCGTGGACGACGAGCGCGTGCAGGACGGCAAGGCCGCCATGCGGCAATGGGGACAGGCCCTGGCCTCGGCCGAGGCGCGCTTCGGCGTCGACCGCCATGCGATCGCGGGTGTGTGGGGCGTCGAATCCAATTTCGGCAAGGACATCGGCGGGCGTCCCCTCGTGCAGTCGCTCTCGACCCTCGTCTGCTACGCGCCGAGGCGGAACGAGTATTTCAAGGGCGAGCTGATGGCGACGCTCAAGATCGTGCAGGACGGGGACATGGATCCCGCGCTCTTACGCGGCTCCTGGGCCGGGGCCTTCGGCCATACGCAGTTCATGCCGTCCACCTTCCAGCGCCTTGCCGTCGACGGCGACGGCGACGGCCGGCGCGACATCATGGCCTCGGTGCCGGACGCGGTTCACTCCACCGCCAACTTCCTCAAGAAGGCGGGCTGGGTGAAGGGCCTTCCCTGGGGCTACGAGGTGCGCCTGCCGCAGAACTTCAACCCGAAGCTCGCCGGCCGCAAGAGCAAGCGCCCATTGTCCTCCTGGGCCTCCATGGGCGTGACCCGTATCGACGGACGCCCGCTCTCGGGCAGTTACCAGGCCGGCATCATCATTCCGGCGGGCGTCAACGGCCCGGCCTTCCTCGTCACCAAGAACTTCGATGCGGTCTATTCCTACAACGCCGCCGAATCCTACGGGCTCGCCATCGCGCTCCTGGGCGACCGTCTGAAGGGCCTGCCGGGGATCCAGGCCACGTGGCCGACGGACGATCCGCCGCTCTCCCGCGCCCAGCGCCGCGAGCTGCAGAGTCTGCTCGCCGCCCGCGGCTACGACATCGGCGAGGTGGACGGCAAGATCGGCTCCAAGACCCGCGAGGCCATCAAGGACGTGGAGCGCCGGATCGGTCTCGAGCCGCGCGGACGTCCCGGCGGCAAGGTGCTGGAAGCACTGAGGGGATGAAGCCGTGACGCCGGGGGCCTTGCTGCTGTTCGTTCCCGCGTGCTTCGCGCTCAACATGGCGTTCGGGCCCAACAACCTGCTCTCCCTGACCTATGGGCTGCAGGAGGGAGTCCGCACCGCCGTGATGGCATCGTCCGGCCGCCTCGTCGCCTTCGCGCTCATGATCGCCCTGACGGCGCTCGGGGTCGGAGCCGTGCTGGCCGCCTCCGAGACGGCCTTCTGGCTCCTCAAATGGGTCGGCGCGGCCTATCTGATCTGGCTCGGCGTCAAGATCCTCAAAGGAAGCGCCGCCATCGACGCGCCTGCGGCCCCGGCTGCGCGGCGGCCTTTGAAGGCCTTGGCCTTCCAGGAGTTCTGGACCGCCATCGGCAATCCCAAGGCGATCCTGATCTTCACCGCCTTCCTTCCGCAATTCATCGAGCCCGGTACCTATTGGCTCAGCTTCGCCATCGTAGGCGCCATCTTCCTCGCGCTCGAAGTGGTCGCGGTCTTTCTCTATTCCGTGCTCGGACACCGGCTGAACCGGCTCGCCCGCAACGGACATGTGTTCGGCTGGTTGAACCGGCTTTCCGGCGTCACCATGATCGGCTTCGGGATCGCGCTCCTGTTTACCAGGAAAGCGGCTTGAGGGGGAAAACCCCTTTCCGACAGGCCCAGGCAAGGTTGCGTTAAGGAAGGGTTAGGGGTTTAGTGCCCCCATGCTCATCGCGCTCCTGACCGACATCCATGGCAATCGCGAAGCCTTCTCGGCCTGCCTCGCCCATGCCCGCTCGCTTTCGGTCGACCGGTTCATCCTTCTGGGCGATTATGTCGGCTACGGGGCCGATCCGGCCTGGGTGGTCGATACGGTGAGAATGCTCGTGAGCGAAGGCGCCGTGGCGCTTCTCGGCAATCACGACGCCGCCATCGACGGTTCCGACGAGGACATGAACAGCCTGGCCCAGGAATCGATCCGCTGGACCCGCGGGCAGCTGGGCATGGAACAGCGCGCCTTCCTGGCGGATCTTCCCCTCGTGCACGAGGAGGGAAGCGTTCTCTACGTCCATGCCAACGGATATGCCCCGCGGAGCTGGAACTACATCACCGACACGCTGGAGGCCGCGAGGCATTTCAGCCGGGTGGATGCGCACATCACCTTCTGCGGGCATGTGCACGTGCCGATGCTCTACCACATGAGCACGACCGCGAAGGTGGGCTCCTTCGCGCCGGTCGGAGACAACGAGATTCCGCTTCTGGCCACCCGCACGTGGCTGGCCGTGATCGGTGCGGTGGGGCAGCCGCGCGACGGCGTTCCGGCTGCGAATTACGCCGTGTTCGATACGGCGCGACAGAGCCTGCGCTATTTCCGCGTGCCCTATGACACCGCCACGGCGGCCAGGAAGGTGCGCGAGGCCGGTCTGCCCGAAAGGCTCGCCCAGCGTCTTGAGGAAGGTCGCTGAGCATGCGCCTTCGCCTCGAGCCGGGCATGGTGATCGACGGGTTCACGCTCAAGGAGCATTTGAGCACCGGCGGCATGGCCCAGATCTGGTCGGCGGAGCGGGAGGACGATCCCGCGCCGCTGGTCATGAAATTCCCCATGCTCATCGACAGCGACGATCCCATTCCCATCGTCTGTTTCGAGACCGAGCAGATGATCATGCCGCGTCTGTCGGGGCCGCACGTGCCCCGTTTCATCGCCGCGGGACCGCTCGATCCCCAGGCCTATATCGCGATGGAGCGCATTCAGGGGGAATCCCTGAAGGCGCGCCTCTCCGACGTGCCGTTGCCGTGGCAGGAGGTGGCCCGGATCGGCGCGAAGGTCGCCAGCGCCCTGCATGACCTGCATCTTCAGAAGGTCATCCATCTCGACGTGAAGCCCAGCAACGTCATGTTTCGCGAAACCGGCGAGGCGGTGCTCGTCGATTTCGGCTTCGCGCGGCACGAACAGCTCCCCGACCTTCTGGCGGAGGAGTTCCGCGAACCCCTCGGCACCACGCCCTACATGGCGCCCGAGCAGGTGCTGGAGGATCGCGCCGATCCGCGCAGCGATCTCTTCGCGCTGGGCGCGATGCTGTATTTCTTCGTGACGGGCGAGCGCCCCTTCGGCAAGCCGAAAGGCGGCCAGATCCGCCGCCGCCTGTGGCGCGATCCGGTGCCGCCGCGGGCGCTGAATCCCGAGTGCCCGCCGTGGTTGCAGGAGATCATTCTGCGCTGCCTGGAGGTGGACCCGAACGACCGCTATGCGACGGCGGCGCAGCTCGCGCTCGACCTGGAAAATCCGGCCCTGGTCACGCTCACGGAGCGCGCCGAGAGGCTGGAGCGCGACAGCGGCATGAAGACCTTCCGCCGCTGGCTGAAGGCGCGCAAGGCGCAGCCTCTCGAAGCCCCCAACATCGTGCGCCAGCTCTCGCAGGCCCCGATTATTCTCGTCGCCATCGATCTCGCGCCCGGAAACGAGGATCTGAACGAGGCGCAACGCGTCCTCCTCGGGCGTATCCTGTCCATGGAGACGGAAGCGCGCGTGGCCTGCGTGAACGTCCTCAAGCTCTCGCGCCTCACCGTCGACGTGCTGGAGGACGAGGAGGGGCGCAGTCTCCACATGCAGCGCCTCATCCAGCTCAAGCACTGGGGCGGAGGCCTCGAAATTCCAAAGGAGCGGATCACCTACAGCGTGCTGGAGGCGATCGACCCAGCAGCCGCCCTCGTCGACTACGCGCGCCACAACAACGTGGACCACATCGTCATCGGGGCGCGGGTCTCCTCCGCGCTGCGCCGCTATCTCGGCAGCGTCTCGTCCAAGGTGGTGGCGGAGGCGCCTTGCTCGGTGACCGTGGTGCGCACGCCCCGCGACCGGCGGCAGGCGGAGGAGTGATCACGCATTTCGCAGGCGCTTACGCCTAACGGCCAAGGCGGAAACGCTTGCCAAGGCAAGGGTAGGACGCCTAAACCCTGCCGTCATGACCATCCCCGGATCTGACCCGGGGATGACGAAGCAGATCGAGCAGGGACACAGCATCATGGCAACGCACAAGCTTCTCCTTCTTCCCGGCGACGGCATCGGTCCGGAGGTCATGCGCGAGGTCGAGAAGGTCGTGGGCTGGTTCCGCAAGCGCGGCATCGGCTTCGAGACCGAGACGGACCTCGTCGGCGGCTCGGCCTATGACGCGCACGGCAAGGCCATCTCCGAGGAGGCCATGGGCCTGGCACAGGCCGCCGACGCGGTGCTCTTCGGCGCGGTGGGAGGCCCGAAATGGGACGGCGTCCCTTATGACGTGCGTCCGGAAGCCGGCCTGCTGCGCCTGCGCAAGGATCTCGGCCTCTTCGCGAATCTGCGTCCCGCCATCTGCTATCCGGCGCTGGCCGACGCCTCGTCGCTGAAGCGCGAGGTGGTGGAAGGCCTCGACATCATGATCGTGCGCGAGCTCACCGGCGGCGTCTATTTCGGCGAGCCGAAGGAGATCGTGACCCTGGAGGACGGCTCCCAGCGGGCCGTCGACACGCAGGTCTACACCACTCATGAGGTCGAGCGCATCGCACGCGTCGCCTTCGATCTCGCCAAGAAGCGGCGCAACAAGGTCTCCTCCGCCGAGAAGATGAACGTGATGAAGACCGGCGTGTTCTGGCGTCAGGTGGTGTCGCGCATAGGCAAGGCGGAATATGCGGACGTCGAGCTTGAGCACGTGCTCGCCGACAACTGCGCCATGCAGCTCGTGCGCTGGCCCAAGCAGTTCGACGTGATCGTCACCGACAACCTCTTCGGCGACATCCTCTCCGACATTGCCGCCATGCTCACCGGCTCACTCGGCATGCTGCCCTCCGCCTCGCTCGGCGCGGAAGACCCGAAGACGGGCAAGCGCAAGGCTCTCTATGAGCCGGTGCACGGCTCGGCTCCCGACATCGCCGGCAAGGGTCTCGCCAATCCGATCGCCATGATCGGCTCCTTCGGCATGGCGCTCCGCTATTCCTTCGGTCTCATCGAGGAGGCGGACCGTCTGGAGAAGGCGATCGCCAATGTGCTCGCCGCCGGCATGCGCACCAAGGACATCGCCGCTCCCGGCATGAACGCGGTCGGAACGCAGGATGTGGGCGACGCCATCGTCAAGGAGCTTGAGGCTCAGTCCTAGCGCATCGTGCGGAAAAGTGGACCCGGTTTTCCGCATGAACGATGCGCTCTTCAAGAGGGTGGAGCATCGGATTGATCCCAAAAGTGCAAGTCCACTTTTGGGTCCGATGCTCTAAGTCCCGATGCAAGCGTCAGGAACGAAAAAAGCCCCGGCACGATCCGGGGCTTTTTGCTGTTTTGAATTATCGGATCGAGCCCGTCACCTCGACGTCCGGACCTCCGAATTTCGGGAAAGGATTGCGCGCGCCGACGAAGGGGCCGCCAAGCGGATCAGGCAGCACGCCTTCCCCGAAACGTTCCCGCTGCCCGATCCAGGGCGGGCTCATCAGGTAGGACAACTCGCCCTGCGTCGCGTAGCGGTTGAGGGATCCGACCGGCGCGACGGGGCCGGGATCCAGGAAGCTGCGGGGCTGAACGCGGAAAACGAGCGGGCGATCCTGAGCCTGCGCTTCCGCCGCGACCGAAGCGGCCGCGAGCGTCGCGAGCGAGGCCAAGCCGAGAAGGGTGAGGCGGCGCATCATGTCACTCTCCAGGGTCGGCCCAGCGGGGGCCGCTGGGCCGCGTCATCGATTCAAAGGCTGTCAGAACAAGGCGACCTGACTAAATTGGTTCCTTCGAATCGCGAGGATCTCCGGAAGGGTAAGAGGCAAGCCGCATGCAGGAACGGATAAACGCCCTTGATCTGTTCGGAAAAGAGCGCCTCACCGTGCTGGGCAAAGCGCCCTTCGTGGCCGAGACGCCGGAAGCGCTGCTCGACGACGAGACGACTCCTGTGTCCCGTTTCTTCATCCGCAACAACGGCCTCCTCCCCGATCAGGCCGAGGACCCGGAGACCTGGCGCTTCACGGTCGACGGAGAGGTGGAGAATCCGCTCGATCTGTCGCTCGCCGACCTGAAGAGCCGCTTTCCGGCAAGGACATTCCGCATGGTGCTCGAATGCGGCGGCAACGGGCGCTCGTTCTTCGAGCCACCCGCGGAAGGCAATGCCTGGACGAATGGCGGCGTCGGCTGCGCGGAATGGACGGGCGTGTCCCTCCGCGATGTCCTGCAGGCGGCGGGCCTCAAAGCAACGGCCCGCTTTACCGGCCATTTCGGAGCCGACCCGGACAAGACCGGAAGCCGGGAGAAGCAGGCGATGTCACGGGGCATGCCGGTCGCGAAGGCGCTGGAAGAGCATACCCTGCTGGTGTGGGCCATGAACGGCGAGCCCCTGCCGTTCATTCACGGCGGCCCCTTGCGGCTCGTCGTGCCCGGCTGGCCCGGTTCCTTGAGCCAGAAATGGCTGACGCGGATCTGGATTCGCGACCGGGAGCATGACGGGCCGGGCATGACGGGCCTGTCCTACCGGGTCCCGGTCCAGCCGCTCTTTCCTGGCTCGGATGCGCGGCAGGCGGACACGCGAATTCTCGAATCGATGCCCGTGCGCAGCATCGTCACGGCCCCAGCCCATGGTTCGCGCCATGCGGCGGGGACGACAAGCATCGCGGTCCGGGGAGCGGCCTGGGCTGGGGACGACGCGGTGGACCGCGTGGAATGCTCCATCGATGGCGGTGCGACCTGGCTGCTCGCGCAAATGACGCCGCCGCGCAACCGCTACGACTGGGTGCGTTGGACGGCCAATATCGCGCTGCCCGGAGACGGCTATTACGAGATCATGACCCGCGCGACCGATTCACAGGGCCGCGCCCAGCCGTTCAGGGCGGTCAACTGGAATCCGAACGGTTACGGCTGCAACGTCATGCACCGGGTGGCGATCACGGTCGGGGAGGGGGCCTGACGCCGGCCGAGGATGCCCGGGCGACCGCGCAGGCATCCGTCCGGCTCCGCTCGGCGCGCAGAAACAGGGCTTTCAGGGAAGGGCTGCCCGCGCCCGACAGCGCGATGCCGTCGATGAAGCAGGCCAGTTGCGCATCGTCCAGGATATCCCCGCCGCACAGCCAGCCCTGAAAACCGAACCCGGAATCGCCGTCGGAGAAACGGACGACCCGGCATTCCTGCTCGCGCGGGCCCACGAAGGTCGCGCCTGCGGCCTCGACGGGACCGAACTTGGTCGCGACCATCCGGCTTTGCGCAAGGCGCGAGACGGCCAGTCCCGCTTGGGCGGCGCGCCGTGCCGCGTCCACGAAGAAGCTGCGGGGCGGCTCCGCCGTGCCCTGGACCAGGGTGAGCCTCGCATGACGGGCATCCCCGAAACGGCCGAGGATGAGGGTATCCTCCCGCGCGCCGCTCGTGTGCTGCCGAGCCTCGACGGCAAGAGGGCCTGCGGCCGCTTCGAGCGCATAGAGCGCCGGCGCGGAGGCCAGCGGCGTCCAGGCGGGGGCGGGCGCGATCAGAACAGCAGAGGGCGCGCCCTTGCGGCTCCCAACCTGAGTCTCGCCTGTCTTCTGCCGGGCGAAATAGACGAGGCCTCCGATGATGAGGCAGGACATGAGCGTCACCCGGAACCAGGGGATCGCCTTCCTGCGCGCACGACGGGTCGGGCGCTCGTCGAAATACGCCTCGTCCTCATCCCATGCGGGAGAACCGGCCCGTGCCATCACGCTTCACATACACCCGTCGGTTGGATCGCCTCAGCATGTTCTAGCGTATCAGCCGAGGGTCTCGGAAATTTTTGCCGGGCAAGGTAAACGAAATCTTATTGCTCGGATCGGCGGCCAGAGGTCTGGTTCTTGCAGAGAGTGCTTGACGAACGCGCACCTTTGGTGTGTTGCTGGGCGCATCGAGGTCCGGACAGGGCCTGGAGCATTTTGGGCGAACGCGGATTCCGGTCCGCCGCCGGAAATATGATAATTCAAACCAGGAGCCGATGGCACGCCCGTGAAGGCGGCTCTGGATGGACGAAGGCAAATGGCGCTGCTCACCCTCACGACGAGCAAAACGAAAACCGCCACGACGGCCGTGAAAACGACGGCCGAATAAGCCTCGTCGTCCCCGGTCCTCTCTCCCGTCGGGGCGAGAGGCGACACCCGAATAGGGTTTATGACAAGTCCCGGGGAGAGCGATAACAGGAGAAGTCCAATGGGTTACAAGATCGCCGTCGTCGGTGCGACCGGCAATGTGGGCCGCGAAATGCTGAGCATTCTGGCGGAGCGGGCGTTCCCGGCTGACGAGGTGGTGGCTTTGGCCTCCCGCCGCAGCCAGGGAACGGAAGTGTCCTACGGCGACAAGACCCTGAAGACGAAGACGCTCGACACCTATGACTTCTCCGATGTCGATCTCTGCCTCATGTCCGCCGGCGGCGAGGTGTCCAAGGAATGGTCGCCGAAGATCGCCGCGCAGGGCGTGGTGGTGATCGACAACTCCTCGGCCTGGCGCTACGACCCGGAGGTGCCGCTGGTGGTGCCGGAGGTGAATGCCGAAGCCCTGCGCGAGATCAAGAAGGGCATTGTCGCCAACCCGAACTGCTCGACCGCGCAGCTCGTCGTGGCATTGAAGCCCCTTCATGACCGCGCCACCATCAAGCGCGTGGTCGTCTCGACCTATCAGTCGGTCTCCGGCGCAGGCAAGGACGGCATGGACGAGCTCGACCGCCAGACCAAGGCGCTCTATTCGCTGCAGGATGTGCAGGAAAAGAAGTTCCCCAAGCGCATCGCCTTCAACCTGATTCCGCACATCGACGTGTTCATGGAGGACGGCTACACGAAGGAAGAGTGGAAGATGATGGCCGAGACCAAGAAGATTCTCGACCCGAAGATCAAGCTCACCGCAACCTGCGTGCGCGTGCCGGTCTTCATCAGCCACTCGGAAGCGGTGAACGTGGAATTCGAGAAGCCGATCACGGCGGACGAGGCCCGCGAGATCCTGCGCGCGGCACCCGGCGTTATGGTCGTCGATAAGCGCGAGCCCGGCGGTTACATCACGCCCCACGAGGCGGCCGGCGAAGACGCCACCTACATCTCGCGCATCCGCGAGGACATCACCGTCGAGAACGGTCTCGCCTTCTGGTGCGTGTCGGACAACCTGCGCAAGGGCGCGGCGCTGAACGCCGTGCAGATCGCCGAGGCCATGGCCAATCGCGGCCTGCTGAAGGCGAAGAAGCAGGCGGCTTGAGTTCTTCAAGCTGGATGTTGTTCTGAAAGGCGGCCGGAGGCCGCCTTTTTTCATATTGCGGAACGGGAGCAAAAACGGCACAATTATAGAAATGTTATTTCGTTGAGAATCACATGGCCCGTCGCTTCACATCCCTCATTGCCCTTGTCCTGCTGATCGGCCTTGCGGGGGCGCTCGCCGATCGACCCCATGCCGAGCAGAGCCCGGCCATCGTCGAGCAGCAGCAGGCGGCCTGGAGCAAGGCGGAGAAGGTCGCTCATAAAGGACCGGCCCTGGTGCCGCTTGCGAGCCAGGTCCAGGTCAGCCTGCCGGAGGGGTTCGTCTTCATCCCGCAGCCTGAGGCCGGCGAGCTTCTGCGCTCCTTCGGCAACACGCCGAGTTCCGATCTGATCGGCATGATCGTTCCCGCCGGTGACGAGGAATGGATCGCGACGATGCGCTTCGTGAAGTCGGGCTACATCAAGGATGATGACGCCAAGAACTGGAACGTCGACGAACTCCTCGACGAACTGCGCAAGGGAACGGAAGAGGATAACAAGGACCGCGTGGCTCGCGGCTTTCCCGAGCTCGTGCTGAAGGGCTGGGTGGAAAAGCCCGTCTACCAGGCCGACACGCACCGTCTGGTCTGGTCGGCGCTTGCCGTTGAAAAGGGCGGCAAGGAGGAAGAGGCCAGCGTCAATTACAACACCTATGTGCTGGGCCGCGAAGGCTATGTGAGCCTCAACTTCATCACCACGCCCGGGCAGATCGAGGCCGAGAAGAAGCTTGCGCAGCAGCTTCTGGCGTCGATCGGTTACGTGAGCGGGAAGGCCTATGGCGACTTCGACGCCGCCACCGATCACGTGGCCGAATACGGCCTCGCGGCCCTGGTCGCGGGCGCAGCCGCCAAGAAGCTCGGTCTCTTCGCGTTGATCGCCGCTTTCGCGGCCAAATTCGCCAAGGTCATCATCCTCGGCCTGCTGGCTTTGGGTGGGGCGGTGATGAAGCTGTTCAGGCGCAAGGAAGCCTGAAGCCGAAGACGATGAAACTGCTCCTGCTCCTTTTCACCGGGCTCAAGTTCGGCAAGCTGTTCACCACCGGCGGCACCATGCTGCTGTCGGTCGTGGCCTATGCCTGGGTGTTCGGCTGGTGGTATGCGGCGGGATTCGTCGGGCTCATCTTCGTTCACGAAATGGGTCATTACTTCGCCGCGCGGCAGAGAGGGCTGGCCGTGGGAGCGCCAACCTTCATTCCGTTCATCGGCGCCTGGATCGAGATGAAGGACATGCCCGTGGATGTGGAGACCGAAGCGCATGTGGCCATCGCGGGTCCGTTCCTGGGAGCACTCGGCGCATTCGCGGTCTATTTCTGGGCGCTTCGAACAGGAAGCACGCTGCTGCTTGCGATCTCCTATTCGGGCTTCTTCCTGAACCTGTTCAACCTGCTGCCCGTGCCGCCGCTGGACGGCGGACGCATCACATCCATCCTCTCCCCCCGCATTTGGCTTCTCGGGGCGCCGATGATGCTGGCCCTGCTGCTCTATCGCCCGAGCCCGGGACTCCTGATCGTCGCGATCCTTGCTGCTCCCCAGGTCTGGCGTGCATGGAATTTCGATCCGAATGCAGAGGAAAACCGCGCCTATTACGATGTGCCCAACAAGGTGCGGGTGGAATACGGCTTGCTCTATCTCGGTCTCACCGCCACCCTCGCGATCATGACCTACAGCGTCCATGAAATGCTGAGTTCGGGCCGTCCCTTCTAGAGCCTTTTTCGGCGACGTGGATCCGGTTCACCGCCCAAAATGAAGGCAAAGAAAAGAACTGATTCCATGTAAGGGGAAACGGCTCTAGGGCATCCGACGATCGTCCGACGCGCTTGTGATTCAAGCCATTGTTCCTCGCCGGCTTCGACCTTGAGGACATCATCGCCTCAGCACGGGATATCGGGGTCATCCTCCCGCACGCAACGGGGAATGATGCTCCTTCCATTTCCTGCGTTCGCGAGGATGGGGGGCGCGGACGGCTTCGTCCTTCCGGCGCGTTTCCGGCAACCTGCGTCAAGAGTGCGGCGCTGAACGCTGTGCAGATGGCCGAAGCCGAGGCAATCGCGGCCTCCTGAAGGGGAGGAAGCAGGTCGCGGACCAGGAAAAAAGCGGGAATGGGCTGATGCCGCATTCCCGCCGGTTTCCGATCGCGGCGCGGGATCCCACGCCGCATCGCCTTTCGTCAAATTTCGTCAGATCACCATGAAGTCGGCGGCCGTCATCTTGAGGCCCTTCTTGAGGATGGCGATCGCGACTTCCTTGCCCGCGCCGGAGCCGTCCTTGTCATAGGCCAGCACGCCGGTATCCTTGTGGTAGACAAGGTAGTCGTTCTTGTCCTTGGCCGCGTCGAACGCGAAGAACGCTTTGTTGAGCTTGCCCGGCTTCGTGAGCGTGCCCTTTCCGAGCTTGGCGAAGACCTTGTTGTCGAGCCAGAGCGTATCGTCCTTCACGTTGAAATCGGCGATCTTGTCGCGATTTGTCTTCTGGTTGGGCGCGGTGTCGAAGACGAAGACATCCTTGCCTCTGCCGCCGGTCAGGGTATCGAGGCCCGATCCGCCCCAGAGCGTGTCGTTGCCCGCATCGCCCTTGAGAATGTCCTTGCCGGCTCCGCCGAAAAGCTGGTCGTTGCCGGCGTTGCCGGAGAGCCTGTCGTTGTACTTGCCGGCCTTGAAGACATCGTTTCCAAGCGTACCCGAGGTGATTTCCCGGAGGACATCGACGACCCCGATGGTGAAGACCTGGTCCACGAAACCGCCGTGCCCGTCGTCCGCCCGGACTTTGACCGTGTGCATCCTGGCCTGTTCGAAATCGAACCGTGAGCCCTGCTCGACCAGCAGCTGCGTGCCCACGATCTTGAAGCGGCCGCCGGCATCGTCGAGAAGCGTGTAAGTGAACTGCTCTCCATTGTTCGGGTCGGTCGCGGCGAGGTCCCCGACCACGGTCCCGGTTATGGCGTATTCCGCGACGGCGAGGCTTCCTGTCAGGGTCAAGTCCGCGGGGCCTCGATTGGCCGCCGATGCTTCGACCTTGACGAAGCTGTTGCTCGCCTGACCGTTCTGCGGATCCGTGATAGTAAGGGTGAAGGTTGTGGTCTCCACGTCGCCGACGGCCGCATTGGGCCGGTCCCTCGGGTCGAACACGAGGCTGCGCAACGCGGTCTGAACATCCGTGACGCTGCCGGTCATGATGTAGACGTGAGCCTGCGCATCGTAGACGAAGCCCTCTGGGTTCGCGAGGATGAAGGCGCCCTTGTCGATATCGTCAAGTGCAATGGTCGCGGTCACCGTTGCGCTGTCGGGATCCGTGACGATCACGCTCTCGAACGGCTTGGCGGTTTGCGTATCCAGGACCGCCTTGATGACGGGTGCCTCCGCGCTTCCCGCGCTTCCCGCGTTGCCGATCACCGGAGGCGCATTGCTGCTCCCGCCGCCGCCTCCTGGCGCCGGATTCACGGTGATCAGGAAATCCTTGTAGGTCGAGCGTCCGGTTCCATTCCTGTCGGTCACCTTGATCGTGACCGTGTAGGTTTCGGTGTTCGCGATATCCGTCAAGGCCGCGACCTTCAGCTGGCCGTTCTCGATCTTGAAGCGGCCTCCGGCATTGCCGTTGCCGCTCGTGCCGCCGCTGCCGCTCGCATCGAACGAGTAGACGAGATCGGTGTCGCCATCGGGGTCGAGCGCCGCAAGGGTGCCGATGACGGTCCCGTCGAACGCATCTTCGCGGATCGTCGCTGCCGCCGTTCCGTCGGAGAACGACAGTCCGGTCGGCGCCTCGTTGACGTTGTTGACATAAACCCTGAGGGTCGTCGCCCCCGTCTCCCAGCCGGTTGCGGTCTCGGTGGCTTTCACCGTGAGCACGTAGAACTTGCGCTCCTGGGGCGTGCCCCCGAACTCGGTCTGCAGGTCCGGATCCTCGTTCGGCCCTGCCTCGTAATCGATTGCGCCGACGAGCGTGATCGCTCCGCTCGCCGGGTCGATCGCGAACTTGCTTCCGGGATTGGCGACCAGGGAATAAACCACCTCGCCCGCCGTGGCATTCGGCGACTGCACCACGGCGACCGCCGTATGCGGATCGGCGTTTTCATCGATCGAGCGGGTTGTGCCCTGCACGACGGGTGCCGTCGGCGAAGAGGGCGAGAGGGAAATCGCTCCATCCGTGAACAGCAGGGACTCGATGTTGCGCAAGGTATCCTGCCCGTCGCCGCCGGCACGGGTATCGGTTACGGTCACGGTGCCGTCAGCATGTCTCACGATGGCATAGTTCGCCCTGGACCCCGAGAAGGCGGCCGTATCGAGGCCATTCCCCCCATCCAGAGTGTCGTCGCCAGCTCCACCATTGAGAGTGTTGTTGCCGGCATTGCCCGCGATGACATTGGCGAGTTCGTTGCCGGTGCCGCTGATGTCGTTCGTGCCCGACAGAACGAGATTTTCGACATCGCCTGCCAGGGTGTAGGAGACCGAGGCGATCACCGTGTCCGATCCCTCGCTCCCGTTTTCGATGATCACGTCGCTTGTGCTGTCGACGACGTAGGTATCGTCGCCGATCCCGCCGGCAAGCGTGTCGGCGCCTGTGCCGCCGTCCAGGACGTTGTTGCCGTCATTGCCGGTGATGTCATTGGCCAGTGCATTGCCGGTGCCGCCGATATCGGCTGTTCCGGTCAGGACGAGGCGCTCGACATTGGCGGCAAGCACATGACTCACGGAGGCCTGGACCGTATCGAGGCCGGCATTGGCATTCTCGATCACGAGGTCGCCTGCGTCGTCGATGACGTAGGTGTCATCACCCGCGCCACCCGCGAGCGTGTCGGCGCCCGCGCCGCCATCCAAGACGTTGGCTCCGCTGTTACCTGTCATCGCGTTGGCGAGCCCGTTGCCGGTGCCGCTGATGTCGTTCGTGCCCGTGAGGGAGAGGGTTTCGACATTCGCTCCGAGCGTGAAGGAAATCGATGCGACGACCCCGTCGCTTCCTTCCCCCTCGCTTTCGATCACAGCGTCGCCTGCGTCATCGATGATGTAGGTATCATTGCCGAGCCCGCCTGCAAGCGTATCGGCTCCGGCGCCGCCGTCGAGGACGTTGTTGCTGGCATTGCCCGTGATCGCGTTGGCCAGAGCATTGCCAGTGCCGCTGATGTCACCTGTTCCTGTCAGGACGAGATTTTCCAAATTGGAAGACAGCGCGAGATTGAAAGAAACGGAAGCGCGGACGGTGTCGGTTCCCTCATCTGCATTCTCACTGATGAGATCGCCCGGATCGTCGACGATATAGGTGTCATCGCCGAGCCCGCCGGCGAGCGTATCGGCGCCTGCGCCGCCATTCAGAACGTTGTTGCCGTCATTGCCGGTGATCGCGTTGGCAAGAGCGTTGCCGGTGCCATCGATATCGGCGGTTCCGGTCAGAACGAGATAATCGACATTTGCTCCGATGGTGTAGCCGACGGAAGCCCGGACTGTATCCAAGCCGGCATTGGTGCTCTCGACAACGACATCTCCTGCATCATCGACGATATAGGTATCATTGCCGAGCCCGCCCGAGAGCGTGTCGGCGCCCGCGCCGCCATCGAGCACGTTGTTGCCGCTATTGCCTCGGATGGTGTTGGCGAGGTCGTTCCCCGTGCCGTTGATATGATTGGGCCCATTCAACGTCAGGCGCTCAATATGGGCGTCAAGGGTGAACGAGACAGAGGCCAGGACAAGATCGTTGCCGGAATCGGCCTCTTCGACGACCACATCACCCGCATCGTCGACCACGTAGGTGTCGTTGCCGAGACCTCCGATCAGCGTATCGGCACCCGCCGCGCCATTCAGGGTGTTGTTGCCGCTGTTGCCGGTAATGGTGTTGGCAAGATCGTTGCCGGTGCCGATGAGGTCGTTCGACCCCGTCAGAACGAGATGCTCCAGGTAAGCGCCAAGCGTGAAGGATACGGATGCCAGGACGGTGTCGCGCCCTTCGCCGGCGTTCTCGAGAATGACGTCACTGACATTGTCGATCACGTAGGTGTCGTCGCCGAGCCCGCCGGCAAGCGTATCGGCGCCTGCGCCGCCATCCAGGATGTTGTTGCCACCGTTGCCGGTGATGTCATTGGCAAGCGCATTGCCGGTGCCGTCGATGTCGGCGGTTCCGGTCAGGACAAGGCGCTCGACATTGGCGACAAGCACATGGCTGACGGAGGCCTGGACCGTATCGAGGCCGCTATTGGCGCTCTCGACAACGTCATCGCCCGCATTGTCCACGATATAGGTATCGTCGCCCATGCCGCCTGCGAGCGTGTCGGCGCCTGTGCCGCCGTCGAGGGTGTTGTTGCCGGCATTGCCGGTGATGTCATTGGCAAGAGCGTTGCCGGTGCCGGTGATGTCGGCGGCTCCCGTGAGGGTGAGGTTTTCGACATTGGCTCTAAGCGTGAAGGAAACGGATGCAACGACCCCGTCGTTTCCTTCCCCCTCGCTTTCGATCACGACATCGCCTGCGTCATCGACAAAGTAGATGTCGTCGCCCGCGCCGCCTGCAAGCGTATCGGCGCCCTCGCGCCCATCAAGGGTATTGTCGCCGGCATTGCCTGTGATGACATTGGCGAGATCGTTGCCGATGCCGAACAGGTTTTCCGTTCCCGTGAGGGAGAGGTTTTCGATATTTGCTTCGAGTGTGAAGGAAACGGATGCGCGCACCGTGTCGTTTCCTTCCCCGGCCGCTTCCCTTACCCAATCGCCTTCGTCGACGACGTAGGTGTCGTCGCCAATACCACCCGCCATTTCATCGATGCCCGCGCCGCCATCGAGCGTATCGTTCCCATTGCCGCCATCGAGAACGTCGTTTCCGCCCTCGCCGTAAAGCGCATCGTCACCATCGCCGCCGGACAGGGTATCATCCCCATCGCCGCCATAGGCCGTGTCGTTGCCGTCACCGAGTTCGATCATGCCGATCACCATGCCGCCGCGCCCGTCGAACATGTCGTTGCCTCCGAGAAGATTGATGTTGCCTTCGATCGTGCCGCCGTTGCGGATCACCTCTCGTCCGGCGCCGCCCTGAACAGCGGTGTCGCCGATGACACTTCCCGTATTGGTGAACGTTGCCAGGGAGGCGGGAATGCCAAAGACGGGGGCCCTCGTGCCCAACAGCACGCCGATGCTTCCCGGTCCTCCGATCGCTTCGATCGTGCCCGCATTGGTCGTCCGGCTGTTGTTGTCGAGCCAGACGCCGTGGGTGATGCCGACGATCGTGCCGGTATTCCTGATTTCCGTCCGGTCGACATCGAGGGACGCCAGGCCCTGTATGCCGATCTCTCCGAAGATCGTGCCGCTGTTGGCAATCGCGACATCGGAATAGACCGCGAAGATCCCGACCCGGCCGCCCTGCACTTGGCCGTTGTTGAGGATCCGGCCTGTATTGCCGATGTCGATGCCTCTCTCGCCGCCATGGACGATGCCCGTGGAGCCTATGAACGCCGTGCTGTACTGGTTGGAGAAGTTGATGCCGGCAATCGCCCCTGAGATCTGTCCGAACACGGAGACGGCGGAGTAATCGCTGAATTCGAAGTAGGTGACCGCGTAGGCGAGGTCATTGTAAGGATTGAAGACGAGTCCCGCCTGCGTGATGACGAGGTGATCGCCCGAACTGATGTATTGTGTCTCTGTTTGGGTATCCGACACGTAGACGATAGTCATGGCGGGGGCTCACGATCAATGTTGCAAAGATAGCTAGATTTATACGTTATATAATATCAATAAACCGTCAATGGACGAGCAGCCCCTCCTAAAGTCAAAGCTAAGTCAAAATTCCTATTGCCGCGGAATGTTCTAGGCTCGGGAAGTAAAGTGCGGCCGAGCCAGGGGCATCGGTGAGGCCCGATGCCAACGGGCCGGACACCGCTCACGCAAGGCCACGTCCAGGCAATCCGGACGAAGTGACAGAGCCGCTGGCCGGGAACAGCCTCATGCGGCTACGGCCTTGCGGCCTGGCCGGAATTCGTTCTCTTCGGAGCCTCGGCTGTCGCCGCAGCTCCCAACGCCCCGCCCGCAAGGGCGCCGATCGGCCCTCCGAGGAGAGCCCCTGCAAGGAAGCCGAAGAAGATGGCGACGGTCTGCTGCTGCGAGACGCACGGGGTTCCTGTCGGGCAGGAGGAGGGGGCGGGACTGACCGTGCGGGCGGTTGTCTCAGGTCTGGCTCTTCTCCTGCGGATCGACGACGTGACCTCGACGTCCATGCTCCGCGCCGTCTCTCGTTTGCCCTTGTGCCGCGGGCTACCGTGCTTCGCAGCCAGGTTTTTCGGAACATGCGTCGGAGGGGGGCGAACGGTCTCCGCAGCCTCGGTCGATGGGGGGCTTGAGGCGATGTCGATATCAGGAGGGTAGGGAGGCACAGGGAGATCGGGCTCCGCCTGTGGTCCCGGAACGGCTGCGGCGCTCTCAGGGCCCGGCTTCCGAACCTCGACGGAAGCCGTGCTCTCCGGAGGCTGCGATTCGGGCTCCGCACCGGCGGCTGAGGGGCTGGCAGGATGGGCCGAAGGCGGCAGGGAGGCGATCAGTTCCTGGACGTCGGGACGCGTGAAAACCGGCTGGGCCCGCATGCCGGGAGAATACCGCTCGCCGAAACCGGTGTCGGCTTGCGGCTGATCGGCAGGCAATCGCAAAGGTTGCGCGCCCAGTGGCAGGGATGCGGCATGCAATCCGCAGACGAGACTGGCGACGGCGATGGCACGGGTGCCCAAATGAGTCCTGCCGCGACGCAACACGGATCGACTCCCGACATGACCTCCGTGTTGTCGGTGAACCCGGCGCGAAGCCGATCGTTCCGTGTTGGCCGCCGCGGCGGCAGCATGTCACGCGGTGACGGATGTCAACCTGTCAAAGCGGTCCCGCATCGCGCGCGGAGAACATCGACACGTGCGCGGGAATCTCATTGACGGCAGGCTTGAACTCCCCGGTTTCAGGGTCGCGCACCAGCAGCACGCCCGTGGCCACGCCGAAATAAGCACCGTGAAGCTGGAGCTTTCCGCGCTCCACCAGGATGCGTACGCAAGGGAAGGTCATCAGATTCTTCAGGCTGTTTTCGACGGCAGCCAGTTCGAGGCGTGGCAGATACTCGTCGAGGCTGCCGTTCGGGGGGCCGAGGCGTTCTCCCGCAGGCTTGATCAAGGACATCCAGCGGCCGATGAAATCGCCCGGCGACAAGGGCGCGGTGTCGTCCGCGAAAGCGCGCACGCCTCCGCACCGGGCATGGCCGAGCACCACGATGTGCTTCACGCGAAGCGCCTGCACGGCGAATTCCAGCGCCGCCGAGGTTCCGTGAAAGTCGCCTCCCGTCTCGAAAGGCGGCACGAGGTTCGCGACGTTGCGCACCACGAACAGTTCGCCCGGGCTCGCATCGAAGATCACCTCCGGCGAGACGCGGCTGTCGCAGCATCCGATCACCATGATTTCCGGCGATTGGCCCTTCTCCGCAAGAGCCTCGAAGCGACCCTTCTCTCGCGGAAAGCGGTCGTCGAGAAAGGAGCGGTAGCCGTCGGTGAGGCGCTGGGGAAACATGGGTGGTTCCTTGGCTGTTAATGGGTCAGTTCGGCGAGCTTGGCGAGTTCGACATTGGCTCCGCACAGGAGAACGCCGACCCTCTCGCTGGTCTGGGGTTTATAAGCCCCTGACATCAATGCCGCCAGTGCGGCCGCGCCGCCGGGCTCCGTGGCGATGCGGTAGTCGCGCCAGAGGACCCGCTGCGCGTCGCGGATAGCCTCGTCGGCGACGAGCGCCACATGGTCCACCGTCCGGCTGCAGACCTGATAGACGAGGTCGCCCGTGTTACGGGCACCGAGCGAATCCGCCGCCACCGAATCCACCTCCACGTCGACCGGCCCTCCGGCCTGCAGGGCCGCATGGAGCGCGCGCGAGCCTTCGGGCTCAACGCCCACCACCTTCACGCGGTTCGCCCACCAGCTCGCGATGCTGCCGACGAGCCCGCCCCCGCCGACCGCCACCAGAACCGTGTCGAGGGCGGGGCCGTCCTGCTCCCATTCGAGACCCACCGTCCCCTGGCCGGCCATGGTGCTCTCGGCGGCAAAGGGATGGATGCGCAGGGCGCCGCTCTCGGCGACGTAGCGGTCGCAGGCATCCTGCGCATCGGCATAACGGGCGCCGCCGATCACCACTTCCGCTCCGTGGGAGCGGATCACGGCGATCTTCGCTGGACTCGAGATTTCGGGAACGAAGATGCGGGCCGTCACGCCGAGCTGGCGTGCGGCATAGGCCACCGCCGCTCCGTGATTGCCGCCGGAGGCCGCCGCGACCCCTACGGCAGGGACCGTTTTTGACAGGATCGTGTTGAAGGCGCCTCGGGTTTTGAAGGAGCCTACATGCTGCAGGAATTCCAGCTTCAGGCTCACCAATCCCTGGTGTCCGAAAGCGCCCGGCACGTTCAGGAGCGGGGTGCGGCGGATATGGGGAGCGATGCGGGCATGCGCTTCTTCGATATCGGTGCGGGTGATCGTCATGGCGAGCTTCTGAGTGTCCAGATGGCAACCGGCAGGCCGTGGGCGTCACGGTCGGGCGGATCGGGAAAAGATTGACCTCCACCTGTCGCGAGATCAAGCGCCACGGTCAAGCCTGCCAGTGCATCGAGCAGATCGTCGGTCGCGGCTCCCCTTGGGGAAGGAGAAGCGACGAGCGCGTCTGCCAGCAGTCCGGACCGCGTCAGAAGCGTGCGCCGCAGGCGCATGCCGGGCTCGAAGGGGACACCCTTCACCTTCTTGGGCTGGTCGAGAGCCCTTCTGCCGTTCAGCGCCCAGAAGGCGAGTTCGGGATGCACTTCGATGACGCTCGCCATCAGGGCGGGCCTTTCCCGCAGCAGCGCGTCGATCTCGCGGATCTTGGGAAAGATGCCGAAGCCCTGCCGCGACACTTTGCGCGGCGGGTCGGATGTGGCGAGCGCCAGGGCGCAGGCTTCGCCGTAATCCTCCGCATAGACCGCCCGTCGCGAGGGAATGGCGAAGACCGACGATTGCCGTTGCCCGAGAAGCGGGCGGATGAGCTGTTCGGGCATCCGGCCGGATCCCTTCGTCTGCTCGGGCAGGCCGATGGGCATGTCGACGGCGACGATGACCGGCTGCTCCGGCGCATCGATGATGGCGGCAAGGGTCGCGGCGACGGTGATCCGGGCCGAGTCGGGACGGCCCACCTGCATGAACACCGCGATCCAACCGGCCCGGCAGCCGTCCACGCCCGCGACCCACATCGTCTGCTCTCCCTTTGCGTCCGCCATCGCACCCGATTAGAACCGATGGCGCAACGAGGAGCCATCATGATCGCGATCCGTCCCCGCCGCAGCGCCCTCTACATGCCGGGCTCCAATGCCCGCGCCGTCGAGAAGGCCAAGACGCTCCCCGCCGACGTTGTGATCTTCGATCTCGAGGATGCGGTTGCGCCCGACCTGAAGGCGCAGGCGCGGGATGCGGTGTGCGCCGCCGTGAAGGAGGGCGGCTACGGCTCGCGGGAACTCGTGATCCGCATCAACAACCTCAAGACGCCCTGGGGCGAGGCGGATCTTGCCGCTGCCGCTGGGGCCGCGCCCGACGCGGTCCTCCTTCCCAAGGTTTCCTCGCCCGAGGACGTGCTGGACGCAGGCAGGCGTCTGCATGCGCTCGGCGCGCCCGGAAAAGTCCGAATCTGGGCCATGATCGAGACGCCGCTCGCGATCCTGCAGACGCAGGCGATCGCGGCGGTGGCGCAGGACGACATGTCGCGCCTCGCCTGCTTCGTCATGGGCACGAACGATCTCGCCAAGGATACGCGCGCGCATCTTAAGGCAGGACGTGCAGCGATGATGCCGTGGCTCATGACAGCGCTCGCCGCGGCGCGCGCCTATGGCATCGATATCCTCGACGGCGTCTACAACGCCCTGGCGGACGAGGCGGGCTTTCGTGCCGAATGCACCGAGGGTCGCGATTGCGGCTTCGACGGCAAGACCTTGATCCATCCCGGTCAGATCGCGGCGGCGAACGAGATCTTCGCGCCCTCGCACGACGACGTCGAGAAGGCGCGCGACATCGTCGCCCTGTTCGAATCGCCGGAGAATGCAGGCAGGGGCGCCGTCAGCCACAACGGCCGCATGGTCGAACGGCTCCATGCGGAGATGGCCCGCAGGACGCTGGCGCTGGTTGAGGCGATCGCACGGCGGAGTTGACGAACTCTCCCCGGAAGCGCGCCTGTGCCGATTCTCCTCGCGAGGATCTTTTTTCCTATCTGGCGCCTGCGGGCAGCTTTGCTATAAAGACGCGTGGCTTCCCGGGGGACAGAATCATGACGCAGGACAACCCTTTGACGGCGCTGACCGATGAGGATCTCGCACGGGTCGTCGGAGGCGCCGGTCTTCCGCACGATTCCTCTCTTCCGCGCCGTTCGGGTGAGGATATCCCGAGCATCGAGTTCGCCGAGGAACATCCCGTTTTGGGCAGAGACATGACCCTGCCGTCGCGATTCGAGCAGGCGCTGACGGGCGCGATCGAGAGATTGAAGCAAGCCGCCGAAGCGGGGGATCCGCAGTCCACCTTGGTCCAGGGAGCATCCAGGGCGATGCACGAGGACGCCAGATTGCGGGAACTCGTGAATCTCTACCGGGACGCTCTTCACAAGAAATAGCGCATCGTGCGGACCCAGCGGGCCGCGTCAAACGATGCGCTCGCTGTCGATGAGGTGCCGAATTCGCTGCAACGGGTGGAGCGTCTCCACATTCGCCTGAATGTCGCTTTGGCAGCGACAGGAAAAGCCCGTGGCCAGGATCGTCCCACTCGCCTCTTCCACATGCCGCCGCCAGGAGAGATCGAAAATCCTGGCTGACGTGCCGGCGTTGCGCGCCTCGTGTCCCCACGTGCCCGCCATGCCGCAGCAGCCCGCGTTCGGGATCGAGACGTCCTGCCCGAGCGCCTTGAAGATCGAAGCCCACTCGCCTTTGCCGCCCGGATGGAGCGTGCGCTCCGTGCAATGCAGCATCAGGGTGATAGGCGCGGGGACCTTGTTCCCCGCGCGAGCGGCCAGGGCCTCCGCCTGCGTGGCGAGCCATTGTTGCGGCAACAGAACCGGGACGCCTTCGGGGACCACATCGCGGTACTCGTCTCGATAGGCGAGGGTCATGGCAGGCTCGATGCCGACGAGGGTGAAACCCGCCTCCGACAGTTTTGTGAGGCTGGCGCCCATTCGGCGCGCCTGCCTTTCGAAGGCCTTGAGGCGGCCCAGAATGTGCAGCGGCTTCCCGTTCGGGCGGAAAGGCATGAGATAGGGCTCGAAGCCGAGCGCCTTGATCACAAAGGCCAGATCGAGCACCAGGTGAGGCTCGAAATAGCGCGTGAAGGCATCGGGCACGATCACGATGGCCCTGTCGGGATGCGGCAGGGCTGCGAGGTTCAGCGGCTTCAGCCCGACGGCTGCAAGATCGTCTCGGCCGAGAGCCCTCGGGAGCGCCGGAACATGGGTCAGGCCGAGGCCTTTGAGCAGCGGCGCGAAGGGGCCCCGCAGCGCGAGATTGGCGAGCTTCGGAAAGGCCGCCGCGAACGGCAAAAGCCGCTCGAGGCCGCCGAGGAGATGATCGCGGATCGGACGCGGGTTGCGGGCGTACCAGCTCTCCATGAACTGCGCGCGAAAGCGCGGCACATCCACCTGCACCGGGCAGGCGCGCGCACAGGCCTTGCAGGAGAGGCACTCGTCGAGGGCGTCTTTGACCTGTCTCTCGAAGCCGGGATCGGCCCGGCCCTCCGGGCCCCCTTGGCGCAGCCACTCGCGCACGAGAGCCGAGCGGCCCTTGGGCGAATTCCGGCGGTCGTTCGTGGCCTTGTAGGACGGGCACATGACCTCGTGATGCGCTTGGCTGAAGCAGGCGCCGTTGCCGTTGCACGACACCGCGCCCTCGTATTGCGCGCGCAAGGTCTCGGGGATCTGGCGGTCTGCCGCTCCCCGCAGGGGCACTCCGTCGATCCTGAGAAGCGCCGCTCCTCTGGTGGAGGCGATCTTGCCCGGGTTCAACTGGTCGCGCGGGTCGAAGGCGCGCTTGATCTCCTCGAGAGCCGGGTAGAGCGGCCCGAAGACCTGGGGCACGAATTCCGAACGCACGCCCTTGCCATGCTCGCCCCACAACAGACCGCCGTATTGGCGCGCCAGCGCCTCGACGCGCTCGGTCACGCGGCGTATGAGCGGCTCCTCCGCCGGATCGATGAGATCGAGAGCGGGGCGCACATGCAGCACGCCCGCATCGACATGGCCGAACATGCCGTATTGCAGCCCCTCGGCATCCAGCACCGCGCGGAACTCTCGAATGAAGGGTTCGAGGTTCTCAGGGGGAACGGCGCAATCCTCCACGAAGGGCATGGGCCGCCGCTTGCCTGCGGTGCGGCCCAGGAGACCCACGGCCTTCTTGCGCATCTCCGTGATCCTGGCGACGTCGCTCCCGCGCGCAAGGGTGTATCCGCGGCGTCCGTCCGCCGGATCGCGCAGCCGCGTCAGGGCGGCCTGGATCCGCGCCTTGACGGATGCTTCGTCATCGCCGGTGAACTCGACGAGGTTCACGCCCGTGGCCTCGGCATCGGGGAAGAAGGCGGAGACGTATTCCCAGACCGGATCCGCCTGGGCGAGGCCCAGCACGCGGCTGTCGACGGTCTCGACGGCGGCTGCGCCGAGGCCGGCCAGGACCCGGGCGTCCTTCAGGGCCGCCTGAAAGTCGTCATAGAAGACGTTGATCTGCTGCGAGACCTTCGGGATCGGGACAAGGTTGATCCTGGCCTCGGCGAGCATCGCAAGCGTGCCCTCGGAGCCGCAGAGAACGGCGCGGGGATCGATGCGCCCGTCCGCATCGCGCAGATGCGCGAGATCGTAGCCCGTCAGCGAGCGGTTCAGTTTGGGGAAGCGCTCCGCAATGAGCGCGGCGTTGTCGCGCGCAACCCGCTCGAGGGTTCGCAGGATGTCTCCCTCGTGGCCTTCGAGGGTGGCGATCTCCTGGGCCGTGCGGGGCTTGGTTTCGAGAACCTCGCCGCCCACCAGAACGGCCTTCAGCTCCAGAACGTGGTTCGACGTCTTGCCATAGAGGCAGGACCCTTGGCCGCAGGCGTCGGTGGAGATCATCCCGCCGATCGTGGCGCGATTGGAGGTCGACAGCTCGGGCGCGAAGAAGAGGCCGTGCGGCCGTAGCACTTCGTTGAGCCTGTCCTTGATCACGCCGGGTTGCACCCGCGCCCAGCGCTCCTCGACGTTGATCTCCAGAATGCCGGTGAGATGGCGCGAGAACTCGACGACCACGCCATGACCGAGCGATTGGCCGTTGGTGCCGGTGCCGCCGCCGCGCGGGCGCAGCACGATGTCCTCGAAACGAGGCTCGGCGAGAAGCCTGCCGATGCGTTGGAGATCCTGAACGGATCTTGGAAAGACGACGATGTCGGGCAGGACCTGATAGATCGAATTGTCCGTCGCCAGGACCTGACGCTCGGAGCGTTCATCCGAGAGATCTCCCTCGAACCCATCCGCTTTCAGCGCCGCCAGAAAATCCGCATAAGGTCCCATTGCTCTGTCATTCGTCACATGTGCGGTGGGGGCAGCCAAGCCACCCCCATCGGCCGTCCGGCGTCATTTCCCGAGGGCAAGACGCTTTTCAACGATTTCGGAAATCGCATCGCTCAGCTCGATTTTCCGAAGGTCCTTGGCGTCGATCGTGCCCTGGCTCTCCTGAATATCGGCGACGGCATCCGCGAGGCGCCCGACGAAGCCAAGCTCGTCGTAGGTCTTCGCAACCTCCCGCATTTCCGCCGCCCGGCGGATACCATGGCGGAGGGTCCGCTCAAACATGTATTCGATATTTTTCGGCCAGCCGAGACCCGGAAAGGTTTCCGCGAGCGAGCCCATCACGCGGTCGAGGCAACCCGAAGCGCGCGCCGCGAGCATGGTCTCCACCGTGAGCGCCTCGAGGCCCTTCACGAAGAGCGAGCGGACCATCTTGATGGCGGTGGCAGCCCCCACCTCGTGACCCACGGTCTCGAACGCGAAGCCGTGAGCCGCAAGAACAGGCTCGATATCGTCGGCGGTCTTGCCCGCGATAAGTACCGGAGTGGCGTGGCCGCGCGGATGGACGGGCGCCATCACGGCCATGTCGAGGTAGGAAGCGCCTGTGGCCTCCACGAGCGCCGCCGTTTCCCGTTTGCGGCCCGGCGAGACAGAGTTGATGTCGATGTAGAGCTGGCCCGGCTTCAGAGCGGACAGAGCCGATTTGGCCGCCTCGAGCGATTGATCGGCCGTCACGGCCGCGAAAACCCAGTCCGCGCCTTCGATGGCCGCTTTCACGGAAGACTCGAACCGCAATCCGCGCGAGCGAGCCTCGGCCGCCATGGCTTCGTCCTGCTTGAGGTCATAAGCTGCGATGAATTCGGCCTCGCCCTTGCCCTTGAGAGTGTCCGTGAAGGCGCGTGCGGCCTCGCCAAAGCCGATATACGCAATTTTCATGTGATGACCTCGGTTCTGAGTGCAGGATCGGCCTGCCTTGAAAGATCTCCGGAGGCGCCCCCGCTGCGGAGGAAAAGTCGCCTCTCTCCAAGACCGATTCTGTGCACCCAAAGCCGTGGAAATGCTTCATCGGAAGTTGTCGATTCACTATAAGAAAATGTGAAAGGGCATTATTTCGGAGGAACGAACCCTTCGATTTCCTCGGACAACACCTCATAGAAACTCTCCAGGAAAAGCAGCTGTGTTCTGCTCGGCAGCCAATCGCTTCTCATGGTGACGCCGATGGCACGTCCTCCGGCCGACACGTGAAAGCGCAACGGCGTGAGCAAGCCCAGTTTCACCTCCAGGGCCACTTGCCGCACCGAAAGAACGGCAAGGGCGTCGCTGTCGAGAAGAATCGAGCGCATCAACAAGGTGGAGGGCGCTTCGATCCGCACGCGCGGCCCTTCTCCCCGGCCCGCGAAAAGAGCATTGAGGGCATTGCGCACGGGCGTTCCCTCGCGCTGGGCGACCCATTCGCACGACGCCAGATCGTCGATGGAAACGTCTTTCCCTTCAAGCGGATGCCCCTTGCGCGCGATGATCGTGTAAGGATCGCTGAAAAGATACGTCTCGGTCACGTCGTCGGCGGGCGGGGGCTGGCGGATCGCGCCGATGAGCATGTCGGCATCGCCGGAACGCAGCGCCCGCAGCATCGTATCGTACACCCCCTCCAGTACGACGAAATCCACCTGCGGCGCCCGTGCCCGGGTGCGGTTGATGGCCTTGCCCAGGATAGAAGACCGGATCATGGGGAGCGAGGCGATGAGCACCCGCCCCTTCAGCGATCCGTCCGAGCCCTTCAGCTCCTCTTCGGCCGTGACGATTTCGCGAAGGGCGATCTGAAACTGGCGTGCCAGTTCCGCGCCCGCCCGGTTGGCGGCGAGCCCCTGCGGGGTCTTGGTGTAGAGCTCGTATCCGAGATTGCTCTCGACATCGCGGGCCGCCCGGTGAAGCGCGGAAACGGAAATGCCGTCCGCCTTCGCCGCCAGGAGCAGGGAACCATGATGGCTCACGGACACATGCGCGAAGATCTGAGAGGCCGTGAGGCGCGCGACAATATGGTTGCTCTGCGACAAGGTCGGCGCCGCCGCGCGTTCGGAGGCAACCATGATTCCCCTTTGAAGAATGCGAAAGAAGCGGTCGCATCGTTGCCAGAGAACACGGCCTTCCTTCGTCGGCTGGCTGCCGCCGCTTCTTCGCGTCAAGAGCGGGACGGCATAATGCTCTTCCAGGCGGGAAATGGCCTGCGTAATCGCCGGTTGAGCAATGTTCAGGCCTTTCGCCGCCGCGTTCAAAGATCCGAGCTCGCAGACCGACAGAAACATCCTCAGGTGGCGCAGGTTCGGGAAGTGGGCAGGCCGTTTCATCAAAACTTATATCACATTTCGTCACTTCTATTATCGCCGCGTGAACATTCCGACGCAATATGCCGGGAGTTTTAACCTATGCGCCTGATCACAAGGCAAACGGCGTGTGCGCTTGGGCGAAAGTCCATTTTCTCACAAACGTAGATAGGCATAGGAGGTCCCAAGGAGGGAGGAAGCATCATGGGCACGTTGCGACCATTCGATCGGCCTGGGCAGGCCCGGTCTCCTGAAACGAGACTTGGCTGTTAAAAGCGCCCTGTGACACGATCGAAGGCTTCATCATGCAAATACTCGTCGACACCCTCGGGGTGCTGTTTTCCTTCTCCGGGCTCTTGTCGCTCATCGCCGGCACGGCGATCGGGATCATTGTAGGGGCCTTGCCCGGTCTGGGACCCTCCATCGGCATCAGCCTTTTGATCCCCTTCACCTATACGATGACACCCGAGAACTCGATGCTGCTGCTGATTTCGCTGTATATGGCGGCGGAGTATGGCGGCTCGGTTTCGGCGATCCTGCTGTCGACGCCGGGCACGGCTGCCGCCGCGGCCACGACGATCGACGGGTTCGCGATGACCCAGCGGGGGCAGGCCAACAAGGCGCTCGCGATCTCGCTCTCGGCGTCGACCATCGGCGGGCTCGTCGGCGGCGTCGCCCTGCTGTTTCTCGCCATGCCGCTGTCCAAGCTCGCATTGCAGTTCGGCCCTGCGAGCTATTTCGCGGTTGGCTTGTTCGGTCTGACCTCGGTGGCCGCCCTTTCGGGCGGGTCCCTCATCAAGGGTCTGATCGGCGCCGCGTTCGGTCTGCTGCTCGCCTTCGTCGGCATCGATCCGATCGCGGGCATGCCGCGCTTCACCTTCAACCAGATCGCGCTCTTCGAAGGCATCCCGATGCTGGCCGTCCTGATCGGTCTCTTCGCGGTTTCCGAAGGCTTCATTCTCGCGGAAAGCGCCGGCAAGGCCCGTGGGCGCGTCTCCAAGGGCGCCGTGCGCGCGGTGTACCTGACGTTCCAAGAATGGAAGGAGCTGATCCGCACCATGATCTCCGGGTCGGTGATCGGCACCTTCCTCGGAATCCTGCCCGGCGTGGGCGGGAACATCGCCTGCTGGGTTGCCCGCGACTATGCCATGCGGCGCAACCCAAAGCTCCCTTTCGGCAAAGGCGAGCCGCGCGGCATCGCTGCGCCGGAATCGTCGAACAATGCGACCGTCGGCGGCGCGATGGTTCCGCTTCTCGCCCTCGGCGTGCCCGGTTCGCCCACCACGGCCGTCATCGTGGGTGCGCTCGTGCTTCACGGCTTGCGCCCCGGCCCGCAGCTCTTCACCGAGCAGCCCGTCCTCGTTTACACGATCCTGCTCGGATTGCTGCTGGCATGCGTGGTCATGTTCCTTCTCGCATCGCTCTCGCTGCCGTGGATGTCGCGGGTGATCAACCTGCCGGACTCCGTCCTGGCCGCCGGAATCCTGATCTTCGCGATCCTGGGCGCCTACTCGCTGCGCAACCTCGCCTTCGACGTCTGGCTGACCATCGGCTTCGGCGCTCTCGGGTACCTCATGAAGAAGCTCTCCTTCCCCGTTGCGCCCGTCGTGCTTGCGCTGGTCCTGGGCTATCTGGTGGAAACGAATTTCCGCACGGCTCTTGTGACGTCGCGCGGTTCCTACAGCATCTTCCTGACCGATCCCGTCTCGGTGATCTTCCTGGTCCTCAGCCTGGTGAGCATCCTTTACCCGGCCCGGCGGTCCTGGCGCGAAAAGACAATCAAAACAGCTTGAAAACATCTCTAGGAGGAAAACGCACCATGACGTTCAACCCATCACGCCGCTCGCTCCTCGCCGCTCTGGGCGCAGCACCGCTCGTGCTCCAGGTGAAAGGCGCATTTGCGGCCGGCTTCCCTGAAAAGGCGGTCAACCTCGTGGTCTGGTCCGGCGCAGGCGGCGCGCTCGATACCTATGGCCGTCAGCTCGCGGAGCTGCTCACCAAGGAGGCCGGCTGGACCGTCTCGGTCCAAAACCGCCCTGGCGGCTCGGGCGCCGTGGGCGTGTCCACCGTCTTGGCCCAACCGGCCGACGGCTACAACATTCTCGTGTGCACCGGAACGCTGACCTTCGGCATCGCGCAGGGCCTCATTCCCTTCAAGCTGCAGGATCTGCGTTACGTCCGCGCCATGCAGGCGGAGCCGTCATCCGTGGCCGTCCGCGCCGACAGCCCGTTCAAAACCCTGAACGACTTCGTCACCTCCATGCGCGAGAATCCGAACAAGCTCCGGGTCGGCGGCCATGCTCCGGCGGGCTTCCACCAATTCATTCTCTATCAGCTCGGCAAGCTCGGAAAATTCGAATCGGGATGGATCCCGCACGACGCATCCGGCAAGATTCCGCTCTCGCTGCTCGGTGGGCATATGGACGTCGCGATCATGACGCCCTCGAGCGGACTGTCGCAGGTGGAGAGCGGAGAAATCCGCCTGCTCGGAATCACCACCGAGGAACGCTCGCCTTTCTTCCCGAACGTGCCGACCTTCAAGGAGCAGGGTTACGACATCGTCGACTCGATCTGGCGCGGCGTCGCGGTGCACGGCAAAACCCCCGACGACGTCATGGGCAAGATCCAGGAAGCGATCGACAAGGTCGAGGCCTCCAAGGACTGGCTCGAATTCCAGAAGCGTGAGAAGCAGGAGAACATCAACCTCGGCGAGAAGGCCTATTCTGAGATGGTGCAGCGGCAGCTTGCCAATCAGACCGAGTTCCTGAAGTCGGTGGGTCTCGTGAAATGAGTTCGGCCGAGACGACAAGAGAGGAGGGCGGTGAAACCGCCGCCCTTCTGCTCGTCCAGAAACTCGTCGTCGCGGCGGCGGCACTCGCCTTCTTCACGATATTCTTCTGGATGGCGAAACAAATGCCGCCCGTGCGTGCGTCGGGCGACGTGGGATCGGCGTTCCTTCCGCTGATCCTGGCCGGGTTGGGGTTCGGTCTGAGCCTGTTCTACCTGTTCCAGATCGTGATCGGCCGCGACAGGACCAGATCGCCCGTTCAAGCCATGGCATTCGCCCTTCTGGTGCTGACGCTGGCGGCTTTCGGTTCGGTCTATTGGCTCGGGATGCCCGTCGGGCTCGGCATAGGCGCCGCGCTGATGGTCCTTCTCCTCGAGCGAGGGAAGAGGCCCTTTTGGGCGGTCGGAACAGGGATCATGTTCTGGGCGCTAACGCAGTTCGGCTTCGGCATGCTGCTGGGCGTGCCGCTGCTCTGAGCCTCCAAACCGCCCTGCGGTTCGTAAAAACAGTGCGAAGGCCCGCAACAGGCAGGCCTTCGCAAAACCGGATCGAATGTCACGAGGGCAAAGGCCGCTCCACATGCTCGCCCGACCCCGGACGGCTTTCGTGACGCAGCCCTGGAACTCGCACCCTGCGAGCCCTCCGGATGAAACATCGCGCAAGGTAGCATTGCTTCGCAGATGCATGGAATCGTTCGATCCGACCAGATTATTCATTTGTCTTCAGGTTTTGCTCCACGCACACCAGTAAGGCATCAGGTGCATCTCTTCGACAGCACTCAACCGACTTGAAAGGTGTTCCGATGATCATCGATTGTCATGGCCATTACACGACGGCCCCGAAGGCGCTCGAGGATTGGCGCAAGCGCCAGGTCGCCAGCATCTCCGATCCATCGCAGCGGCCGTCGGTTTCCGAGCTGAGAATCAGCGACGACGAGCTGCGCGAGACGATTGAGGGCAACCAGCTCCGCCTGATGCGGGAGCGCGGCCTGGATCTCACGATCTTCAGCCCGCGCGCGAGCTTCATGGCGCATCATATAGGCGATTTCTCGATTTCTTCGGAATGGGCCGCCATCTGCAACGAGCTCTGCTATCGCGTCTCGCAGCTTTTCCCGGACAACTTCATCGGAGCGGCCATGCTGCCGCAGAGCCCGGGCGTCGATCCCAAGACGTGCATTCCCGAGCTCGAGAAATGCGTGAAGGAATACGGCTTCGTCGGGATCAACCTGAATCCCGACCCCACCGGCGGCTACTGGAAAAGCCCCCCTCTGACCGACCGGCATTGGTATCCGATCTATGAGAAAATGGTGGAATTCGACATTCCGGCCATGGTCCACGTGTCGACGAGCTGCAACGCCTGTTTCCATACGACGGGCGCGCATTACATCAATGCCGACACCACGGCGGTGATGCAGCTCATCGAGGGCGATCTGTTCAAGGACTTTCCGACGCTCCGTTTCGTGGTTCCGCACGGGGGCGGCGCCGCTCCTTACCACTGGGGCCGGTATCGCGGCCTCGCCCAGGCGCTCGACAAACCCGAGCTGCGCGAGCACATCCTCAAGAACGTCTTCTTCGACACCTGCGTCTATCATCAGCCCGGCATCGATCTGCTGACGAAGGTCATCCCGGTCGAGAACATTCTCTTCGCCAGCGAGATGATCGGCGCGGTGCGTGGGATCGATCCCGAGACCGGGCATCATTTCGACGATACCAAGCGCTACATCGAGGCAACTCAGAACCTGAGTTCGGAAGACCGCTACAAGATCTACGAAGGCAACGCACGCCGCGTCTATCCACGCCTGGATGCCGCCCTGAAGGCGCGTGGACGATAAAGGACACCATCATGACCGAACTCGGAATCGTCAAACGGAACATCAATCGCGCGGACCGCGCCGCCGTCGACAGGCTTGCCGGATACGGCGTCTCGACCGTGCACGAGGCGATGGGGCGCGTCGGACTCCTGAAGCCGTATATGCGTCCGATCTATCCCGGCGCCCAGGTGTCGGGCACGGCCGTCACCGTGCTGCTGCATCCGGGCGACAACTGGATGATGCATGTCGTCGCGGAACAGATCCAGCCGGGCGATATCGTGGTCGCCGCCATCAGCGCCGAATGCACGGACGGCTATTTCGGCGATCTTCTCGCGACGAGCTTCAAGGCGCGCGGCGCAAGAGCGCTCATCATCGACGCGGGCGTACGCGACGTGAAAACCTTGACCGAGATGGGTTTCCCCGTGTGGAGCAAGTGCGTTTCCGCCAAGGGCACGGTCAAGGCGACGCTCGGTTCGGTGAACATCCCGATCGTCTGCGCGGGCGCGATGGTGGAGCCCGGCGATGCCATCGTGGCCGATGACGACGGTGTCGTGGTCGTGCCCGCCGCCCTGGTGCACAAGACCGCCGAAGCGGCAGCGGCGCGCGAAGCCAACGAAGAGAAGAAGCGCGCCACGCTGGCCGCCGGCACGCTCGGCCTGGACCTGTATCAGATGCGCGAGCCGCTGGCCCGGGCGGGGCTGAAATACATCGACTGAGATTGATGGAGCACGCCCCGTGAGGGAGGAGGTCCTCATTGGCAAAGCACATTGACGGCGTTTCATCCATGGCGACCCGGCAGATCCTGGCCGAACTCGCCGGGCTCTATGAGCAGAGGACGGGAGTGCCGGTCGCAATCCGCCCAATGGGGGGCGTGGAGGCGGCGAGGCTCGTTCGCGCCGGCCAGCCGACCGATGTCGTCATCCTCGCGTCGAAAGTGATGGAGCAGCTGGAGGCCGAGGAGCATCTCCTCCCGGGGACGCGAGCGGGCTTCGCCCGCTCCGGCATCGCGCTGGCAGTCCGCTCCGGCGCGGCCCGGCCCGGCATCGAGAGCGAAGAGGCCGTGAAGCAGGCTGTCCTGGCTGCGGGCAAGATCTGCTACTCCACAGGCCCGAGCGGCGACCACCTCATGCGGCTGCTGGACAGGTGGGGCATGGGCGAAGTGGCCGCGCAGCGCCTGCTGCAGGCGCCTCCAGGCGTGCCGGTGGGCACCATGGTCGCAAGAGGGGAGGCGGATCTCGGGTTGCAGCAACTCAGCGAGCTGCTGTCCGTCCCCGGAATCGAGATCCTCGGCCCCTTGCCGCAGGAGATCCAGGCGACCACCGTGTTTACAATGGGCATCTCGAAAACGTCGGCCCAGCCGGAAGAAGCTTATGCCCTGATCCGATTTCTGAACTCGGCGGAGGCAGACGAGGCGAAGCGCAAACAGGGCATGGAGCCCATATAGGCTCATTGCCTCCGACGTCTCACGATGCAGGCTGCAGGGATCATCCGCATCACTCCCAACCAGGAAGTCGCAGTGACCTTGTCTCGATGTCTCTGCAGGTTATGGGGAGGCGGGCCGGGCCCGCCTCCCGTTCAAGTTAGCGCCTGACCCGGTCGATCAGCGCCTGCAGCATCTGTTCTTCTTCCGCCGTCAGGTCCGTCAGGGGCGACCGGACGGGACCGGCCGAGAAGCCTTGAAGGCGCACGCCCGCCTTGACGGCGGAGACCGCGTAGCCTTTGGCCCGGCTGCGCAGGCGCATGAACGGATAGAAGAACTCTTGCAGGATCGCCTCGCAGCGCGCGCGGTCGTTGGCGCGCACCGCCGTGTAGAACTCCATCGCGAGTGCCGGGATGAAATTGAACACGGCCGAGGAGTAGGTGGTAAATCCGGCGCTCAGATAAGCTTCGGCAAAAAGTTCCGCTGTCGGCATGCCGCCGAGATAGGTCAGCCGATCACCGAGAGTCGCCGTGACCTGGCGGATCATGCCGATATCCCCCGTGCCGTCCTTGAAGCCGACGAGATTGGGACATTCGTCGCAAAGTCGCGCAAGGGTCTCCGGCTGAAGCACGGAGTTGTCGCGATTATAGACCATCACACCGATGCCGATGGAGGCGCAAACCCGCTTCACGTGCTGATAAAGCCCCTCTTGCGGCGCATCGATCAGGTAGTGCGGGAGCAGCAGGATTCCATCTGCGCCGGCGGCTTCAACCGCTTTGGCGATCGACACGGCAACTTCCGTGCCATACCCGCACCCGGCGATGATCGGCGTGGCGCCCGCCGCCTCCTTCGCCGCCCGGACGACCTGCGGAACCTCGTGAGGCTGCAGGGAGAAGAACTCGCCGGTGCCCCCGGCGGCGAACAGAGCCGCCGCCTTGTACTCTGCAAGCCAGGCAACGTGCCTTTGGTAGCTCTCGGCGTTGAACCGATGCTCCTCATCGAAATGCGTGACAGGGAAAGACAATAGGCCGGCGCCGATTGCCGCCTTCATATCCCGGGGATCCATTCGAAGCTCCTGTTTCCAACCCTAAGTCCTCAATCCTTAGCCGCCCGACTGGGATAGGTCAACAGTTGTATGATGAATTACATCATGCAGGAACGGAGCGCTACGGTGCCCATGTCATCGCCGTAAAATAAGGAGAATCGAAATCATGTCATCATACATATTATGTCCTTGACGCGCCGCAGCCGGCCATTCTACCTTCGAGGGCAAGTGCTTTCATCGGTGCGCCGAGGTCGGCTCGTGGGCCGTGGCATGAGTGCGCTCCGACAGCACGGCGTTGCAAGAACCAGCGTCGCGACATTGGCAAAGATCCATAACGGGAGAAGCAGCAGAAATGACGGCTGATGGCAATCAAGTCAGAGTAGGCGTCGACATCGGCGGTACGTTCACCGATGTCGCAATGGAAGTCGGCAATCGGCTTTATTCCACGAAGGTTCTGACCAATTATGCATTCCCCGAACAGGCCATCGTCGACGGAATTCGTCAGGTCACGGAATCGGCCGGGTTGATGCTCTCACAGATCGACATGGTCATCCACGGGACAACGCTGGCGACCAACGCTCTGATCGAGCGCCGTGGTGCGAAGATGGCGTTCGTGACGACCAAAGGGTTCCGCGATGTCATCGAGATGCGAACGGAAAACCGGTTCGAGCAGTACGATCTCGACATTGTCCTGCCCGCCCCCCTGGTCGAACGCAAGCACCGCTATGTCCTTGATGAGCGAATCGGGGCCGATGGATCCGTCCTCAAGGCGCTCGACTCCGCCGAGGTCGCGGAACTCGCCGACCGCCTTGCCGCCGCCCAGTTCGATAGTATCGCCATCGGCTTTATTCATTCGTATCTGAACGGCGTCCATGAGCGTCAGGTGCGCGATGCGCTCCTCAAACGCAATCCGCAGCTCTCGGTCTCGATTTCGTCGGAAGTCTCACCCCAGATGCGCGAATTCCAGCGGTTCAATACCGTCTGCGCCAATGCCTATGTCAAACCGCTGATGGCCTCCTACCTCAACCGCCTGGTCGGGCGTCTCTCGGAGGAGGGCGTCGCCTGCCCGATCTTCATGATGCATTCCGGTGGCGGCATCATCAGCGTCGAAAGCGCGATCGAGTTTCCGGTCAGGCTCTTGGAGTCCGGTCCGGCCGGGGGCGCCATCTTCGCAGCCGATATCGCGGCGCGCTACGGGCTGGACCAGGTTCTGTCCTATGACATGGGCGGCACCACGGCCAAGATCTGTCTGATCGAGGGGCAGGTTCCGAAGACCGCAAAGACATTCGAGGTCGCCCGCACCTACCGGTTCAAGAAAGGCAGCGGCATGCCGATCTCGATCCCGGTCATCGAGATGGTGGAAATCGGCGCCGGCGGCGGTTCCATCGCAACGGTCGATTCCATGCGCCAGATTCGTGTCGGCCCTCACAGCGCAGGATCCGAGCCCGGTCCGGCCTGCTACGGCCGCGGAGGACAGCATCCGACCGTCACGGACGCCGATCTGCTCCTGGGGCGGCTGGATCCCGATGAATTCGCAGGCGGTTCGTTCAAGCTGCTTCCTGCGGCCTCAAACGGCGCCGTGGAGCGTGACCTGGCGTCGAAGCTCGACATCGACAGCACCACCGCAGCTTTCGGATTGAGCGAAGTCGTCGACGAAAACATGAGCAACGCCGCCCGCATGCATGCGGTGGAGAACGGCAAGGAACTCTCCGAGTTCACACTGATCGCCTTCGGCGGAGCGGCGCCAATCCACGCGTCCCGCCTGTGCGAGAAGCTCGGCGTGCGCGAGTTGCTGATCCCGCCCGGCGCGGGCGTCGGGTCCGCCATCGGCTTCCTGCGCGCTCCCTTCGGCTACGAGTCCGTGCGCAGCGCCTACCTGCGGCTGAGCCGCTTCGATGCGGGCAAGATCAACGCGGTGCTGAAGGACCTGATCGGCGAGGCGACCTCCTTCGTGCATCTGGGCGCGCCCGGAATCACGCCTCAACTCGAATGCGTGGCCTATATGCGCTACCTCGGTCAGGGGTGGGAGGTTCCTGTTCCCGTAGAGGTCCGCGATTATGCGGACGCGGACGAGGCGACCTTCCGCAAGAATTTCGACGATCAATATACCCGCTTCTTCGGACGCCTGATCGACGGTCTGGATGTCGAGATCGTCAGCTGGTCCCTCCGGGCGAGTTCCGAGGTTCCGCCGCCGAGCGCCGTCGCCCGGACGCACGGCATGCGGGCCGTCGTTCCATCCGGCAAGCGGCAGGTCTTCGACGCGCAGAGCGGCCGGTTCCTCGAGGCTGGCGTCGTTGCCCGCAGCGCGATGAAGACCGGCGATTTCATCGCGGGGCCCGCCGTCATCACCGAACGAGAAACATCGACGATCGTCACCGTCGGGCGAGAGGCTGTGATGCAGGCAGACGGTTGCCTGCTGATCCGCGCGTCATCCGTCTGAAGGCCGAGGAGATTACATCATGACCCATTCTGCGCTGTCCGATGTCCACATGCAGATCATGTGGAACCGCCTGATCTCGGTCGTCGAGGAACAGGCCATCACCCTGATCCGCACGGCCTTCAGCACCAGCGTCCGCGAATCCGGCGATCTCTCGGCCGGTGTCTTCAACCGCGGCGGCAAGATGATCGCCCAGGCCGTCACCGGCACTCCGGGCCATGTGAATGCGATGGCCGAGGCCGTGGGCCACTTCATCAACGATATCGGCCCCGACAACATCTTCGAGGGCGACGTCTATATCACGAACGATCCCTGGAAAGGGACCGGTCACCTGCTCGACATCACCATGGTGACGCCCTCGTTCCGCAACGGCCAGCTGATCGGGTTCTTCGCCTGCACGGCGCATGTGGTCGATGTCGGCGGGCGCGGCTTCGGCCCGGACGCCAACGAGGTCTACGAGGAAGGCATCTTCATCCCGATCATGAAGTTCGTGGAGCGCGGCGTCGTCAACCGCGATCTCGTCAACATCCTTCGCCATAACGTCCGCGAAGCGCACCAGGTCGTCGGGGACGTGTACTCTCTCGCGGCCTGCAACGAGATCGGGCATCGCCGCCTGATGGATATGATGGACGAGTTCCATCTGCAGGATCTCGAAGCGCTTGCGGATTTCGTCTTCGAGAGAAGCTACACGGCGACGCTCGAGAAGATCGCGGCGCTGCCCCGGGGCTCCTACGACAACGTCATGCGGGTGGACGGTTACGGCAGCCCCATCGACATCGCGGTGCGCATCGATGTCGCCACGGATCATATCCTGGTTGATTTCGACGGCACCTCGGGCCCCAGTCCACTCGGCATCAACGTGCCGATGATCTACTCCAAAGCCTATGCGTGCTATGGCCTCAAATGCTCGCTGGCGCCGGAGATCCCGAACAATTACGGCTCGCTCCTGCCGTTCCAGGTGATCGCGCCCGAAGGATGCATCCTGAACGCGCAGCATCCGGCCCCGGTCGCGGTTCGTCACGTCCTGGGCCATTTCATCCCCGATGCCGTCCTGGGGGCCGTTCACAAGATGCTCCCCGGAAAGATCCCGGCCGAAGGATCGGGGGCGCTCTGGAACCTCCATCTCAGCGCGCGCCCGCTCCAAGGTGAAAGGGCTCCCAGGGATGGTGGCCAGCGGGCGGAAGTCCTGCTGTTCAACAGCGGAGGTGCGGGCGCCCGCCCGACCCTCGACGGGCTCAGCGCCACGGCTTTCCCGAGCGGCGTTCACACCATGTCCATCGAGGCGACCGAACATGTCGGCCCGGTCGTCTTCTGGCGCAAGGAGCTTCGTAACGGCTCAGGCGGGGCGGGCCAGTTCCGTGGTGGATTGGGCCAGGTCGTCGAGATCGCGGCGACCGAGGGGCACGAATTCTACTTCAACGCGATGTTCGACCGGATCGATCATCCGGCGCGCGGGCGCGCGGGCGGAGGCGATGGTGCTCCGGGTGCCGTGCTTCTGGACGATGGAACGCGGCTTGCCTCCAAGGGGCGCCAGCATGTGCCCTCCGGGCGACGGCTCGTGCTGCAGCTTCCCGGCGGCGGCGGATACGGTCCGACCGACAAGCGCAGTCCGGAAGCCGTGAAGCGGGACTTCGAGTTCGACTACGTTCTCAACGACTGAGCCGCAGGCCTTGAGGATCCGGGACTGCGCGAGCCGTTGCCGCAGTCCCGGTCCTTCGCCTCACGGAGGATGCAGGTGAAGTACGAAGCTGATCTGATCAGGAAGATCAAGGCCTCTCCGGCGATGGCCATCTCGCTGAAGGCGAAACAGATGTCGGCCTCGGGGACCGATGTCGTCGACCTGAGCGTGGGCGAGCCCGATTTCGCCACGCCGGCCCACATCATCGACGCGGCGATCGCGGCCATGCGCCGAGGGGAGACCCACTACACGGCCGCCGACGGCACCGCCGACCTCAAGGACGCCATCATCGAGAAGTTCCGGCGGGAGAACGATCTCGTCTTCTCGCGCGCCGAGGTCTCGGCGGGGAACGGAGCCAAGCAGATCATCTTCAACGCTCTGATGGCAACGCTCGAACCCGGCGACGAGGTTCTCGTTCCCACGCCATACTGGGTTTCGTATACCGACATGGTCGTGCTCTTGGGAGGCACGTTCAAGCTCCTCCCCTGCACCTATGATGAAGGCTACAAGCTGACGCCTGAGAAGCTCGACGCCGCACTGAGCGAGAAGACCCGCTGGCTGCTGCTGAACGCGCCGAACAATCCTTCGGGTGCCAGCTACACCCGTGCCGAGATGCGGGCCCTGGGGGACGTGATCGCCCGCTACCCGAATCTTCTGGTCCTGTCGGACGAGATCTACGAACAGATCACCTACGGCACGGAGCCGTTCTGTTCGTTCCTCAGCGCATGCCCGGAACTCCGGGAGCGGGTCCTCATCGTCAACGGCGTCTCGAAGGCCTATGCCATGACCGGGTGGCGCATCGGCTTCGCGGCTGGCCCCGCGGATTTGATTTCCGTTATGGCGAAGATCCAGTCTCAGAGCACCTCCAACCCGTGCTCGATCTCGCAGGCCGCCGCCGCCGCCGCATTGACGGGACCCCAGGACTTCGTGCGGGAGGCCCTCGCAGAATACAAGGTCCGTCGCGATCTCGTCTTGGAGGGGTTGCAATCCGTTCCCGGCCTGAGGCTGCGGGCACCGGACGGCGCCTTCTACGTCTTCCCGGAATGCAGCGCCTTGATCAACGGAGCGGCCGGCAACGGAAGGGCCGTCGAGGACGATGCTCAGCTCGCGGCCTATCTCCTCAACGAAGCTCACGTGGCGGTCGTGCCGGGCGCAGCCTTCGGGTCGGAGCCCTGCTTCCGCATCTCGTTCGCGACATCGCGGAGCAATCTCGAGAAAGCGGTCGATCGCATCGGCCGTGCCCTCGCTCGACTGGCCTGAGCGTCCAAGAGTTCCGTCGATAGGACGATATCCGGGGAGGGGACGTCATGAGCCCTGAAAAGCGTTTGATTGAGCTGGGCCTTGCCCTGCCCATGCTTCGACCCTCCGCCGGGGCCTATCTGCCCTTTCGCTGGGCCGGAAATCTCCTCTTCGTCTCGGGCCGTGGCGCATCGCGAGCCGATGGGGGCTTCATGACCGGACGGGTCGGCGCCGACGTCTCGGTCGCGGAGGCGCGCCTGCACGCGCGCGATGCCGGACTGCAGCTGCTGGCGGCCGCGAAGGCCGCTGTGGGCGAGCTGGAAAGGATCGGCGCCGTGGTCAAGCTCACCGGGATGGTGAATGCCATCGAGGGATTCACCGAGCACCCGGCGGTGGTCGACGGTTGCTCCCAGCTGCTCCTTGATGTGCTGGGGGATGCAGGGCGCCATGCACGCACGTCGTTCGGGGTTCCAAGCCTCCCTCACGGGATGAGCGTCGAGATCGAAGCCATTCTATGGGTCGAGCGCCCTCCGCATCCATGCGGCTTGGGATAGCCGGCCGGGCTTGCCCTTACGATCAGGCGTTCCGAGAGGGCTGGGCGTCGCAGCGCCGGCTCTTCTCAGGGAAAGGCCGTCCACTGGCGCGTTGTGCTCATATGTCATACATATGAGCTTGAATTGGAATGTAATCGCGTTCGAACAGGAATAGCCTCATGCTGGGCAGAAAAGAGAGCCTTTCTTCGCAACTGACGAAAGAACTGACTCAGAAGATCGAAACGCAGGTCTATGCCCCGGGCTCGCGCATCCCGACTGAGGCGGAACTCTGTCAGCAATACGGGGTCAGCCGAACGGTCGTAAGGGAAGCGATCGCCTCCCTGCGGGCCGACGGTCTTGTGATCCCGCGTCAGGGAATCGGCGTCTTCGTCAGCGAGAGAACGAGACTTCTCCCCTTCGCGTTCGACGAGAAATCGGAAGGGGCTCTCTCGGATATTCTCAACATCCTGGAGCTTCGATTGAGTGTCGAGCTCGAGGCCGCGGCCCTGGCCGCCGAACGCCGCTCCGCCCGGCAGCTTCAGGCGATCAAGTCCAGGTTCAAGGATATCGCCAAGGAGATCAGCGATACCCAAGGGGACCGTGGCCGCAGCGACTTTGAATTCCACATGGCGATCGCTCAGGCGACGAACAATCCATATTTCGAGAAGTTCCTGAGCTTCATCGGCCCGCAGATCATTCCCAGAATCCGAATGAGCAGCCTGCAGACCAGGCGAGTGTCCGATCAGGAATATCACGCGACCCTTCAAAAGGAACACGCCGCCATCGTGGAGGCGATTACGGACCGGGACGCGAATGCCGCGCGAGACGCAATGCGCGCCCATCTGTCCGGAAGCCTGGAGCGTTACCGCGCGCAAAACCCGCGCAGCTGACGGGAGCTGGCAGTCATCGAAAGCAAGACCGCCCGCCAACAGCCGCTGCCGCGGCACATGACGGGAGTGCTCGACCTTGTTCGGGGCATCTGTTCAAGCGTGCGGGCTCACGATGTTTCAACAGGCCTCGTGTTCCGCATGTCGAGAAAGTCATCGGTTGACATATATGACAACTGATGACAGGTTTTCATACTATCCGCTGCACAGCGGTCGTCCTCAAGAGAAGAGATGAGACAACGCAGCACAGCTGCCCGAACTCGTCCGGCACTTCATCGAACAGAGGGAAAACATCATGTCGTTCAAAGCCTATCTTGCCGCCGCGGCTCTTTCGGCAGCCTGCCTCGTCACATCGACCGCATCATATGCGCAGACTGTCTGGACGATGGCCTCGGGCTATCCCGAAAGCAGCTTCTTCACCAAGAATATTCGGGAATTCATCAAGGAAGTCGAGACCAAGAGCGGCGGGAAGCTGAAGATCGACCTGCGTTCCCACGACAGCTTGATCAAGCTCGATGCGATCAAGCGGGCGGTGCAGTCGGGCCAGGTGCAGATCGGCGAGATCCGCATGGGCGTCTATGGCAACGAAGCCGCGATGTACAATCTCGACAACATTCCCGGCGTCGTGCCCACGTTCGACAAGTCGTACAAGCTGATGGAGTTTCAGAAGCCGTTCTACGACAAGCTCTTCGGCAAGAACGGCATGCGGGTCATCACCTATGTCGCCTGGCCGGGGCAGGGCTTCTTCACGAAGGAGCCCGTGACCTCGCTCGCAGACCTGAAGGGCCAGAAGCTGCGCATCTATTCCAAGCAGACCCAGATCATGGGAGAGAAGCTCGGGATGGAATCATTGATCCTGCCGTTCGCGGAAGTTCCGCAGGCATTTGCGACGGGGATGATTCAAGCGCTCTGGACCAGCGCTCAGAGCGGAACCGACGTTCAGGTCTGGGACTATGTGAAGAACTTCACGTATACCGGCACGATGCACAACAAGAATGCGATCATCGTCAACGAACGGGCCATGCGCGCGCTCGATCCGGAATTGCAGAAGATCGTCATGAATGCGGGTGCCGCAGCGACTGAGCGCGGCTGGCAATTGGCCAAGGAAGCCAGCGCCGAGCGTGAGCAAGTGCTGCGCGATCATGGTGTGACCATCGCTCAGGCTCCCAAGGACATTCTCGACCGCATCGACGAGATCGGCAAGGAGATGGTCCAGGACTGGCTGAAAGACGCGACCGCCGAGGAAAAAGCCGTCTACGAGCAGTACCAGGCCGCACTGAAATAAGAGGCCTGGAACCGTCAGCCGGCTAAAAGGAGAACGCCGCTCATGATCAGGCCCATCCTGAACAAGCTCTATCTTTTCAGCGGTTACATCGCAGCGGTGTTTCTGGTTGGAATCGCGGTCGCCATCCTCGCCCAGATCATCGGGCGTATGAGAGGCGTCACCATCGATGCGACGGAGGCGGCGGGACTTTGTCTCGCCGCAGCCACTTTCTTCGGGCTGGCCCATACCTTCGGCCATGGCGGACATGTGCGCATCACGGTCGTGATCGAGCGCCTGTCCGGCAATACCAGGCGCGTCGTCGAAATCTTCAACTGCCTGATTGCGTCCCTGGCCGTGTGTTACCTGGCCTGGAACGTCATCCTGCTCGCCATTCAGTCGTATGAGTATCACGACGTGAGCCCCGGACTACTGGCGATGCCGTTCTGGATTCCCCAGGCAGGCGTTGCATTCGGGGTGACCATGTTCGCGGTCGCCCTTCTCGACGAGTTGTTCTGGATCATCGGCGGGCGCAAACCCCGCTATGACCACGGACACGATTCGGCTCAAGACGATAGACCCGTAGCTTGAGGAGCAATCGATGGATCAGACCCTTCTGGCTTCTATCGTTCTTGTCGTACTCACATTCGGACTGCTGGCTTCCGGCGTCTGGGTTTCGCTCACGCTCCTCATCGTCGGCATGGCCGTGATGGAGCTGTTCACGAGTGCCCCCATGGGCTCCCTCATCGCGTCGACCTTGTGGGATTCCAGCTGGGGCTGGGCGCTGACATCGCTGCCACTCTTCGTGTGGATGGGGGAGATCCTGTTCCGAACGAACCTGTCCTCGGACATGTTCCGCGGGCTGTCGCCCTGGCTGTCGCGCCTGCCCGGCGGATTGCTGCATGTGAATGTCATCGGATGCGGCATCATGGCTGCCGTCGCAGGCTCGTCGGCGGTGACCTGCGCCACGATCGGCCGCATGAGCGTCCCCGAGCTCACCCGGCGCGGCTACCCTCTCAACATGACGATCGGCACGCTTGCGGGATCGGGAACTCTGGGCCTCCTGATTCCACCCTCGATCGTCATGATCGTGTACGGCGTGACAGCCGAGCAATCGATCGGACGGCTCTTCATCGCAGGCGTTCTTCCCGGGCTCGTGCTGATCCTGCTGTTCATGGGCTACACAGCAATCTGGAGCCTGCTGAACAAGGAGAAGCTCCCGCCGCCGGAGCCGCGGGTCGGCTTCCTCCAGCGGATCAACAAGTCCCGAAGCCTCATCCCCGTTGCGCTGCTGATCGGCCTGGTCGTCGGATCCATCTATGGAGGAATCGCGACGCCGACCGAGGCTGCGATGTTCGGGGTTATCGGAGCCCTGATCCTCGCGGCTTTCAGCAGGACGCTGACCTGGGCGAGCTTCATGGACAGCCTGATGACGGCGGTCCGCACCTCATGCATGATCTCGTTCATCATCGGATGCGCCGCCTGCCTCTCGATCGCCGTGGCGTTCGTCGACATTCCCAGAACGCTCGCTGCCTGGGTCGATGCGATGCAGCTTTCGCCTTACGTGCTTCTCGCGGTTCTGGCCGCCTTCATGCTGATCCTGGGATGCTTCCTCGAAGGCATTTCGATCATCGTGCTGACGTCCTCGGTCATGCTGCCGATGGTGCAGAGCGCGGGCATCGATCTGATCTGGTTCGGCATCTTCATCGTCATCCTGATCGAAGCCGCGCAGATCACACCGCCCGTCGGATTCAACCTGTTCGTGTTGCAGAGCATCACCGGCAAGAACATCATTGCCGTCACGAAGGCCGCGATCCCTTATTTTCTCGTCCTGATGCTCCTGCTCGTCCTGATTACGGTCTTCCCATCGATCGTTCTCGTTCTCCCGAGCTTCATGAGCGGATAACGAGGACAGTTCCACTGCATGAACTATCGAAGCCGCGCCAATCCCGCCGGTGCGGCTTCGCTGAGCCCCATGGCCTTAGGCGGGCAGCTGACGGCCATGCTGGCATACGCCAGGGCCGGAACCTGCTGTGCAGCTCCGTGCTCGTCGCTGTTTCCGGAATTCGGTGTAAAAGAAGAGCGCCACGAGGGCGCTTTGAAGTGCACGACCGTAGGGGCAAGTATCGGTCGATGGATTCAATTTATACGATTAATCGGAAAGCTCGCATAGTTCCTTCGGCTTACCTCTTCAGAGATATGCCTGCTCTATTGTCGTACACCGAACGAATCAAATATCCATTTGTTTGTCGTGGGGGCATGACAGTACGGGCCGCTGACCAGAACGATCCAAGAATTCTGGCGCGGCCCTTCATCGTCTTCGTGCCGCATCCAACCTGGCCCGAGCCGGTCACAAGCCGTTGCGCGGCAGGAAACGTTCAAGCAACCGGGTAAACGACGGCGCGATCGCGGCCCTGCTGCTTGGCCCGATAAAGAGCGGAATCGGCCTGAGCAATCAACATCTCTGCTGTGCCGGCGCTTCCTGGGCTATAGGTCGCGACGCCGATGCTCGCCGTGACGACATCATTGATCCCCTGCGGGTGCGGAAGCCTGGCCGAGGCCAGCAACGCTCTCAGCCGCTCGGCGGCTTCCAGGGCCACGGCGCCATCAGCATCGGGAAGCAGCAGTGCAAATTCCTCACCCCCATAGCGGGCCGCCAAGTCATCGGGGCCGCCCGCGACCCCTGACAGGATCGGAGCGCAGCGCCGGAGGACTTCATCCCCGGCCTGGTGGCCCCAGCAATCGTTCAGGAGCTTGAAGCGGTCGAGGTCGACCATCAGCAGGGACAGGGGCTGCTGTGTCCGCTGAAGCCGGCGCAACGCGCGATCGAGCGCGGCGTCGAGGGCGCGACGATTGGCCAGGCCGGTGAGGCTGTCGGTTTCCGCAAGCCGCCTCAGGTCCCAGTTGACCCGCCACAGTTCCAGTTCATCCATGGCGATCGCGCCCAGGTCCTGTAAGGGCGACAGTTCGAACGCGTCTGCCGGCTGGGGAGCCCGCTTGAGAACGCACAGCGAGGCGACGGCAACACGGTCCTCCGTCATCAGAGGCACGCCAGCATAGAAGCGGAACGGCAGGTGAGGAAGAGCAGGATGGCCCTCAAGCCGCGAATCCGCCTGCAGGTCGCCGATCACGAGGGGTTGTCCGGATGCGATCACGATCTGACAAATCGTCTGGTCGCGATCGGCCCATGGCGCGATGCCGCTCCCGTGAATGGACTTCATCCATTGGTACTTGTCGTCGACGAAGCCGATGAAGGCGACATCGGCATCATAGAACCGCGCCGATAGGCGGGTGATCCGGTCGAACCGCTCGTCCTTTCCAGTATCGAGAATTCCGCAGGAGAAAAGAAATTTGAGGCGCTCTGCTTCGTTCGGGGGTGGATGCGGCACGACAAACACTTCAGAACTCCTGTCCTTCAAAACATCAGACTGAGGCTTGCTCCCATATCTCACGTGTGGTGAGCCTTCTACCGGGCCTGTCCAAAAAGCTCGGTTCGCCGTGTTCGGCCTCGCGGCTTGTCGGGAGAAGATTCAGGCGCCTCTGCGAAAGCGATCGGGCTGGAGATCGCAGCGGCTATCGCGTCGGTCGGGCCGGGCTGGATGCTATGGATGCCAAGGATGGACCGAAGACCTTAACGGCAAAACCGAAGGCTCCGCCGATCACCAGGCCCGTCAGGATGATGACGGGCAACAGGCTCCAATCACGGTGACCATCCCTCCTGCGAGCCATGATACGCCCAACCTGATGCTGTTCGGGTTCCGGTCCAAGTTTAGCGCTCTTCCATCGTCTGTGGGAGACATCGCCGAAGCGGCCGAGGACCCTATCCTTAATTCCATCCGCTTGCAGGCTCGTCGTCTTTCGTCCGCCGCGGCCGCTTTCTCGCATTTGCGAGCACCAACACCACCTTGAGGACCAAGGCAAAGCCGAGGAGGAGCATGATCGCGCGCGGGAATGTCATCTCCGCTATGAGTTGAGCCATTCCTGCTCCCCAATCGTATGTACGATTGATGAAATAAGATATGTATGATACTCCCGTCAATCATACATACGATAAAAATCGATGTGCAGAGGCGTGGCTTGACTCAATTTCGTATATACGCCAATGCGTCCAAGGTAGGACGTAAGAAGCCGTCTAAAGTGGGTCGCAAAAAGCAATTTCAGACGCGGATCACGCTGCCTCTTTCCGATGAGATGGCGGAACGCATTGCTGCGACATTACGTCCGGACGAGGTTCGGCTCGATTTTATCCGGGAAGCCATCGACCGGGAGCTGAAACGGAGAGAGCGCCTCAAGGAAGGGGCCGCCAAACGGTCCGAACCGGGCGAAAGCGCGTAGCACCGGGCCTTCAGGACCATCTATGCCGCCGTGTCCTGCGGCCCATCGCCAAAGAGCTTGGGGCAGCATGTCGTCACGTCACTTCTCGAAACGAGGCGAGGGGACGACAAGAGGCTCCATCCCGCGATGACGCTCCTGCCCGATCATCGCAGAAACGGACGGGTTCTTCTCATTCCGTCAGCTGACGCGCCTCTTCCGGCAGCATGATCGGGATTCCGTCGCGGATGGGATAGGCGAGTTTCGCGCGGCGGCTGATCAGCTCCTGGCGCGCGGCGTCGTATTCCAAGGTTTCCTTGGTGAGGGGGCAGACGAGAAGCTCGAGGAGCTTCGGGTCGATGCGGGTCGCCTCGACAGGCTGCGGAGCATCGGTCTGGGGCGAGGCATTCGTCTCTGCGGACATCGGTTTTGATCCTATTGCAGCGTCGAGTCGGAGCTGACGCCGCCGCGTGCGAGTTCGATCTCGGTGAGCGCGATGAGAACTTCGGCGCGGGTTTTCAGGTTCGGCGCTTCGAGGAGCGCCTGCTTCTCGCGCACGCCGAAGGGGCTCATCATGCACAGCGCATTCACCAGCGCCTCGTTGGGCGCTTCCTCGATGCCGCGCCAATCCACCTTCACATGGGCGGCATCGACGAAGTCGCGAAGGGCCTTGAGGACGCCGTTCCGGTCGACCTCGCTTTCGCCCGCGCGGGCGGTGAAGTCGTTCGCGAACGGCTCGAAACTCACGCGGCAACGGCGGAAGAGGTCGATGGGCGGCAACTCCTCCGCCATACGGAACCGCGCGATGCCGATCAGCGTGATGAGATAGCGCCCGTCGCCGGTCTCGGCGAATTGCGTGATGCGGCCTGCGCAGCCGACGGAATAGAGCTTGGGAATGTTGGAGTTGGGGTCGCTGTCGGCATCCGGCTGGATCATGCCGATCACACGATCGGTCTTGAGCGCCTCGTCCACCATGGAGAGGTAGCGCGGCTCGAAGATGTTGAGCGGCATCTGCCCGCGCGGCAGCAGCAGCGCGCCGGGCAGGGGAAAAACGGGAATGACCGATGGGCAATCATCCGGCCCTCGGTATACCGCGTTCATTCCCATGCCGATCTCCCTGTTGGCGTCGAGAGGCGTCAGGCAAACAGGAGCGAGGAAAGCTTCCGCCGTCCCGCAATGGTCATCTCGTCCATCGGGCCCCAGGCCTCGAAGAGCTGGACGAGCTGCTTGCGCGCGCCGTCGTCGTTCCAATTGCGGTCGCGACGAACGATTTCAAGGAGCTGATTGACGGCTTCCTCCCGCTTTCCGCGCGCGTTGAGCGCAATCGCCAGATCGAAGCGCGCCTGGTGATCGAGCGGATCCGCCTCGACACGGCGCAGAAGCTCGGCCGTGTCGCCCAGGGAGCCCGCCTGCTCGGCCAATTCCACGGCGGCCCGGGCGCCTGCGATCGCTGGGTCGTTCGCCTTGGCGGCGGGCGCCATGGCGAGGAAGCGCTTCGCGCCTTCGAGATCGCCCACGTCCACGTGGAGCTTCACGAGCGCGGCGAGCGCCGCCGTGTTGTCGGGCTCCTGGGACAGGATTGCGGCATAGAGTTCGGCCGCGCCCCCCATGTCGCCGGCGGCGACGAGCCGGTCCGCTTCAGCGAGGATCTCTTCCGTGGCGCCGGGGCCCAGCGGGCCGACGAGGCGCTCGATGAAGGCCTTCAGCTGGCTCTCCGGCAGGGCGCCCATGAAGCCGTCCACCGGCTGGCCGCGCTGGAAGGCGAAGACGGCGGGGATCGACTGCACCCCGAGCTGTCCCGCGATCTGCGGATGATCGTCGATATTCATCTTCACCAGCTTCACCTTGCCGCCGGCGGCGCGCACCACCTTCTCCAGGACGGGGGTGAGCTGTTTGCAGGGGCCGCACCACGGCGCCCAGAAATCGACCAGCACGGGCTGGTTCATCGATTCCGCCAGGACGTCCTGGCGGAAATCGGCCGTGGTGGTGTCCTTCACGAGACCGTCGGACGGCATTCCGGGGGAGGGGGTATCGGTCAACATGCGATCCTCGAAGGGTGATCGTGAGAAGAAGGTTTGTCCCTAGATGGGGGCTTAACCGTTGTCTGGCAATTCCGCAGGCGGTTCCGGCAGCTTCAGGATCAACGGATCGTGCCCCGTCGCGCGCAGGAACTTCACCAGATCCTCCCGCGACACGCCAGTGGTCATGGAATTCACCAGGGGATGAAAATTCACGCGCTCGTGCTCCATCAGGTTGGCGTCGAGCACCATCGTCACCTTGCCTTCCGTATCGTTCACCACCGCAAAGGCGGTCACCGAACCGGGCTCCACGCCGAGAAGGCTGCGCAACTGCTCGGAGGTGCCGAAGGACAGGCGGCCTGAGGCGCCGAGAACCTCATGCGTGCGCTTGAGGTCGATGGCGGTGTCGTGCTTGGCGGAAATCAGGAAGAAGCGCCCTTTCTTGTCCTTCACGAACAAGTTCTTGGAATGGGCACCGGGAAGGCTTTCCTTGACCGATTTCGATTCGGCCACGGTGAAGACGGGCTCGTGCTCGACGGTCTCGGATGGAATTCCCAGCGCGTCGAGACGTTCCAGGAGTTCTTTGGGGGAGAGGTGGGCCAAGGCAGGACACTCCGACAGATCCCCGGCTTCTAGCGGCCCCGGAAACCGGGCTCAAGCGCCGCGTCAAAAAGATTGCCTAAAACCCCTTGCCAAGCGAACCGATTTGGGGCAAATCAGCGGCCTCGCAACGGTGCCTCGCGCATCGCGGAGCGCGGGTGTAGCTCAGGGGTAGAGCACAACCTTGCCAAGGTTGGGGTCGAGGGTTCGAATCCCTTCGCCCGCTCCATTCTCTCACATCGAGAGTTTCACGAAGGCCCGCCGTCAGGCGGGCTTTTCGTTTTGCGATCATCGGTCGGAGCGGATAAAGTCACATCCTCCTTTTGGCCGCCGATCCGTTCAGCCCATGCTCGTCATCAAAGAAGTCTTCGCCGCCGGCTACCGCTCGCTGAGGCATATCCGCTTTCCCGTCGAGCCTTTAACCGTCTATGTCGGCGCGAATGGAACGGGCAAGACGAACCTCTACCGCTCGCTCCAGCTCCTGCAATCGGCGGCCGCCGGCACGCTGACCCACGACTTGGCGAATGAGGGCGGCTTCGAGTCCGTCTATTGGGCAGGCCAGCGCAATCCCAAGGACCCGGTACGGATCAAGCTGGGCGTTCGCCTGTTGGAGGAGGGCGCTGACAACTACAATCTCGAATACACGGTCGAGACGGGGCTGGTTAGATCGGCCGGCGGCGTAGTCTATGGAGCCGGTTTCCTGCTGGAGCCGCAGATCAAGGCGGAGACGCTTGTCTACGAGACTCCGCGACGCGAGAGAAAGCTCCTCGACCGGCAAGGCCCACATGGCCATTGCCTCGACGAGGAAGGACTGAAACGCCCGCTAGGCAGCGAAATCCTGCCCTCCGAGACGGCTCTGAACTCCCTCCAGGACGCAGCCGCTTTTCCCGATCTGCATCTCGCCCGGCGCACCATGCTGGAATGGCGGTTCTTTCACGATTTCCGCACCGATGCCCGCTCGTCTCTGCGTCGGCCGTGCCTTGCGGTGACCTCGCCGACACTCGCCTCCGACGGCTCGAACCTGGCGGCGGTCTTCGCGACCTTGGCGCATATCCGCCAGGACACCACCGATCTCGATCAGGCCTTCGACGATGCCTTTCCCGGGGCCCGGCTCGTCATTCCTGAGCCAGACCGCTTCGCCACGTTCGGCGTGATCTTTCCCGATTACCCGAAGCGGATCTTCCAATCCTCCGAATTGTCGGACGGTACGCTGCACTTCCTGGCACTCGCCGGTGCGCTCCTGTCCTACCGCCTCCCGCCGTTCATCGCCTTGAACGAGCCGGAGACGAGCCTTCATCCCGATCTTCTCGAGCCGCTCGCGCGCATGATCGTCGCGGCTTCGAAACGCACGCAGGTGTGGCTCGTGACCCATTCCGAGCCGCTCGCCGATGCGATCGCGCGTCATGGCAAGGTCTCGCCACGGCAGGTGATCAAGCGAAAGGGCGAAACCTGGATCGACGGTCTTCGCCTGAGCGGCGATTTTGCCGAGGAGGATGAGGGCGCATGAAGACGATCCGGTGGCACGCACAAGCGGCCTCTGCTAACGTTAGAGCGTCTCTTATTGCGAAAAGCCGGAACCCATTTTTCGCACGATGCGCCAGACCAACGAGGCTGGCTTTCGATCTTGACGTTTAGGCTTCGCGGTGCCGCCGGATGGACTGGAACGATCTCAGATATTTCCTTGCAGTCGCCCGCACAGGGAGCCTTTCGGCCGCAGCACGGGACCTGCGGGTCAGCCAGGCGACGATCGGCCGGAGGATACAGGCTCTGGAAGCCGCTCTCGGGGGCGTCTTCTTCGAGCGCCTGAACACCGGCTATGTTCTCACCTCCGCCGGCCGTCAGATCCAGAGCCGGGCGGAGGCGGCGGAGGCGGCCGTTCTCGCGGTCGCGCGCGGGGCGGATGCGGAGCGTGGGAGCTTGGAGGGGAGCGTGCGCCTGGCGACGGGAGAGGCGCTGGCCAGCCATCTGATCGCCCCGCACATGCCGGCCTTCCGGACGGCTTATCCGGCCCTCCAGATCGAATTCGCGACAGGCATGCGCGCCGTGAGCCTGGCGCGGCGCGAGGCCGATCTGGCCTTGCGGCTGATTCGTCCCGACGAGGGGGATCACATCCGTCGCCGGGTGGGGCAGGTCGGGTTCGGGCTTTACGCCGTGTCCAGCCTCGTGGATGCCCGGCCCGAGATCAGGGAGAATCCCTGGGCGTTCGACTTCATCGGCTGGGATGCGTCGATGCAGGACACGCCCATGGCGGGCTGGACGAAAGAGCAGGCTCTCAGCCGGGTCGTCGCCACGACCACCAGCATGAATGTTCAATTGGCCCTGGTGCGGCAGGGCGTCGGAACGGCGATCCTGCCTTGCTTCGTCGCCGACACCGTTCCCGATCTGGTGCGGCTCGCCGGCCCCGCGGGGGTCGGTTCGCTCGATCTCTGGATCGTCGCGCACCGGGATCTCAGCCGCGCGCCGCGGGTCCGCGCGGTTCTGGATTTCGTGCGGGATATCTGCGCGCGGGAAAGAGACCGCCTTTCAGCCCTCTGAGCCCCCCACGGGCTCACTGATCCTTCTCCGGTTCGCGCTTCGGGCCTTCGCTTTTCATCCATGAAAAGGGTGTCGCCACGCGCGTGGCTTCCGGTGCCTGGAAGGCTCGGCCTATGACCGGCCCTGAATTTTCAATCGAAAGGGGTAAGTCATGCCGATGATTGTCGAAATGGCCCAGCGTGGTGGTCCAGAAGTTCTCGTTACGAAAGAGGTTCCCGCAGAAGCCCTCAAGCCGGGCGAGCTGCGCCTGCGCCAGACCGTGATCGGCTTCAACTATGTCGACGTCTACCTTCGCCAGGGCGTGTACGAGATACCGCTGCCGAACGTGCTCGGGGTCGAGGCGACGGCCGTGGTGACCGAGGTGGGCGAGGGCGTCACCGGCTTCAAGGTCGGCGACCGGGTGGCTTACACGAACGAGCTCGGGGCCTATTCGTCCGAGCGGACGCTGGACGCGTCCCGCGCCATTCCCCTGCCGAACGATCTCTCGGACGAGAGCGTGGCGGCGCTGCTCTTCAAAGGCCAGACGGCTCACATGCTCGTCCGGCGCGCCTACAAGGTCGAAAAGGGCGATACGATCCTCGTCCATGCGGCGGCGGGCGGCGTCGGCACGGTCGTGACGCGCTGGGCCAAGGCGCTGGGCGCCACGGTGATCGGCACCGTCGGCTCCGAGGCGAAGGTCGAGCTGGCCCGGATCAACGGCTGCGATCACGTCGCGGTGCTCGGCAAGGACGACGTGGCCGCCTTCGTCCGCAAGGTCACGAATGGCGCCGGGGTCCAGGCCGTCTATGACTCCATCGGGCGTGACACCTATGAGGCGAGCATGCGGAGCCTGGCTCCGTTCGGGACCATGGTGTCCTATGGGCGGGCCTCGGGCGAGATCGATCCGATCGAGCCGCGCCCCCTCAGCCGCTACGGCTCGGTGCTGTTCACGCGCGCCAATGTCGATTGGCACATCGCCGATACCGCGATGTATCACAGCTCCGCGTCCGAAGTTTTCGCGCTCATGCGGTCCGGGGTCCTGATCGCCCATATCGGCCAGCGCTTCCCGCTCAGCCAGGTTGCCGAGGTGCACCGGCAGGCCGAGAACCGCAAAACCCAGGGCGCGACGCTGCTGATTCCCTGAGGATGAATGAAACCGGGTCCCTGCGTGGGCGCTTGCCCTCGCAGGGAATCTCCGGTTCGGGGTGCTCCCCCTCGGAAGCGCCTTGCCGCGCACATGTGGCGAGGCGTCACTTTCCCGTCGCCAAGACTTTCCTCTCGCCAAGCGGAGCCGGCGATATAAGATGATTCCCACACGAGAAGGGGATCCCATGGCCGACGCGCGGCATCTTCGTTTTCTGTCGGAGCTCGAGCGGAAGGTGCTCTGGCTGTCGACCTGGACGATTCACAACGCCAATCACCTGCGCCCCAACGAGGACGGATTGAAGATCGGCGGGCACCAGGCCTCCTCGGCCTCGCTCTCCACCATTCTGACGGCGCTGTATTTTTCGGTGCTGCGCCCCGAGGACCGGGTGGCGGTCAAGCCCCATGCGAGCCCGATCTTCCACGCGATCCAGTATCTCTTCGGCAACCAGACCCGCGAGAAGCTGGAGAATTTCCGCGCCTACAAGGGCGCGCAATCCTATCCCTCCCGCACGAAGGACATCGACGATGTGGATTTCTCCACGGGCTCGGTGGGCCTCGGCGTGGCGCAGACGCTCTTTGCGAGCCTCGTCCAGGATTACGTGAAGGCCCACGGCTGGGCGAAGGACCGGCCCGAAGGCCGCATGATCTCCCTCGTGGGCGATGCGGAGATGGACGAGGGCAACATCTTCGAGGCGCTGCTGGAAGGCTGGAAGCACGGCGTGCGCAACACCTGGTGGATCGTCGACTACAACCGCCAGAGCCTCGACGCCGTGATCCGTGAGGGCCTGTGGGAGCGCTTCGAAGCGCTGTTCCGCAATTTCGGCTGGGACGTGGTGATCCTGAAATACGGCTCGCTCATGCAGGAGGCCTTTGCCGAGCCGGGCGGCGAGCGCCTGCGGGAATGGATCGATACCTGCCCGAACCAGCTCTATTCCGCGCTCACCTTCCAGGGCGGAGCCGCCTGGCGCAGGCGTCTCCTCGACGATCTCGGCGATCAGGGCCCCGTCACCCGTCTCATCGAGAAGCGGAGCGACGAGGAGCTGGCGCGCCTCATGTCCAATCTCGGCGGGCACGACATGCCGAGCCTGCTGGAGGCGTTCGAGGCGGCGAGGCGGCACGATCGGCCCGTCTGCTTCATCGCCTATACCATCAAGGGTTTCGGCCTACCGCTGGCCGGTCACAAGGACAACCATTCGGGCCTGCTGACACCCGCGCAGATGGATGTCTGGCGCGCGGCCCAGGGCGTGCGCCCGGGCCATGAATGGGACAAGTTCGAGGGCGTGAGAATCCCGCAGGCCGAGCTCGAGGATTTCCTGAAGAAGGTGCCCTTCGTGCAGGAGGGGCGGCGGCGCCATGCGGCCCCGCAGGTGCCGGTGCCGGACAAGCTCTCGTTCCCGGCCAATCCCTCCATGTCGACGCAGCAGGGCTTCGGGCTCATCCTCAACGAGCTGGCCCGCTCCGATCAGGCGCTGGCGGACCGCGTCGTCACCACCGCGCCGGACGTGACCGTCTCGACCAATCTGGGCGCCTGGGTGAACCGGCGCGGGCTGTTCGCCCGCAAGAGCCTGGTCGACACCTTCAAGAAGGAGCGGATTCCCTCGACCTACAACTGGGAGTTCTCACCCAAGGGCCAGCATCTGGAGCTCGGCATCGCGGAGATGAATCTCTTCATCGTCCTCTCCGCCCTGGGCCTGTCGCATTCCCTGTTCGGCGAGCGGCTCCTTCCCATTGGCACGCTCTACGACCCGTTCATCTATCGCGGCGCGGACGCGCTGAATTATGCCTGCTACCAGGACGCCCGCTTCATGCTCGTCGCCACGCCCTCCGGCGTGACGCTCGCGCCGGAGGGCGGCGCGCACCAGTCCATCGGCACGCCGCTGGTCGGCCTGGCGCAGGACGGCCTGGCCTCGTTCGAACCGGCTTTCGTCGACGAACTCGCCGTGATCATGCGCTGGGCCTTCGACTACATGCAGCGCGACGGGGAGGGCGAGCCGAACGAGACCACGTGGCTGCGCGACGAGACCGGCGGCTCGGTCTATTTGCGCCTGTCCACCCGGACCCTCGAGCAGCCCCAGCGCGAGATGACGCCGGACCTCGCGGACGACATCATGGCCGGGGCCTACTGGCTGCGGAAGCCCGGCCCGAACGCCCAGGTGGTCGTCGCCTATACGGGCGCGGTCGCGCCCGAGGCCGTCGAAGCGGTGGGCCTCATGGCCGAGGACCGGCGCGACATCGGCCTGCTCGCCATCACGTCCGCCGACCGGCTCAATGCGGGCTGGACGGCGGCGCAGCGCGCCCGCGAGCGCGGCCTCGTCCATGCGAGATCCCATGTGGAGCGCCTGCTCGCCGAGGTGCCGCCCCATTGCGGCCTCGTGACCGTGATCGACGGCCATCCGGCGACGCTCGCCTGGATGGGCTCCGTGATGGGCCACCGCACCCGCTCGCTGGGCGTGGAGCATTTCGGCCAGACGGGCACGATCAAGGATCTCTACCGCCATTTCGGTATCGACGCTCAGGGCATCATCGCCGCGGCCGAGATGATCGCGCCGGGCAAGCCCATGCGGTACCTGCGGGCGGTGTGAGGCAGGCCGTCAGGCCTGCCCCGCCTTCAGGGCCACGGTGGCGATGCCGGCGCCGATCAGGAGGCTGCCGCCGGTCTTGTTGACGAGGCCGATCGTGCGCGGGCTGCGGATGATCCGCCGCGCCCGCGAGGCGACGAGCGCATAGGTGAAGGCATTCGCAAAGGCCAGGGTCAGGAAGGTCGCGGCGCACAGGCTCACCTGCGGCAGAAAGGCGAGCTTCGGGTCGATGAACTGCGGCAGGAAGGCCACGAAGAACACGAGGCCCTTCGGATTGAGGGCCGTCACGAGCCAGGCGTGGCCGAGCATCTTCCACGACGAGGCGGCGTCCGTGCGGGGCGTCACGTCGAGGCTTCCGCCCGCGCGCCAGAGCTTGATCCCGAGCCAGACGAGATAGGCGGCCCCGATCCATTTGAGGATCGTGAACACCGTCGCCGATGCGGCCAGCAGCGCGCCGAGACCCACCAGGGACAGCGTCATGGCGGTGAAGTCGCCGAGCGCGACCCCGACGGCCATGGGCAGGGCCGTGCGCCAGCCCTGTCCGAGGGCGTAGGACACGACCAGCAGAATGGTCGGTCCCGGGATGACGAGCAGCACGGCGGCGGCAGCGGTAAAGGCGAGCCAGGTCTCGAAGGGCACGGCTGTTCTCCTGTCCGGATCGCAGGAAATCAGCCACAGAATGCGAAGCCTGTCGAGGGGAGGGCGGGGGCTCGCAAGTCGCACCGGTTTCCGCCGCCAAGACGACCTTGGTCGATTTGTGCCGGGAGGTTTTATAGATTATTTGGCAGGCATGGCACCGAAAGCACCCGACAACACGATCGCAGGACGGATCAGCCGCGCTCTGGCCGAGCGCATCATCGCGGGTGAACTCGAGCCGGGCAGTAAGCTCCGGCAGGACCACATCGCCGAAGAATTTGGGGCGAGCCATGTGCCCGTCCGCGAGTCGTTTCGCCGCCTGGAGGCTCAGGGCCTCGTGGTCAGCGAGCCTCGCCGGGGCGTCCGGGTCGCCCTGTTCAATCTCGAAGAGGTGAGGGAAGTCGCCGAGATGCGCGCCGCCCTCGAGGGGTTGGCCCTGCGCCATGCCGCTCCCCACCTGACCCCGGCGGTTTTTGAGCAGGCCGAGCAGGCCATCCGCGCGGGCGACAAATCGGCGGACGTGCAATCCTGGGAGCAGGCCAACCGCAGCTTCCATCGCCTGATCCTGACGCCGTGCCGCATGCCGCGCCTCCTGGCCGCCATCGACGATCTTCAGGCGGCGAGCGCCCGCTTTCTGTTCGCGGCCTGGCGCTCCGAATGGGAGGCCCGGACCGATCACGATCACCGCGCGATTCTGACGGCCCTGAAGCAAGGTGATGTGGAGATCGCCGTCAGCCTCCTGGAGCGGCATGTCCGCCGGATCGGACAAAGGCCCGTGACGACCCGTTCAGGGCGAGTCCGCGAAGTCTTCGCGATCAACGGCTGAGAGCTTTTTATCTATAAAATTGGGAGGTTATCCAGAGGTCCGGAAATAGACCTTGCTGGATTATAGATATTTTGGAATCTCTTGGGGCGATGATTCCGATTTTATAGATAAAGGCGTCCCATGATTGGCATGACCTCGACTCTCCGGCTGAAACAACAGGTTCTTTCCCGCCTGACTGTCAGAAACATTGTGGCTCTGGCATGCGGCGTCGCCCTCATGACCCTGAGCGCCAAGGTCCAGATTCCCTTCTGGCCGGTTCCGATGACCCTCCACACCCTGGCCGTCATGGCGATCGCGGTGGCGTGCGGCCCCTTTGCGGCCGTCTCGGTCACAGCGGCTTATCTGATCGCGGGAGCCTCCGGCCTCCCGGTCTTCTCGGGTTCGCCCGAGCGCGGCATCGGCTTGGCCTATATGGTCGGCCCGACGGGCGGCTACCTCCTCGGCTTCCTCGTCGCTTCGGGAGTTGTCGGGCACCTTGCCGCGGGGCGAAAGGCTCTGGGGCAATGCGGCGCGATGCTCGCCGGGCTCCTGATCGTCTATGGCTTCGGGCTTGCGTGGCTTCTGCTCTACGTGCCCGCCCCGCGGCTTCTCGCCCTCGGGGTCGCGCCGTTCCTGCTGGGCGATCTCGTGAAGATCGGCATCGTCGCCGCCGCAAGCGCCGCCTTGTCCAGGTCGAGCCTGGCGTCGCGGATGAAATCTCTGGCCGGCTTCTAAGACCATGATCCGCCACGATTGGACCACCGAGGAGATCGAGGCTCTCTATACGCTTCCGCTCCTCGATCTCGTCGGCCGCGCCAATGAGGCGCACCGCCGGTATCACGATCCCAACAGGATCCAGAGGGCGAGCCTTTTGAGCATCAAGACGGGCGGATGCCCGGAAGATTGCGCCTATTGCCCTCAATCGTCCCACCATCGGGAAGTCAGCCTCACCAAGGAGCATCTGATGGAGCCGGAGGGCGTGATCGCCCTGGCGCGAAAGGCCAAGGCGGCCGGTGCGGAGCGCTTCTGCATGGGCGCGGCCTGGCGGCAGGTGCGGGACGGAAAGGCGTTCGACGCCGTCATCGCCATGGTGGAAGGGGTGAGGGCCCTGGAGATGGAGGCCTGCGTGACCTTGGGCATGCTCAAGCCGCATCAGGCCCGCCGCCTCGCGCAGGCCGGCCTCACGGCCTATAACCACAACCTGGATACGAGCCCCGAATACTACAGCCGCATCATCACGACACGGACCTATGAGGACCGGCTTAGCACGCTTGCCGCCGTGCGCGCGGAAGGGATCCAGCTGTGCTGCGGCGGGATCGTCGGCATGGGCGAAAGCATCCGCGACCGCGCATCGCTCCTGCGCGTGCTGGCGAATTTTGCGCCGCATCCGGAGAGTGTTCCGATCAACGCCCTCGTGCCGGTCGAAGGAACGCCTCTGGCGAAGCAGCAGCGCATCGATGCACTTGATCTCGTCCGCATGGTTGCCACGGCGCGTCTCGTGATGCCCGCCTCGATCGTCCGTCTCTCCGCCGGCCGCTCTCGCTTGAGCAGGGAGGCCCAGATCCTCTGCATGATCGCCGGCGCCAACTCGATCTTTTATGGCGACAGGCTGCTCACAACGGCCAATAACGGAGAGGATGACGATACAGAGTTGCTCTCCGCTGTGGGAGCTGCGTGAATCGGGCGATTTGCGGGCCGGTTCTTCGCGTGGTAACTCGCGGGTCGAAATCGAGAGAGCTCCAAGCATTCCTATGGCCCGCACACGCCCCATCCGCGGCAACACCGCCCCTCTGGTCAAGCGCCTCTGGCGCGAATGGATGCGCCCGCATTCCAAGACCCTGGTGGCCGTGCTCGTGTTCGTCGGCCTGGTGTCGGGCGCGACGGGGCTCTACCCGGTGCTCATCAAGGCGGCCTTCGATGCTTTCGACACGAAGGACGTGACGGCGATCTACCTCGCGCCTCTCTTCGTGATCGCGGTCACCTCCATCAAGGGCTTCTCCCTGCTCGCGCTCACGATCCTCACCAACAAGGTGGTGACGCGCATCGAGGCGGACATGCAGACCAGGCTCTACGGCCACATGATCGAGGCGGATCTCGCCCAGATCGGACGAGAGAGCCCGGCGGCGCTCACCCAGCGCTTCACCACCGACTTCATGTTCATCAAGGAGGCGCTGACCCGCCTCTCCACCGTGTTCCTGCGCGAGATCTCCACGGTGATCGCGCTGGTCGGCGCGATGATCTGGATCGACCCGATGATGACGCTGGTGGCCGGCATCACCATGCCCTTCTTCGTCTATCCGGTCGAAAAGATCGGCCGCAAGCTGCGCCGCGTCGCCACCTCCACCCAGGAGCAGACCGGCCAGATGGCGGGGCTCATCACGGAGAGCCTCGCGGGCACCCGCTTCGCCAAGACCTATCGGCTCGAGGGTTATCTCAAGAACAAGGCGGCCAACACCTTCGACGAGATTCGCCGCCTGCGCATGAAGGGTGCGAATGCCCGCGGGCGGCTCGATCCCCTGCTCGAGGTCGGCGGCGGCGTCGCCGTGGCGGCGGTGCTCGTGCTGATCGGCCAGCGCATCCTCTCCAACAGCAGCACGGTCGGCGATTTCACGGGCTTCGTCAGCGCGCTTCTCCTGGCGGCCCAGCCGATCCGGGCGCTCGGCAATCTCAACGCCATCGTGCAGGAGGCGGCGGCCGCCCTGCAGCGCACCTTCACCGTCATGGACGAAGTGCCGACGATCCAGGACAAGCCGGATGCGAAGCCGCTCGCCCTGACGGGTGGCGAGATCCGCTTCTCCGATCTGTCCTTCTCCTATACCGGCGACGCCACCGCCGTGGACCGGGTCGATTTCGCGGCGGAAGCCGGCAGCACCACCGCCCTCGTCGGACGCTCCGGCTCAGGCAAGTCGACCCTGCTCTCCCTCGTGCCGCGTCTCTACGACGTGACGGGCGGCGCGATCCTCATCGACGGCCAGGACATCCGCGACGTGACGCTGGCGAGCCTGCGCCAGGCCATCGCCGTGGTGAGCCAGGACGTGGTGCTCTTCGACGATACCATCCGGGCCAACATCGCCTTCGGCCGCCCCGGCGCAACCGAGGAGGAGATCGTCGAGGCCGCCAAGGCCGCAGCCGCCCACGACTTCATCCTGAAGCAGCCGAACGGCTACGACACGATGGTCGGCCCCGGCGGCGGACGGCTCTCGGGCGGCGAGCGCCAGCGCGTGTCGCTGGCCCGCGCCTTCCTGAAGAACGCCCCGATCCTGCTGCTGGACGAGGCCACGAGCGCGCTCGACTCGGAATCCGAGCGCCTGGTGCAGGCCGCCATCGGCAAGCTCATGAAGGGCCGCACGACCCTGGTCATCGCCCATCGTCTCTCGACCGTGCGCGACGCGGACAAAATCGTCGTGATGGAGGCGGGGCGCGTCATCGAGATGGGGCCGCACGAGGCCCTGATCGCCAAGGGGGGCACCTATGCCCGTCTCCACCGGCTGCAATTGTCGAACGATCTGGAGCCGAGCTGGGCGGCGAATTCCTGACGGCGCCTCTTTGGCGTGGCCGTCTCGTTAGAAAGGCCTTGCGCCCCCTCGATAGAGATCACCGGCACAAGGCCGGTGACGACATGGGAGGTGACAGGGTGGGGCCTATTCGCGCCGCATGATCTTGTCGACGAGCAGGTGCGACCAGAAGCTCGGGCGGAATTCCTGCTCAAGGGCCTTGGCGTCGTAGACGGTTTCCAGCCAGGTCAGGAACGGCATGCCCTTGGCCTCGCCTTCGCGGCGATAGGCATCGAAGAAGGCATCCAAGATGCCGGTTTTCGAGAACCGGAAATGGCCATATCGCATGTGGAGCTGCCGCTGGGCTTCGTCCACGCTCCGGCCCTCGTGCAGGATGAGGTAGAGCGCCGCCATGAAGCCCGCCCGGTCGGCCCCGGATTTGCAGTGCATCACGGCCGGATATTCGATCTTCTCGAAGAAGTCCTTGGCCGTGAGGAGCGAGGTCCGGTCCGGGGCGCCGCGGGAGCGGATGACGAATTCCACCAGGTTGATGCCGAGCCGCTGGCAGGCCTCCTTCTGGAGCTGCCAGGAGCCGTGCTCGTGCCCGCCGCGCAGGTTGACGATCGTGCGCACGCCTTCCTTCTTGAGCGCCTCGATCTGGTGCGGCGCGGGCTGGGCCGTGCGCCACAGCCGGTCGGTGACCCGGTGCTTGTTCAGGTAGACCAGGCGGAAGACGCCGTGATCGACGAGGAGCATGTTGGCCCAGGCGCACAGGCGTGCGAACGTGCCCTGGACGGGTTTGTCCCATCGGGCGATGCGGGCCATGCGTCGGGCACGACGAACGGCAGGTCTGCGGAACCTGTTGAGCACGTTGATCCGGTCTCGAAGTCGTTTCTGCCAGTGAAATCAGGGGCCTTTATGGCGTCGGGTCGGCTCTTATCGTCGATAGGAGCGGATTAATCAATCGGCCGCCCTCTTAACCTTTGCCGCAGGTTCTGTCATCGTGCGGCGTTCAGGAAAGAGCCGGAACGCAACCAATCGGTTGCCGCTGAGGCCCCCGTCGTGTAAGGGGAGCGTTCCAATACAACCCTCCTTGACGAAAAGAGCGGCTGGATCTGGGCCTGGTAAGGTCCGGCAGCGGCGGAATCGTTGAGAGTCAAGCATTTCAGGAGAGCGGCGTCATGTCGTCCACCTTCGAGACCGTCGCCGGCATCATTTCAGAGACCGCCGACATTCCGCGCGAGCAGATCACGCCCGAGAGCCACGCCATCGACGATCTGGGCATCGACTCGCTCGCGTTCCTCGATATCGCGTTCGCCATCGACAAGGCCTTCGGGATCAAGCTGCCCCTCGAGCAGTGGACCCAGGAGGTGAACGAGGGTAAGGCTCCGGCCGAGGAATACTTCGTTCTCAAGAACCTCGTGGCGCGCATCGACGCGCTCGTCGCCGCCAAGCAGGCTTGAACCACAAGACTTCCATCCCGGTGGGCCGGACCAACATGCGCCCGGCCCGAAGAGGCGATCCATCCAAGAGCCCCGCCTCATGGATTCCTTTTCCTGTACTGTCCGCCGGGAACGAGAGAGACCGGGATCGGGATGCGCCTCGAATATTTTGAAATGATCGACCAAGTGGTGTCCCTCGACCGCGACGCGAAGCGGATCGAGGCGATCTCCACCGTTCCGCAGGAAAGCCCCGTCTTCGAGGGGCATTTCCCCGGCCATCCCCTCGTGCCCGGCGTCCTGCTCACCGAAACCATGGCCCAGGCCTCCGGCTATCTCGTGCTCGGCCTCATGGGCTTCACCCACATGCCGTTCCTCATGGCCGTGGACAAGGCGCGCTTCCGCACCTTCGTGGGCCCGGGAACGGTGCTGTCCGTCCAGGCCCAGCTCGAGCACGAAGGCTCGGGCTATGCTGTGACGAAGGCCAAGATTCTGGCCGAGGGCAAGCCGATCTGCGATGCTGAGCTGCGGTTCAGGATCATGCCTTTCCCCGAGGGCATGGACGGCCAGATGCGGGCCCAGGCGCAGCGCATCGGCCTGATACGGGAGATACAGGATGCGTGACGTCGTCATCACCGGAATTGGCATCGTCTCCTGCGCGGGCGAGGGCCTGGACGTGCATCTGGCCGCGCTCTCGGCTAAGCCGAACACGGATGCCGAGACCTTCGCCCCCTATCCCATTCATCCGGTGGCGGCGCTGGAATGGGATCGTCAGATTCCGAAGAAATCCGACCAGCGGCAGATGGAGGCCTGGCAGAGGCTCGGCTGCTATGCCGCAGGTCTCGCCCTCGACTCAGCGGGCGCGAAGGACGATGCGGAGCTGAAGCACCGCATGCAGCTCATCGTGTCGGCCGGCGGCGGCGAGCGCGACTACGCGGTCGACGGGCAGGTCCTGACGGGCCTCCGCAGCGCCGAGAATCCCGGCGTGTTTCTCAACGAGCGCCTCATGGGCGACCTGCGCCCCACGCTCTTTCTCGCCCAGCTCTCGAACCTGCTCGCGGGCAACATCTCCATCGTGCACGGCGTCACGGGCGGATCGCGCACCTTCATGGGCGAGGAATCGAGCGGCGTGGACGCCATCCGCATCGCGCGTGAGCGCATCGCCTCGGGCCAGGACGACATCTTCCTGGTCGGCGGCGCCTACAATGCCGAGCGGCCCGACGTGCTGCTGATCTACGAGATGGGTGGGTTCCTCTGGAAGAAGCCCTATCAGCCGGTCTGGAGCCGTCCCGCAGAAGGCGGCGGCATGATCCTCGGCTCGGCCGCCTGCTTCCTGGTCCTCGAAGCCCGCGAACATGCGCAAAAGCGCGGCGCAAAGCCGCTCGCGGCCATTACGGGCGTCGCCTCGGACCGCTCCCGCCGCAAGGCCGGCAGCGTCGAACACGCGCTGCACGGCCTCTCCAAGCAGCTTCAGGGGAAGCCTGACCTCGTGGTTTCGGGCGCGACCGGCGTGAAGGGCATCACGGAGGAGGAGCTGGCCGCCCTCAAGGACATCGCTCCGGGGGCTGCCGTTCATGCGACCGGCGATCTGATCGGCCATGCCATGGAAGCCCAGGCGCCCGCAGGCGTGGCGCTCGCGGCGGGCCTCATCGCGCAGGACAAGGCGAGCGACGCCCTCGTGACCTCCGTCGGTCACTGGCGCGGCGAAGGCGTCCTGCGGCTCACCAAGGCTTGAACAGGAGAACGGCATGGCGCTTCGCGACAAACAGGGCCGTCCGCTCGTCGCCGTCACCGGCATCGGCGTGGTCACCTCCCTCGGCCAGGGCAAGGACGCCACCTGGGCCGCGCTGACGGCGGGCAAATCCGGCATTCACCGCATCAACCGCTTCCCCACGGAAGGCCTGCGCACCACGATCGCGGGCACCATCGACTTCATCGATGTGGAGCCCTTCTGCGCACCGATGCTCTCCGAGCGCCTCGCCGTCCTGGCGGCGGAGGAGGCCGTCGGGCAGTCCGGACTGGCATCGGACGATTTTCCGGGCGCGCTGTTCATCGCCGTGCCGCCGGTCGAAATGGAATGGCCGCAGCGCGAGGCGCTGGCCGAGGCCTCCGGTCAGGCCGGTGAGATCACCTACAAGGACCTGCTGAAGGCCGCGGCGACGGGCCGCTTCAAGGCCTGGCACGACCTGTTCATCTTCGGCACGGTGGCGGACCGGGTCGCCGACCGCTTCGGCACGAAGGGCTCGCCGATCTCGCTCTCCACCGCCTGCTCGTCGGGCGCCACCGCCATCCAGCTCGGCGTCGAGGCGATCCGCCGTGGCGAGACCGATGCGGCGCTCTGCATCGGCACGGACGGTTCGGTGAACCCTGAATCGCTCATCCGCTTCTCGCTGCTCTCGGCGCTCTCGACCCAGAACGAGAACCCGGAGGGCGCATCGAAGCCCTTCTCCAAGAACCGTGACGGCTTCGTGATGGGGGAGGGCGGCGCCGCCCTCGTCCTGGAGAATGCGGAAGCAGCAAAAGCGCGGGGCGCGACGATCCTGGGCTATGTGCTCGGTTGCGGCGAGAAGGGCGACAATTTCCACCGCACCCGGTCGTCCCCGGACGGCTCGCCCGCGATCGCCGCCATCCGGCAGGCGCTCGACGATGCGGGCGTCGCCCCTGACGAAATCGGCTACATCAACGCGCACGGCACCTCGACGCCGGAGAACGACAAGATGGAGGCCATGAGCTGCACGGCCGTGTTCGGCGAGCGCATGGGGAGCCTTCCGATCTCCTCCAACAAGTCGATGATCGGTCACACCCTCACCGCGGCGGGCGCCGTGGAGGCGGTGATGTCGCTGCTCACCATTGCCACGGGCCGCCTGCCGCCGACGATCAACTACCAGGTGCCCGATCCCGCGATCCCGCTCGACGTGGTGCCCAACGTGGCGCGCGACGCCGATGTGAGATTCGTGCTCTCGAACTCCTTCGGCTTCGGCGGCCAGAACACCTGCCTCGTCTTCGGGGCCGAGCCCAAGGGGGCTTAAGCTCATGACTCGCGTTCTCGTCACCGGCGGCGGCAAAGGCGTCGGCGCCGCCATCGTGCGGGCGCTCGCGGCGGCCGGCCACGACGTGGATTTCACCTATCGTTCGTCGGGCGATGCCGCGAAGGCGCTCGGCGAGGAGCTGATGCAGGCCCATCCCGGCCGCACGATCAGTGCGCATGAGGTCGATCTCGCTGACAAGGCGGCGCTCGAATCCTTCTGCGAGATGCTCGAAGCTGAGAGCTTCTTCGGGTTCGTGCACAATGCGGGCCAGTCCTATGACGCGCTCGCCGCCATGATGCAGCAGGACAAGGCCGAAGCCGCCATGCAGGTGAACTTCTGGTCGCTCACCCGCATCGCGAAATCCCTCATGCGCGGCATGATCCGGGCGAAAGCGGGCCGCATCGTCGCCATCGGCTCGGTGGCGGCGCTCCAGGGCAATCCCGGCAACGCGGCCTATGCGGCCTCCAAGGGCGCGCTGATCTCCTATTGCCGCACGCTATCCGTCGAGACCGCCAAGCGCAATGTCACCGTCAACGTGATCGCGCCGGGCTTCATCGACACGGACATGATGGCCCCTTACGCGGCCTATCGCGACAGCATGGAAAAGCAGATCCCGGCCGGACGCTTCGCGAAGCCTGAAGAGATTGCGGGCCTCGCCGCGTTCCTGATGAGCGAGCCCGCCGCCTACATTACCGGCGCGGTCCTGCCCATCGACGGCGGCCTCACCGCGATGCTGGGTGTCCATCGGTAGTCCGAAGACGCGGGCCTCAATCGAGCTTCCGAATGTCCTCGGGCGGGAGCGCCGCGAGGGCATCCGTGATCCGTTGCCCGCGCACCACGAGATCGGGCGCGATCTCGGCGAGCGGCACGAGCACGAAGAGCCGTTCCATCATGTGCGGATGCGGCAGGGTCAGGCCGGGCTCGCTGATTTCCAGGTCGTCGTAGGTCAGAACATCGATGTCGATGACGCGGGGGCCCCATTTCACCTCGCGGACGCGCCCCAGCTCCCGCTCGACCCGCAGGCAGAGGGACAGCAGGGCCGCCGGGGGGAGTGCGGTCTCGACCAAGATGCAGGCATTCACGAACCGGTTCTGCTCCACCAGTCCCCACGGCTCGGTGAGATAATCGGCGGAGCGGGCGAGGATCGTGACGCCGTGTTGTTCGAGCGCCGCGATCGCCCGGGCGATCGCGGCGCGCCTGTCGCCGAGATTGCTGCCCAGGCTCAAAGCGGCCTCAGCCATGGCGCGCGCGCCTGATCTCGACCGAGACGCCGTCGATCACGAAAGGCACCGGAGCTTCCGGCTTCTCCACCAGCACGGTCACTTCGGCAACGCGCGGAAAGGTCTCCAGGACCTTCGCGGCGATCGCCTCGGCCAGGCCCTCGATGATGCGGAAGCGGCGCGTCGTCGCCGTCTCATGCGCCACGCGGGCAAGAGACGCGTAGCAGACGGATTGCCCGTAATCGTCCGCTTCGCCGGCGGGCCTGAGATCGAGGGCGCAGGTGAGGCTGATATAGAAGCGCTGGCCGAGCCGCGCCTCCTCCTCGTGAACGCCGTGATGGGCGTAGATGGCGAGGCGGGACAGGGTGATGCTGTCGCTCATGGCAGGTTCCTCACCAGGGCATCCGCCACGCGGCACGCTTCCGCGTGGGCTTTCACGTCATGGACGCGCACGATGTCGGCGCCGCGTGTCACCGCCGCCACATGTCCGCCGATGCTGCCGAACAGCCGCTCTCTCGGCGGAATGTCCGGAGCGTAGAACTGTCCGAGCACGGACTTGCGCGAGGCGCCGACGAGAAGAGGGAAGCCCAGCGCCTTGAGTTCCGGCAGGCGGCGGAGGACCTCGATATTCTGCTCGCCCGTCTTGCCGAAGCCGATGCCGGGGTCGAGGATGACGTGCCGGTCGGGAATCCCGGCCCGCCGCACGAGATCGAGCGAACGCTCGAAGAAGCGGAGCATATCGGCGACGATGTCGATGGCAGCATCCGCCTGGGCCCGGTTGTGCATCACCACGGCGGGAGCATCGTGCTCCGCGACCACCGCTGCCATCTCCGGATCGTGCTGGAGACCCCAGATATCATTGACGATGCGGGCGCCTGCCTGAAGGGCCGCGCGGGCGGTCGAGGCGCGGTAGGTATCGATCGAAATCGGCACTTTCAGCTTCGGGGCGAGTTCCCGGATCACGGGGAGCACGCGCCGCTGTTCCTCCTCGGGGCCGACCGGGACATAGCCGGGCCGGGTGGATTCTCCGCCGATATCGATGATGTCGGCGCCCTCGGACTCCAGCCGCTCCGCATGGGCCAGGGCGTCCTGAAGATCGAGGAAAAGGCCTCCGTCCGAGAAGGAATCCGGAGTGACGTTGAGAACACCCATGATGAGAGTGCGGGAGCCGAGGTCGGACAGGATGGTCGGAGTCGATGTCATCGTGGCGCCCTGCTGAGACGGAGTTGTGCGCTTTTTTCGCATTGTGCCCGGGAGGCCGAGAGCCTCGGCCGGCCTTTGGGCGCGGATCGGAGCGGCGACAAGAGCTTGTCATTCGCTTTGGCACACTTTAAGCCGCCGCCAACAGGTTTTTCCCGTCATGGCAGGTATGTTCCGGCCTATCAGGTCTCAAGAGCCCGACGGATCGAAGACGCGGGATCCCCGAAGACCGTTCGGGGTGACGATGAACAGGATTCTCTCTCATGCGCTCCCTTCAGCTTTTCGGCGACCGTGACATTCGCATCACCGAGATCGACGCGCCGCCGCCGCCCGCCGCGGGCGAGGTGCAGGTGCGGATCAAGGCGCTGGGCCTGAACTACCTCGATGTCTGGGGCTTCCGCGGCATGGCGTTCGCCAAGCGCAAGATGCCGCAGGCCGTGGGCGTGGAGGCCGCGGGCGAGATCGCGGCGGTCGGCGAGGGCGTCACCCGGTTCAAGGTCGGCGATCCGGTCACCATGTATGGCGCGGAGACCTGCGGCCATTGCAGCGCCTGCCGCAAAGGGTGGGACAATCTCTGCGAGAACGTGGCCGGGATCATGGGCTTCCATATCGACGGCTTCGCCCGCGAGCTCATCAACCGCCCCGAGCGCCTCGTGATTCCGGTGCCGAAGGGCGTGAGCTTCGAGCAGGCGGCCTGCGCGCCCATCGGCTTCGGCACGGTCCAGCACATGCTCTTCGACAACGCCAAGCTCGAGCCCGGAGAGTCCATCCTCGTCCATGCGGGCGGCTCCGGCATCGGCACGGCGGCGATCAAGATGGCCAAGGCCATCGGCTGCACGGTCTACACGACCGTGGGCGACGACGAGAAGGGCGAGAAGGCGAAGGCGCTTGGCGCCGATTACGTGATCAACTACCGCAAGGAGCGCTTCGAGGGCGAGGTGCGCCAGCTCACCAAGCGAAAAGGCGTCGACGTGGTGTTCGAGCACGTGGGCGCGGAGACCTGGAACGGCAGCCTGCTCTGCCTCAAGCGCGGCGGCCGCCTCGTCACCTGCGGCTCGACCTCGGGCGTGTCCACCACCATGAACCTGATGCAGCTCTTCCAGCAGCAATACCGGATCTTCGGCTCCTTCGGCTGCCGCATCGAGAACATCAGCCAGTCGCTCGAAAAGATGGCGGGCGGCATCACCCCGGTGATCGACTCGGTCTTCCCTCTCGACGAGTTCCGACAAGGCCTGGAGCGGCTCGAAGGCCGCAAGGTCTTCGGCAAGGTCATCGTGACCTTCTGACCCCTGGTGCCGACTGAGCTTCCACCGTAGATCTTGACGAAACGGGCTCCTTGCGAAAAACACGCGGAGCCTTTTTCCTTTCCCCGTTTCGTTCCCGAGCCCGGATTTTCCCATCGTGCAGCACAGCTCCCGTCCTCGCAGCCTTCTCTCGCGTCTCGTGGAGACGGTCATGGTCGGCGTCGTGCGCGGCGTGTTCGCCTTCTCGCGCGCCCTCGGCCCGGAGCGCTCGGGAGCCGTTGGTTCGGCGCTCGCCCGCACCTTCGGGCCGCTCCTGAAGGCGCACCGGACGGCGCTCGCCAATATCCGGGCGGCCTATCCGGACAAGCCCGAGGCCGAGGTGAAGGCTCTGGCCCGCGCGGCCTGGGACAATCTCGGCCGCACGGGCGGGGAATATCCGCATCTCGGCAATCTCTTCGATTTCGACCCCGACAGCACCGTTCCCGGACGCACCGAGGTCGACGGCATCGAGCACTTCCTCAGCCTGCGCGACGACGGCAGGCCGGGCATCGTCTTCTCGGCCCATCTCGCCAATTGGGAATTGCCCGCCATCTGCGCCGCCCGGTTCGGGCTCGACACCACGGCGGTGTTCCGCGCCCCCAACGATCCGGCCATTGCCCGGGTGGTCCACGAGGTCCGCAGCGAAACCATGGGCAATCTCGAGGCGGCCCGCCAGGGCGCGGCCTTCGCCATGCAGGGGGCGCTGGAGAAGGGCGGTCATCTCGGCATGCTCATCGACCAGCATTTCACCCGCGGCGTGATCGTAAATTTCATGGGCCGCCCGGCCTTGGTGAACCCGATCCTCGGCAAGTTCGCCCGCCGGTTCGACTGCCCCGTTCACGGCGTGCGCGTCATCCGCCTGCCGGGCCACCGGTTCCGCCTTCAGCTCACGCCGCCCCTCGACCTGCCGCGCGACCCGGACGGGCAGATCAACGTGCAGGGGGCGATGCAGGCCATGACCTTGGTGGTGGAATCCTGGGTCCGGGAATATCCCGAGCAATGGCTCTGGATGCATCGCCGCTGGCGGGTTCCCGCCAAAACCGAGAGCCTCGCTCAAGGTAAAGTGAGTTCCCATTGAGCCGGCCTTGGTGTTTCATGGCGGGCATCATGGCGTCCCGATTGAAACTCTTCCTGGTGGCTTCTGGCCTTGCCGCCCTCCTGCAGCCCGCCTTCGCGGATCCTCCCCGCGCCGTCGTCGAGCTCTTCACCAGCCAGGGCTGCTCGAACTGCCCGCCGGCGGATGCGCTGCTGGTGGAATATTCCCGGAAGCCCGACATCGTGGCGCTCTCCTTCCCTGTGAATTACTGGGATTATCTCGGCTGGAAGGACACGCTCGCCCATGCCGAGTTCACCAACCGGCAGAAGGACTATGCCCACGCCCGCAGCGACCGTCAGGTCTTCACGCCGCAGATGATCGTGAACGGGAAGAAGTCCTGCATCGGGTCCGATCGGGCGCAGATCGAGAAGGCGATCCAGATGACCGCCAAGGGCCGCTCCTCCCTCCCGGTCGACATCGCCCTCAGCGAGCAGAACGGCATGGTCACCGTCTCGATCACGGAGACGGCCGAGGTCGCCCACCGCGACGCCGAAGTCTGGGTACTGCCCGTCCTGCGGTCGCAGACCGTGCCCATCGAGCGCGGCGAGAACAAGGGCAAGACGGTCACCTATGCCAATGTGGTGCGGGGCCTGAAGCGCATCGGAGAATGGCACGGCGGTCCCGCCCGGTTCGAGCTGCCCGCCGAGACCGTCCGCAGCGGCGCCGACGGCTATGTGGTGCTCCTGCAGGCCGAGGAGGACGACAAGCCCAGCGTGATCCTGGGAGCCGCCAAGAGCGCGGGCCTGTGACCCTTACAGCAGCACGACCTTGTTCGGCAGCTCGTTCCTGTCCTGAGCCCCGGGCGGCGCATGTTCGGCGAGGATGGCGCCTGCGCGCCGGACGGCCTGGAGCAGCCCGTCGGCCGGTTTTTCCTGGCGCATCGCCTCGACGAGATCCGCAATGATCTCCTGCCACGCGGCCGGGCCCGCCCGGTCCGCGATCCCGATATCGGCGATGACTTCGGCATAATGCTCCGCCGCCGCGACATAGATCAGAATGCCGGTGCGCCCCTGGGTGCGGGACAGGCCACGGCTTGAAAATTCCCTGACGGCCGCCTCATGGGCCCGCGCCCGTTTCACCGAACCCGGAATCAGCGCCAGATGCACCTGGGGCCATGCGAAGGCGAGGTTGAGGCCGCAGGCCACGAGAAGCTGGATCAGGAAGATCCGGGAGAGGCCGAGATCGGTGAACCAGATCAGAGGCCAGGGGACGAGGAGCGCCACGAACAGGCTCAGGAGAGCCGGGATCGCCACATAGGCGTTGGCCTGGCGCGCCACCACCACGACGATTTCGCCGGCGGTCGTCTTCTCGGCCTCGTGGATGGCCTGCGAGATCCGGTGTTGATCGTGTTCTGAAATCATCTACCAGCTCCCCGAAGCGCCGCCGCCGCCGGACGAGCCGCCTCCGCCCGAAAAACCTCCGCCACCGCCGCCCGACCAGCCGCCCCCTCCCGACCAGCCTCCGCCGGTCGGGATGATCCAGGGGCCGGAGCCGCGCCGGAGGCCGTAGACGCCCGGCCTGCCGCCCCCGCCGCGCATGGCGCGGAAGACCTGGAACAGGATGAAGGCGATGATCAGGAAGGTGATGAGGGTGTCGAGGTTCGAAGTCTGATCCTCGCGCACCTCCGCGTGGCGCTGCCATTCCTCGGCATCGCCGGTGAGGATCGATAGAATGGCGTCGACGCCTGCATCGATGCCGCCCGCGAAATCGCCCTTCTGGAACCGAGGGGCGATGGCGGTGGTGATGATGACCTTCGAGAGCGCATCCGTGAGCGCCCCTTCGAGCCCGTAGCCGACCTCGATGCGCACCTTGCGCTCGGCGGGGGCGACGAGCAGCAGCACGCCGTTGTTGTTCTTCTTCTGCCCGAGCTGCCATGCCCGGAAGAGGCGGTTGGCGTAATCCTCGACGCTCGTGCCCTCGAGCGAGCGGATCGTGGCCACCACCACCTGGTCGGAGGTCTTGTCCTCGTGCGCCTTGAGCTTGGCCTCCAGCGCCGCCCTCTCGTCGGGCTTCAGGAGGTTCGCCTGGTCGACGACGCGTCCCGTGAGCGGCGGGAAGGTCTGGGCGAGGGCGAGGCTGGGGAGGAAGAAAAAAAGAGCAAGGGGGAGGAGGAGTGCAAAAAGGAGCGCCGCGCTGTCTCTCCTCCCCCCTGTGGGGAGGAGTTGGAGGTGGGGGTGCGAGCACCAAGATCTCAGAACCTGGTGCTCGCACCCCCACCCTGGCTCTCCCCACAAAGGGGAGGGAAAATGATGCACTCCCGCCATCCGCTTAGAACTTCACCTCTGGCGGCCTCTCGGAACCGGCAGTGGCCGTGAAGGTCTCCATGGGCTTGGCGTCGGGATAGACGATTGCGGCGATCCAGCGTCCGGGGATCGTGCGCAGCTCCGTATTATAGGCCTGCACCGCCGAGATGTAGTCGCGGCGCGCCACGGCGATGCGGTTCTCGGTGCCCTCCAGCTGCGATTGCAGGGCCAGGAAGTTGGCGTTGGACTTCAGCTCCGGATAGCGCTCCACGGTGGCGAGCAGGCGGCCGAGCGCGCCGGACAGCTGGTTCTGCGCGTCCTGGAACTGGCGGAACTTTTCCGGATCCGTCACGGTGGAGGCGTCGACCTTGATCTGCGTGGCCCGGGCGCGGGCTTCCGTGACCTGGGTCAGCACCTCGCGCTCCTGCTGGGCGAAGCCCTTCACGGTCTCGACGAGGTTCGGGATCAGGTCGGCCCGGCGCTGGTACTGGTTCTGCACCTCGCTCCAGGCGGCCTTGGCCTGCTCTTCCAGGGTCGGCACGTTGTTGATGCCGCAGGCGGAGAGGCCCAGCGCGAGAGCCAATCCGGTCAGGGCGGCCCTGATTCGCGTCCTCAGGGGCGAAGCCGTCATGTCTGTCCTCAATTCTGTTGCGGCAAAGTTGTCGGGTTCAACAGATGGGTCAAGCATGGCGTTTCTACAAGGCATTTTTCTCTGGCTGCGAGGGAGCGGTTGGGGCATCATCCGCCGATCCTTCAACGAAGCTAAGCCCATGACGTTCCTGCCGAACTTAAGCACGTTTCTTGCCTATTCCCTTGCCTGCTTCATGCTGTTCATCACGCCGGGGCCGGATATGAGCCTGTTCCTCGCCAAGACCCTGTCGGGCGGGCGCAGGGCCGGCATGGCGGCGATGCTGGGGGCGATGGCGGGGTGCTGCGTCCATACGCTGCTCGCGGCCTTAGGGCTTTCCGCGCTTCTCGCGGCCTCGGTGACGGCCTTCACGGTGCTGAAGATCGTGGGCGCGCTCTACCTGCTGTGGCTCGCGGTAGACGCCGTGCGCCACGGCTCGGCCCTGTCCGTGAAAGAGCAGGGCCAGGTCGAGGCCTCGTTTTGGAAGACGTTTCTCGTGGGCGTGGGCATCAACCTCACGAACCCGAAGGTGGTCCTGTTCTTCGTGACCTTCCTGCCGCAATTCGTCGATGCGCACGACCCCCACGCGTCCGACAAGCTCCTGTTCCTCGGCCTCTACTTCATCGCGCTCACCGCCCCCATGGGCGCCGCGATGATCCTCGGCGCCGAGAAGGTGATCGCGCTCCTGCGCAACCATCCCAAGGTGATGCGGGGGATCGATTATTCTTTCGCGGGCCTCTTCGGGGCCTTCGCGGTCAAGATCCTGACGACGGCGTCGCGATAAGCGTCTGCTCGAACCGGCGAGCCCGCATCGTCCGATCGATCTAGGCCATCATTCCCCCATCAGGTCTAATTGCGTGAGAGGCAAAAGCGATACACAGTATCGATGCTGACTATGACGGTCAGAGTCCTCCCGAAACTTCGGAAGCAGCATGGGGGCATGCTGTTTCCGCTTTCTTTTGCCTCAACGGCTCTCCTCGTTGATCTCCTCGCTGACGAGAGAACGGCCTGAGTTCCGTCCGACGATCGACCAGTAGACCAGGCCAGCGATGGAGCCGGTCAGGCCGAGAATGGCGCTCACGTGCAGCTCGGCGGGGCTGGCGACACGAGCCGCACCACGCAGGATCCAAGGCACCGAGGCCGTGAGCACGCCGGTGGCGAGCGCATACCAGAGCAGGCTGCGAATTTTCAGCACCTCGCCGATCACGGCGGTCACCAGGGGCGGCAGCACGAGCAGCGTGAACATGATCCGTCCTACGGCCAGCATCGCCTCGGCCACGATGGGGCCGGGATCATCGCTCGAAAACACCGCGTCCACGAGGTTCCAGAACCCGACGAACAGCGTCTCCCCCGTCAGCGTCGCCATGAGCGGATCGACCAGCGAGGCGATGAAGAAGAACACGCTGCTCATGCCGATGGCGATGAGGAGCGCGAAGGGAACGAGGATAAGCCAGCGGATCATTCCGCTTCTATAGCATGGCCGTTGCGAGGTGTCCGCCCGATGGCGATCCGCCAATAGATCCAGCCGCAGATGGCGCCGGAGAGAATCATCGAGATGAGGATCGACCAGAAATCGGTTCCCGTTCGCCCCGGTCCAACCTGAAGAACATAGCCGAACAAGGCTCCCAGTACCGCACCAAACATGATCGCGATCGCTGGATGGCGAAAGCCCATCCAGATCAGGATGCCTCCGAAGCCGCCCGCTGCAATGACGATGAGAGGACCGTAGATCACGAGTCCGGCTGTTCCCATGATCAGGATTGCGGTGAAGAACTCGAAGGCGTCACCGAAGCCGCCGAGGCCGTGCTCGGTGAGAGGCGGAAGGCTCATGAAAAGGGATATCAGATAGGGTGCGGACGCACTTGCAATGGCCAGCGCCTTCACATGTCTCGATAGGTCGTCAGGCATCCCGCTCACCGCTCCGGAGGCCGAATGCCATCGCCCAATAAATCCCCCCGCAGATGGCGCCGGAGAGAGCGCCCGAACATGAGAAAACCAGAGTGTCAGGCGTATCCCGAAAGATCCAGCCGACAAAGCAGGCACCGAGCAGGGTCGCCGTTAGGGTGACATTTTGCCAGGAATACAGCCCCGTCAGGCGAAGCAAAAATACCAGCAGTCCGGAGATCAACATGATCGGGAAGCTGAGGGAAATGGCGCCAGCGGTTCCGACAAGAGCAATGAACTCATGAACGGCCATATGATCTGCGCTGCCAGGGAACCGGAATCCCGCATAGAATGCGGCAACCAGGTAGGGGGCTAGGACGCTCGCCGCGAACAAGCTCAGGAGCTGGCGTTTCATGATTGCGGATGCTCGACGATTCGACGCGGCCGTATGGCGATGCGCCAATAGATCCAGCCGCAGACAGCGCCGGAGAGAACGCCTGAAATCAGGAAAGCAATGAACTCGCTGTCATCGCCGGAGGCTCCTCGCGAAAGGGCGACCGTGAAGCCGAGGCCGAGGATTATTCCGCCCAACACGGGCCCGCGCCAGGTCGGCCGCTTGACGGCATTCACCGCCATCGCGCAGAGGCTTGCGAGGATCAGAAGAGGGATTCCAAAGAGCATAAGGCCGAAGGTGCCGAGGGGAATGACCTTGAGCAGATCGAGAGGCTCCTTCACGCCGACTTGATCGCCCGAGACGAGGTCGAACAGGCCCCACAGAAACAGGACGAGGTAGGGAGCGGCGAAGGTTGCGGCGAGAACACCGAGGATATGGCGGCGCATGGCTTATGCTCGCTTCCGATCGTCGGCCAGGACCTCTCGAGCCATTCGCCAGTACAGCCAGGCGCAGACGAAGCTGATGGCCATGATCCAGTAAAAGAAAGGCCGGCGCAGAAGCCGGATGGTGAAGCCCCAATGCCACAGGATGAACCCGAGCCCGATCGCCGCTCCTCCTGCCAGATAGATCCAGGGAGAGCGCCAGCGGCATTTGAATCCGGCGAGCGCAAAGAGCAGCGAAGCGGGAAGAGCCGTTGAGAAGACCGCGTGGGAGCTGAGCAACAAGGCCGCGAAGGATACTCCCAGATGCGATCCGAGGGTCCCGGGAAAGTTCGGGTCGTCCAGGGCCATCCGAGTGCCGACCGCGCCTACAAACAGACAGGGAGCCGCCGCGTTGGCCGCGATTGCGGCGATCAGGACCCGAAGCATCATACCCCCTCCGAAATGTTCTCCGGAGGGAATTGTACGTTATATTAAATCAAAAAGGGAGTTGCTCGATATAGCGGATCGGTCAAACCTACTCCCCGTTCCCCACCACGTAGACGCCTTCCGCCCGATCGAGAGCGGGCCGAAGGTGGTAGAGACGTTGCGACCTCAACGAGTATGGGCCGCACCTCCCATCGTGACCCGCCAGTAGATCCAGCCGCAGATGGCGCCAGCGATTGCACCGCATCCGACGTTAAGCTTGCCTCCCGAGGAATGAAGAGCATTCCAGAACAGGAAGATGATGAAGCCTGAGCCTGTCAGGGCTCCCGAAAGAACAGATGCCGGAAGGGCATACCGTTCGAGGTGCCTGACGAAGGCCGAGAGAATTGCCGACACAAACAGGATTGGTATTCCGCAGAACAGGAGAGCCATGCTCCCGCCCCACAGCAGGAAAGCGAAGGCTTCAACAAGCGTTGGAGGGTCAGCGGCCGTAAAGCTGACAACCATCAATGCAGCAGTGATGTAGGGAGCTGCTGCGGTTGCAGCGATGATGCCCAGGACATGCCGCCTCAAGGGCCTTGAACCTTCAGCGAGCCGCAGCGGCTGCATCGGGCCGCCCGCACAAGGCGATGCTCCAGTAGATCCAGCCGCAGATGGCAGCAGAAATGAAGGCGCTTGGAACGATGGGCCACTCGCGAAAATCGGGGGACGTGAGAAAGAGCCCGAAGCACAGCCCTATGAGTGAGGCGATTGCAGTGATGATAAGGCGAGAATCTGCATCAAGCACATGAAGAACCAATGCCGCGATGGCAACCACAGCTAGGACCGGGATTCCATAGATGATCAATCCGGCCGTTCCGAACATCACGATGCCTATGAAGAACTCAGCGGCACTTTCGATTGATGGAAGACTTGGATCCTTTGACGCCATGGAAACCAGGAAACTGGTCGCTCCAAGGTAAGGAGCGACGGCAGATGCGGCGAAGATGCCCAGAATCCGGCGTTTCATGAGGTTCTCCAGGCCATGCGCAGCATGGCCTGGAATAACGTTATCATATCAAGGAACTATAGCGAAGAGGCGAGGAAAGCCTTACTCCCCGTTCCCCACCGCATAGACGCCCTCGGCCCCGATGCCCTGTTCGGCCATCATGCGGGCGCGGGCGCGCAGTTTTTCCGTCTCGCTCTTGAGCTGGCCGCAGGCGGCGAGGATGTCGCGGCCGCGGGGGGTGCGGACCGGGGAGGCGTAGCCCGCCCGGTAGACGATCTCGGAGAAGCGCTCGATCCGCTCCCAGTCCGAGCATTCGTATTTCGAGCCGGGCCAGGGGTTGAACGGGATCAGGTTGATCTTCGCCGGAATGCCCTTCAGCAGGCGCACGAGCTCGCGCGCGTCGGCGTCGGAATCGTTCACGCCTTTGAGCATCACGTATTCGAAGGTGATGCGGCGCGCGTTCGACAGGCCCGGATAGGCGCGGCAGGCATCGAGCAGATGCTTGATGTCGTATTTGCGGTTGATCGGCACCAGCACGTCGCGAAGATCGTCGCGGACCGCGTGGAGCGAGATCGCCAGCATGGTGTTCGCTTCTGCGCCCAAGCGCTCCATCTGCGGGACGACGCCGGAGGTGGAGACCGTGATGCGGCGGCGCGAGAGGCCCAAGCCCTCGTTGTCCGACAGGACGCTAATGGCGTCGATCACGTTGTCGATGTTGTAGAGCGGCTCGCCCATGCCCATGAACACGATGTTGGACACGAAGCGTCCGCCATCGGTGGGCACGAACGCGCCTTCGGGCGGCGTGGCGTGCGGCCAGTCGCCGATGGCGTCGCGCGCCACGATGAGCTGCGCCACGATTTCCGCCGAGGTCAGGTTGCGCACGAGGCGCTGGGTGCCGGTGTGGCAGAAGGAGCAGGTCAGGGTGCAGCCGACCTGGCTCGACACGCAGAGCGTGCCCCGGTCGACTTCCGGAATGTAGACGCACTCGATCTCCGCGCCCTTGTCGAGGGGGCCGGTGGAGGCCATGCGGATCAGCCACTTGCGGGTGCCGTCCTTCGACACCTGCTCGGACACGACCTGCGGACGGGCGAGCGTATAGGCGGCGGAGAGCTTCGCGCGCAGCTCCTTGCCCACGTTGCTCATCTCCGAGAAGTCCTTGGCTCCGCGGAAATAGATCCAGTGCCAGAGCTGGCCGACGCGCATCTTGAGCTCGCGCTCGGGCACGCCGATCGCCGCCAGGGAATCCTTCAGCTGGTCGCGGGTGAGACCGACGAGGGACGCGCCGCCGGGGGCGGCTCCCGCCACCACGTTCATCTCGGCCGTCTTTTCGATGGACAAAGCGGTCTGCCCGGCCGCGCGCGCGGCATCGCTCACGGCCAGGGGGGCCGCATTGGGGTTACGCTTGGCGATGTCGAGCGCCGTCGCCATGGGAAATCTCAAGCCTCGTTGTTCGGAATGGCTGCGTCGTATAACACGATTGCGCCGAAACCGTGAGCTTCGAAAAAGCAAAATTCCGGGCGCGAGGCCCGGAAAATGCTCATTCGCGGCGCAATTTGCAAGGGGAAGGGGACTAGAGCTGTTTCCCCTTGCGTGGAATCAGCTCTCCTCTTTGGTTTGCCGCATTTCTTGACGGCGAACCGGATCCACTTCGCCGAAAAATGCTCTAGACTCCGCATTCCTTGCGGGCCTGCTCCAGGGCTTTGCTGAAACCGCTCAGGGAATAGCGGTCCGTCAGGCTGGATCCCCGGGCGGATTGGCTCTTCACCGTGAGGCTCGACCCTTTCGCCATGGTGGCGATGGCCTGTCCCTCCTCGGCGGGGTTCTTCAGCCAAGCGTTGGCCGCCTTGGTCACAAGCTCGTAAGAGGCGTTGCCGATGGAGGCCGAAGACGGGCCGTTCTCCTTCGCCGTGAAGCCCAGCACGAGGGCGACCTCGTTCTTCACGTTCTCCGCCGGGCGGAAGGACACGAAGAGATAGGCCGGGTCGCGGTTCAGGTTCTTCGGCAACCGTTCCTGGGGCTGGCTCAGGGCATAGCAGATCTTCGAGCGGCCGGTCTGGGCCGTGTAGACGCCCCAATCGCCATAGGTGTTCACGAGCGATGCGCCGCCCGGGCCGGTGGCCGCCTGGGCAGGCTTGGCGGCGGCCGCAGCCGCGGCTCCGGCTGCTGCAGCGGGCTTCGCCGCCGACGTCGCCTTGCCCGTCGCAGGTTTGGCCTTCGACGGCGCTGCCGCAGGCTTGGCGGCAGGAGCAGGCTTCTGTCCGGTCGCGCGCTGGGGCTGAGCCAGGGCGGCGGGCCCGGTTCCAATCGTGAGGACGGCGGCAAGAACGCCCGCGGCAAGGCCGCGCTGGAAAGATGCTGTATTCATGGGGGCGGACAATACGACAGGATGGTTAAGAACTCTTCACCATGCCGTATCCTCAACGCCCGAGCCTTGGCGATGCGTCGAAACGTGGCAGTGTTGCCGCAGAGGCAAAATAAAAGGGCCGCAGATGCGGCCCACCGAGTTGCTTACTCACAAAGGTGTTCATTGTTCAATTGGAGGAGGATCAAATGACTTCTGATGAACGAGAATCATTTAAGAGATAATTTATAATATTGCAACAGGTTCATATTCTTTGTTCTGAATATAGTCCTCTGAAACCTTGCGGCTCATTCGTTGGGGCCGGTCACTTCCCCTAGGGATTCGCGCGCCTTGGCCCGGTGCTCTTCCGTAATGGAACCGGCAACCTGCGTGAACGCGGCCGCCAGCACGGCCGCGTCGTCCGCAAAGCCGATCAGGGGGAGAAAGTCGCTCACCGCATCGAGCGGCATGACGAAATAGGCGATGGCGCCCAGGAGAATCAGCTTCACGCGGCTCGGCGTCTTCGGGTCGACGGCGCAATAGAAGGCCGCCACGAGATCCTCGGTGAAGGGAATCTTCCCGGCCACGCGCCTGAGCTTGGCCCAGAACCGCTGCTTCAGGCCCTCCTCGTCGCGGGTCGCCGCGCGCATGGCGTCCATCTCGGCCTTGGTGAAGGGCTTGATGATCGTGTCGCTCATGCTGTCTCCGCTCCTCGTTGGTCTCGACCATTGTGCGGCGAAGGGGACCCGGTTCGCCAAAAATGCGTCACGGCGAAGAACAGAGCTGATTCCACCTCAATGGAAGCAGCTCCAGGTATCCGCCTGTGCAAGGATGGCATAGAAGCATCCTTTCACGAGGAGAAAACCGATGAAGCTCGACAAAATGATGGCAGCGATCGTCACGGGAGGCGCTTCGGGCCTCGGCGAGGCGACCGCGCGCATGCTCGCCGGACAGGGGGTCAAGGTCGCCATCTTCGACATGAACGTGGAACGCGGCGAGGTGGTGGCCCGGGACATGGGCGCCCTGTTCTGCCAGGTCGACGTAACGGACGAGGCCTCCATCGATTCCGGGCTGGTGAAGGCGCGCGAAAAGAACGGGGTCGAGCGCATTCTCGTCAATTGCGCCGGCGTCGCCCCCGGCCGCCGCACGGTCACGAAGAAACGCGAGACGGGCGAGCTCATGCCGCACGACCTCGCGAGCTTCCGCAGGACGGTGGAGATCAACCTCATCGGCACCTACGCGATGATCTCCAAATGCGCCGCCGCCATGGCGGCCCTCGAACCCGTCACGCCTGACGGCGGGCGCGGCGTGATCGTGAACACCTCCTCGGTCGCGGCGCAGGACGGCCAGATCGGGCAATCCGCCTATTCCGCCTCCAAGGGCGGCGTACTGGCCATGACCCTGCCGGTGGCGCGCGACCTGTCGGGCTTCGGCATCCGCGTGATGACCATCATGCCGGGGCTCTTCCACACGCCGCTCTTCGAAGGCATCGCGGAGGATTACCGCAAGGCGCTGGAAGCCAACGTGCCGTTCCCCTCGCGCCTGGGGCGGCCCGAGGAATACGCTCAGCTCGTCCGGAGCATTCTCGAGAACGACATGCTCAACGGCGAAGCGATCCGCCTCGACGGCGCCTTGCGCATGCAGCCGAAATAAGCCGCGTCAGGCCAGATGGAGGAAGCGCGCCGTATCGGGATCGACCGGGATTCCGATGCGGCTCCGCTCCTCCAGAACGCGCCACTCCCGGTCGCCCGGCGCGAGAACCGTCTCGCCGGCCTTCGCGGGCGAGGCGCGCAGCCCCGCAAGATATTGCGCCATGAGCCCGTCGTAGGCCTCGCGTCCGACGAAACGCGCCGGGTCGATGGCGAGACAGAAATGGCCGATGTCGTGAGGCTTTAAATTCCCGTCGCCCATCGGCGCGACCAGGTGATCGGGGGTCGCTCCGGTCAGGATTGCGGAGAGGATCGTCACGAGACCCGCGAGGCCCGCTCCCTTGAACCCGAAATCCGCGCCTCCGAGGGGCGTCAGGATCTCGGCCCGATGGGGATCGCGCGTCGGCTCGCCGTCGATATCCGCGGTCACGTCGGCGGGGAGCTCCCGTTGCAGCGAGCGGTATAGCAGGACCCGGTTATAGGGGATCGCCGAACTCGCCATGTCGAGAAGCCAGGGCCGCGAATCGCGCACGGGCGCGGCGGCTGCGATCGGGTTCGTGCCGTGAAACCGCATCTTGCCGCCGTAGAGGGCCACGAGGGAATCGGCATTCGTGGTCGAAATCGCGATGAGCCCGGCCTCGGCACCGGCGAGGGCATAGGCTCCCGCCGCCCCGTAATGGGTCGAATGGGCAATCCCGACGGCGCCGACGCCGCTCTCGCGCGCGATTTGGCAGGCCTCTTCCATTCCTCGATAAGCGGCCGCATGGCCGAGGCCATGGTCGGCGTCGAGCATCGCGCTCGCAGCCGCCGTGCGATGGATCCTGAACGCGGGAGCGCCATTGATCTGCCCGCTTCGCAGGCATTCGGCATAGAAGGACGTGAGCCGGACGCCGTGACTGTCGACGCCGAGGCGCGAAGCATGCATCATCGCGCGGGTGGCGGCGGCCGCGGATGGCTCGTCCGCGCCGGCGTCCCGCAGGGCGCGGTGGACGCGCTCCTGCAGGAGCTCCGCCGGAAATCTCGGGCTTTCGACCGGCTTGCTTGATGTCTCGGACACGATCCGCCTCCCCATGACCGATCATGCTTTGTCAGGATGCGCAGCCTTTCGCAACCGCCTGCGGCCGCTACGAGGTCACGTCGTCCCGGTTCTCGGGATAGCTGATCAGATCCCGCGTGCAGAGCCAGGATTCGCGGCGCTTGGTCCAGGTTTCATAGGTGGGCGCGAAGACATCCGTGCGGTCGAAGGCGCCGAGCTTGATCTCGATCTCGTCGCCGCCGTCCCCGTAAAACACCTGCGAGCCGCATTCCGGGCAGAAGCGGTCGCTCGGACGGCCGGGCGAGGCCTCCCAGCCGTGGCTTTCGCCGGAAATCGCCACCTGATTCGCGGGAAAGACCGCGAAGGCGTTGAAGACGCTGCCGCTTATCTTGCGACAGGTCATGCAATGGCAGAGGCCCACGCGTTTCGGCTGGCCTTTCACCGTGAACGTCAGCTGCCCGCAGGCGCAGCCGCCGGTGAGGAGGGACTGCTCCTCCACGGCGTCAGGCCTTCGTCAGCCCGGTCGCCAACTGGTCCATGCGTTGCGCGAGCTCGGCGTCGCGGCGCGTGAGACCCTTGGCATCATGGGTGGAGAGGGTGACGTCGACCGTGTTGTAGACGTTGAACCATTCCGGATGGTGGTTCATGGGCTCGGCGACCAGGGCCACGCGGGTCATCCAGCCGAAGGCCGCGTTGAAATCGTCGAACACGAAACGCTTGTGAATGGCGTCCCGGCCTTCCACGAGCGTCCAGCCGTCGAGGGCGGAGAGAAGCTCCTGGCGTTCGGAATCGGTCAAGCGGGGCATGGGAGCGTCCTCTCCGGGAAAAGATCGGTTAGAGCATCGTGCGGAAAAGTGGACCCGGTTTTCCGCCCGAACGATGCTCTCGTCTCAGGAGAAAGCATCGGATGGGTCCCAAAAGTGCAAGTCCACTTTTGAGTCCGATGCTTTAGTGATGAAGCGCGCGGGCGATCTTTCAAGCCCCGGCTTCGTCGGACGGGAAGGCGGCGTCCTCGATGGCGCGCCAATCCTGCCGGAGCGAGAAGGTTTCCCGGTCCATCACGAAGAAACAGCCGCCGCCGGAATGCTGCGGCCGGCTTTCCTGCCCGATCGCCACGTCCTGCAGATGAGCCATGAGCAGGCAGCCGACTCCGCCATGGGCGACGACGAGGGTATCGCCGGGGCCGGCATCCTCCGCCGCGATTCGCCTCACGGCGTTGACGATGCGCGATTGGGCGTCGATGGCGCGCTCCCAGCCGCGGATGCTCTCGTGCGGGTTGGCGAAGAAGGCGTCCACCACCTCCCAGAATTCCGGCGGCGCGATATAGCCCGTCGCCGAGCGGTCGTTCTCGCCGACATCCTCGTGGGTTTGATACGAGAGGCCAAAGCGCTCCGCCACGATGGCGGCCCCATCCACCGCCTTCTGTTCCGTGCTGGCGTGAATGGAGGACAGGCGCGTGCCGGAGAGCGCATCCGCGAAGCGGCTCATGCGCCTGCGGCCCGTGTCGCTCAGGGGCCAGCGGGGAACGGGCACCTGCGGATCGATGACGACTTCCGGGTGCGTGAGAAAGATGAGTGCTGCCATGATCCCAAGGCGTAGCCGTTGGAAGCCCGCCCGTCGAGTCAGCCGAAGGGGTAGGCCGCTTCGATCACGTAGGGCCCGCCGCCCACCGAGGCCCGGGACGAGTAGAGGACGAAGCGGTGAACCGTGAAGGTGAGCTTTGGGAAGTGGCCCCGGATCGCCATGTAATCCGCCACGTCGATGGGGGAGACGTTCTTCAGGCGGGCCAGCGTCACGTGCGGGGTGAATTTGCGGGGCTCCGGAGCCAGGCCGATCTGGCGCATCATCCGCTCCTGCTCGGCCTGAAGATCGGTCAGTTCGCCGTTGCCGGCGGCGCGGGCGAACACCGCGCGGGGCTTGCCGCCTCCGAAGGTGTCGAGCCCGTCGATGGTGATGGTGATGGGTTCGCGCCAGCGGGAATCGCCGAGGATCGAGCACACGTCGTCCGCCATGCGTCCGTCGACGTCGCCGATGAAGCGCAGGGTCAGATGATAGTTTTCGGGGTCGATCCAGCGCGCGCCCGGCAGGCCGCCGCGAAACGCGGACAGAGCAAGCCCGATCTCAGGAGGAATCTCGATGCCGGTGAAAAGACGTGGCATGCGATCCCTCCTGTGCTTTGCTTACGCTTGATGATTCAGACGACGGACGGCGAGCTTTGTTCCGGCTGGGACAATCCGCGTCATCACCGGCGCAAGGCCGGCGATGACGAAGACGAGGCCCTTACGGGCAGGGGTTGCAGTGCTCGACATGGATGGCGTCGATGCGCTTCTCCAGTTCCGGCGTGATGGTCACGTCGATGGAGGCGATGTCCGTCTTCAGCTGCGCCATGGACGTCGCGCCGATGATGTTCGACGTCACGAAGGGCCGGGAATTCACGTAGGCCAGCGCCATCTGGGCCGGATCGAGGCCGAATTCCCGGGCGAGGGCGATATATTTGCGGATCGCCGCCTCCGCCGTCGGGTTCTCGTAGCGCTGGCCGCGGTTGAACAGGGTGGTGCGTGCGCCCTCGGGCCGCGCGCCGTCGAGATACTTGCCGGTCAGGTAGCCCTGAGCGAGGGGCGAATAGGCGAGCAGACTCACGTTTTCGCGCATGCTCACCTCGCCGAGAGCCACCTCATAGGTGCGGTTGAGCAGGTTGTAGGCGTTCTGCACCGATTGCACCCGCGCCAGGCCCTTGGCCTCCGCGTGCTTGAGATAGGTCATGGTGCCCCAGGCGCTCTCGTTGGAGAGGCCGAAATGGCGGATCTTCCCGGCCTTCACCAGGTCCGTCATGATCTCCACCGTCTCGGCGATCGGATGCGAGTCGCCGTCGATGTGCTTGAAGATCGTCGGATTGGCGCCCCAGGGCATGGGACGGTCGGGCCAGTGGATCTGGTAGAGGTCGATGTAGTCAGTCTGCAGCCGCTTGAGGCTCTTGTCGATGGCCTCCTCGATCTGCTTGCGGGACAGTTCGGCCTTGGAGCCGTCGTCGCGGAACCAGGTGTTGTCGGAGCGCCCCACCACCTTGGAGGCGAGGATCACCTTGTCGCGGGCGCCGCGCGACTTGAACCAGGAGCCGATGAACCGCTCCGTGGACCCTTGAGTCTCGGCCCGCGGGGGAATCGAATAGAGCTCGGCGGTGTCGAAAAAGTTGATGCCCTGGTCGAGGGCGTAATCCATCTGCTCGTGGCCCTCGGCCTCGGTGTTCTGCTGGCCCCAGGTCATGGTGCCGAGGCAGATCAGGCTGACATTGAGGTCGGTGCGGCCAAGCCGGCGATATTGCATTGTCAAGGCTCCTCGCGGCGGGCGGGCCGCCGCGCTTGGAAAAGGAATTGAACGCGCCGAAGGCGATCAGCGCTGGGTCAGGCGGGCGAGAAAGCTCTCGACGCTGGGAAGGATGCGCCCGACGATGATCTCCACACCCTTCGCCGTCGGATGCAGGCCGTCGGACTGGTTGAGGGAGAGCTCGCCGGCGACCCCGTCGAGGAAGAAGGGATAGAGCACAAGGTCGTGCTTCTTCGCAATGTCGGAATAGATGGTGTCGAACTTCCCGATGTAGTCCGTGCCCAGGTTCCGCGAGGCATACATGCCGGCGAGCATGACCGGGATGTTCCTGGCCTTGAGGCGCTCCACGATGGTCTCGATGTTCTCGCGGGTGATGGACGGATCGAGGCCGCGCAGCATGTCGTTGGCGCCGAGCTCCACGATCACCCCGTCCGTTCCATCGGGCACGGACCAGTCGAGCCGGTCGAGTCCTCCGGAGGAGGTGTCGCCCGACACGCCCGCATTGGTGATTTGAACGCGATGGCCCTTGGCCTTGAGCGCACGTTCCAGCGCGGCCGGAAAGGCTGCCGCCTGGGGCAGGCCGAATCCCGCCGTCAGGCTGTCGCCCAGAGCCACGAGGTTCAGGGTCCTGGCCTGAGCCAGCGGCGCGGAGGAGGGGGCGACCATGGCGGCAAGAACCGCCGCACACGCAAAAATGATCGCCATGAGAGGGCCGGGTTGGCGCTTCATCGGTAGGATTCCCATCTATGCCGGATTAGACGAACGTCTCTTGGTTGCCAACAGATCGGGTGAACGGGCATGAAGGACAAGGCCATCGCGCTGCACGACGTCGATTTGAGCCTTGGGCGCGGGGCGGCGCGGGTGCATATCCTGAAGGGGATCTCGCTCGCCGTCGACAGGGGCGAGGCAGTCGGTCTCGTCGGGCCCTCGGGCTCCGGTAAATCCACCCTTCTCATGACCATGGCGGGCCTCGAGCGCCCGGATTCGGGCAAGGTGATCGTCGACGGCACCGATCTGTCGGGCCTCGACGAGGACGCGCTGGCGCGTTTTCGCGGGCGGCGCATCGGCATCGTGTTCCAGTCCTTCCATCTCGTTCCGACCATGACGGCGCTCGAAAACGTGGCGCTGCCGCTGGAGCTGGCGGGCGAGGACGACGCCTTCGAGCGGGCCGAGGCCGAACTCAACGCGGTCGGCCTGGGGGCTCGCCTCCATCATTATCCGGCGCAGCTCTCCGGCGGCGAGCAGCAGCGCGTGGCCATCGCCCGCGCCATCGTGCCCAATCCCGCCATCCTCGTGGCGGACGAGCCCACCGGCAATCTCGACGAGAATACGGGCCAGTCCATCGTGGATCTGCTCTTCGCCCTCAAGCGCGACCGCGGCGCGACCCTGGTGCTGGTCACCCACGACCTGAACCTCGCCCGTCTCTGCGACCGCATGGTGCGCCTGCGCTCGGGCCAGGTGGAGGCCGACACGGAGGCCGATGCGGCTCCGGCCGCGGCCCAGGGAGCGCGTTGATGCACGGCACCGTGTCCGCGCCGCGGCGCGCCCCGGCCTCGCGCCTGCCGCTCCTCCTGCGCCTGGCCCTGCGCGAGCTGCGCGGCGGCTTGAGAGGCTTCGGCATCTTTCTCGCCTGCATCGCCCTCGGGGTGGCGGCGATCGCGAGCGTGTCCTCCCTGTCCCGGTCGCTGACGGAAGGCATCTCCCGCGAAGGCCGCCGGATCCTCGGCGGCGACATGGCCTTTTCCCTGATCCAGCGGGAGGCGAGCGGGCCCGAGCGGGCCTTCCTCGATTCCAAGGGCCAGGTGAACGTCATCGCGTCCCTGCGCGCCATGGCGGTCGCGGGCGAGAAGGGCTCCGGCCTCGTAGAGATGAAGGCGGTCGATTCCGGCTACCCTTCAGTCGGTCAGCTCGAAACCGATCCGCCGCTCGCGCCCGCCGATCTCTTCGCCGAGCGCGACGGCGCTTACGGCGCGGCGGTCGACCCGGCCCTGCTGGCGCGGCTCGATCTGAAGGTGGGCGACCGGGTGACGGTGGGCGGCGCGAACGTGGAGCTGCGCGCCCGCCTGGTGACCGAGCCGGACCAGATCGCTGACGGCATCGGCTTCGGTCCGCGTCTGATGATATCCCAGGACGCCCTGAGGGCGACGGGCCTCGTCCAGCCCGGCAGTCTCGTGCGCTGGACCTACCGGCTGATCCTGCCGCAGGCCCTGTCGAACGAGGAGGGGCTGACGCGGATCGAGGCGGAGGCGAACCGCGTTCTGCCCGAAGCCGGATGGCGGATCCGCACGCGGCTCAATGCCGATCCGCGCTTTGCCAAGAATATCGAGCGCTTCACCCAGTTTCTCACCCTCGTCGGCCTCACCGCGCTTCTGGTCGGCGGCGTCGGGGTCGCCAATGCGGTGCGCGGCTTCGTGGACCGCAAGCGCGCCTCCATCGCCACCCTCAAGAGTCTCGGCGCGCCGGGCGGCCAGGTGGTGATGCTCTATCTGACCCAGGTGATGCTGATCGCGGCTCTCGGCATCAGCATCGGCCTCGTGGTCGGAGCGGCTCTGCCGTTCGTCGTGACGGGGCTCTTCGGTCATCTGCTGCCCATCCCGATCCAGCCGGTCATCGCGGTTCCGGAACTCGGCGTCGCGCTTCTCTACGGCGTGCTCACCGCGCTCGTCTTCGCCATCGCGCCGCTCGGCCGCGCGCACGATGTGCCGGTGTCGGGGCTGTTCCGCGACCAGATCGATCCGGAGCGGCGCTGGCCGCGCCGCCGCTATCTCGCGGCGCTGGCGCTCTCCGTCGCCTCCCTGGTTGCCCTCGCGGTGGTCGCGGCCTACGACCAGCGCATCGCCCTCATGTTCGTCGCCGCGGCGGCGGGTTCGTTCCTGCTCCTGCGCGGGGTCGCGCTCGGCATCATGGCGCTCGCCCGCCGCCTGCCGCGCCCCCGGCGCACGGCGCCGCGCCTCGCGCTCGCGAATATCCACCGCCCCGGCGCGCTCACGCCGTCGCTGGTGCTGTCGCTGGGCTTAGGCATTACGCTTCTCGTGACGCTCTCGCTCATCGACACGAACCTGACGAAGCAGCTGACGCAGAGCCTGCCGGAGCGCGCGCCGAGCTTCTTCTTCCTCGACATTCCCAACCAGCGGGCGGATGCGTTCGAGGGCTTCCTGAAGGAGCAGGCCCCCGATGCCCGCATCGAGCGCGTGCCGATGATGCGCGGGCGGCTCGTCACCCTGGGCGGGCGGCCCGTGTCCGAGGTCAAGGCCCCCGAGGACATCGCCTGGGTGCTCGAAGGCGATCGCGGCATCACCTATGCCAAGACCGCGCCCGAGGGGTCGAAGATCGTGGAGGGCGAATGGTGGCCGGAGGATTATCGGGGCAAGCCGCTCGTCTCCTTCGAGGGCAAGATCGCGGAGGGCCTGGGGCTCAGGCTCGGCGACGAGATCACCGTCAACGTGCTCGGCCGCAACATCACCGCCACCATCGCCAATCTGCGCGAGGTGGAATGGCGCTCGCTCGGCATCAATTTCGTGATGGTGTTCTCGCCCAACACCTTCGCCGGGGCGCCTCATACGCATCTGGCGACCGTCACCTTCCCGCACGGCTCCGATGCGGCGACGGACGCCAGGATCCTGAGAAGCGCGGCTCAGTCCTATCCGATGGTCACGAGCGTGCGGGTGAAGGACGCCCTGGAGGCGGTGAACGACGTGGTCTCCCAGCTCGTCATGGCGATCCGCGGGGCGAGCTCCATCGCGCTCGTCGCGAGCCTCCTCGTGCTCGCGGGCGCGCTCGCGGCGGGGCACCGGGCCCGCCTCTACGACGCGGTGGTGCTGAAGACGCTGGGCGCCACCCGCGCCCGGCTGCTCTCGGCCTATGCCCTCGAATACGGAATGCTCGGCCTCGCCACGGCGCTCTTCGGGCTCCTGGCCGGCGGGATCGCATCCTATTTCATCGTCACCCGGCTCATGAACCTAAGCTTTGACCTAGATTTGTCCGGCGCGCTTCTCGCCTCGGCCTTGGCCGTTCTAGTGACCATCGGCCTGGGGCTGATCGGGACGTGGCGGATCTTGAGTCAAAAGCCGGCCCAATACTTGAGAAACCTTTAAGGCCGCACCCGCATGAATGCTGCTGTAAAGGAACGGCGCGGGGCTTTTGGGGAGCGGCTTCTACTCTGCTCCCCGGAACTATTTTTCACAAAAAGTTGAAGCTTGGCCCATTCCCTTGCGTAACAGCGAACGCCCCCTCATATTCTAGGGGCCGTTAGGGAATCGCTGGCGGCCGAGGGCTGACTTCCCAGCCTTTCGAGGGAACATCGACGGGACACCGTGAGAAAGGGCTCCGATGCAACCGTATGAGCAAAACCAAACCGCCTATGGCACCGGCTTTGCCCGGACGGCGGCACAGGTCGACCAGGGCCTGCGCGCCTTCATGCTCGGCGTCTACAACAACATGGTCCTGGGTCTGGCGATTTCGGCCGTGGTCGCACTCGGCATCAACATGCTGGCCACCACGAGCGATCCGTCTCAGGCCGTCGCCCGCATGGGCGGCATCGGCCTGACCCAGTTCGGCGTGGCCCTGTACGGCTCGCCGCTGATGTGGGTTGTGGCGCTGGCGCCTCTGGCCTTCATCTTCTTCTTCTCGTTCCGCATGGACCGCATGTCGGCGGCCACGGCGCGCGGTACCTTCTTCGCCTTCGCGGCGGTGATGGGTGCCTCGCTCTCGACGCTGCTGCTGCGCTACACGGGCGCGAGCGTCGTTCAGGTGTTCTTCATCACGGCGGCGTCCTTCGGCGCGCTGTCGCTGTGGGGCTACACCACGAACCGCAGCCTGTCGGGCATGGGCTCGTTCCTGATCATGGGCCTCTTCGGCCTGATCATCGCCTCGATCGTGAACATCTTCGTCGCGTCGAGTGCGCTGCAGTTCGGCATTTCCGTGATCGGCGTCCTGATCTTCGCGGGCCTCACGGCCTATGACACGCAGAAGCTGAAGGAGATGTATCTCTACGGCAACTACGATACCGAAGCGGCCGGCAAGGTGGCGGTCTTCGGTGCGCTTCAGCTGTACCTGGACTTCATCAACATGTTCCAGTTCCTCCTCGCGCTGCTGGGCAACCGCAACGAGTAAGAGCGAACGACCCCGAACCTCCAAGGAGCCCCGGCGAAAGCCGGGGCTTTTTTTGTGCGCAAAAGCCCGTTGCAGCGGAGCATGGGCGGCTCGGGGCTTTCCTCCCCCTTGCGGGGAGGGCTCGTCGCGTTCAATGCTTGAAGCCGATGACTCTGACGATCCGCCCCTCCCTCGACGCCGATCTGCCTGCCATCGCGGCCATCTATGCCCACGCCGTGCGGCACGGCACGGCCTCCTTCGAGCTCGACCCGCCGGACGAGGCCGAAATGGCGCGCCGCCGCGCGGCCGTTCTGGACGGCGGTTATCCCTACCTCGTGGCGGAGCGCGAAGGCGACATTCTCGGCTATGCCTATGCGGGCCCATACCGCACCCGGCCGGCCTACCGCTCCACCGTGGAGGATTCGATCTACGTCGCTCCCTCCGCCCAAGGGAGGGGCGTCGGACGCGCGCTGCTCGAAGCCCTGATCGCGGAATGCGAGGCGCGGGATTTCCGGCTCATGGTCGCCGTGATCGGCGACGAGGAATCGAAGGGCTCCATCGCCCTGCACGAGAGCCTCGGCTTCGCGCTCGTGGGGATCCTCGAGGGGATCGGCTACAAGCACGGTCGCTGGCTCTCCACGGTGCTCATGCAGCGCCGTCTCGGGCGCGGCGCAGGCGAGCCGCCGACGCGCCCGATCACGTAGCGCCGTTCATGGGCGAGGGCGTCGGAATGCGCGAGGCGTGGGAGCGATCAGTTCGACACGACTTTGGGCTTGTCGAGCACGCGCAGGACGCGGGCGAGTTCGTGTCCGCGCTTGAGGATCAGGCCCGTCGAGACGACGACCGAATACGCGCCCTGCTTCTTGGCGAGCTTGGGATCTTTCTCGATGCGGTAGAGGGGCATTTCCGACGTGCGCCGGTAGATCGAGAAAACCGCTTTGTCGGGCGTGAAATCGATGGCGTAGTCCCGCCATTCGCCTGCGGCGACCATGCGGCCATAGAGATTGAGAATCGTCTGCAATTCGGCACGGTCGAAGGACACTTGCTTGGGCGCGGCGGGGAAAGGCAGGATGCGGGCCGAGCCCTGCACCGAGCCGCCGCGCAGCGGCTCCGAGATGTCGCCTTCGCTCATGAAATCTCCCGTCCTGATTGTCCCATGCTGATGATGGGTCCGGCTCGGGATCGGATCAAGCCGTAAACTCCACACGAAGCGCCCGTTTTCGGGCAAATCTTATTCCTGCCGCAATCGCGCCCATAAGGCGCCTCAGTAAAAGTCGTAAATGCTTACGTTGCCTCGACGGCCCGGCTTGCCCATCGGCTTGGACACGTCAGCCCCCCAGCCCTCCAGGCTTTTGGAGAGCCGGGCCACCAACCCTCGAGACACAGGCCGCCTGGAAAGGCGGCCTTTCTTTTTGGCTAAAACCCCGACAACACGATTTTGCCCCTGGCGCGATTGCTCTCGATGAAGGCATGCGCCTTCCTGAGATTGGCGGCGTTGATCGGGCCCATCACGTCTGCGAGCGTCGTTCTGATCGTGCCTTCGTCCACGAGACGCGCGGCTTCGTTCAGAATCTCGTGCTGCCGCTCCATGTCCGCCGTCTGGAAGGTCGAGCGCGTGAACATGGATTCCCAGTGGATCGAAACGCTCTTGCCCTTCATCAGGCTGATGTCGAGCGGCTCCTTGGGGTCGTCGATCAGGGCGAAGCGTCCTTGCGGCGCGATGGCCTTGGCGATCTCGGGAAAATGCGCATCCGTGTGGGTGATGGAGAATGCGAAGGCGGGCGCCCCCAGGCCCAGGGCCTCCACCTGCGCCGCGAGCGGCTTGGCGTGATCGATCACGTGATGCGCGCCGAGGTCCCTGGCCCATTGTTCCGTTTCCGGGCGCGAGGCGGTGGCGATCACCGTCACGTTCGTGAGCCGGCGCGCGAGCTGCACGGCGATGGAGCCGACGCCGCCCGCCGCGCCGACGATGAGAATGGCATTAGCCGCGCCCTTCACCGGGCGCTTGATGTCGAGGCGGTCGAACAGGGTCTCCCAGGCCGTCAGCGTGGTCAGCGGAAGGGCGGCGGCCTCCTCGAAGCTCAGGCGTGCGGGCTTCCTGCCGACGAGCCGTTCATCGACCGCGTGGAATTCGGCATTGGTGCCCTGGCGCGTGATGGCCCCGGCATAAAACACCTCGTCGCCCGGCTTGAACAGGGAAACCTCGGATCCCACGGCCCGGACGATTCCGGCGGCATCGTAGCCCAGCACCTTGTACGTGCCGGGCTCGGGCACGGCGCGGCGGCGCACCTTGGTATCCACGGGATTGACGGAAATCGCCCTGACCTCGACCAGAAGGTCCCGGGCCCCGGGCTGGGGGTTGGGCAGCTCGATATCCACCAGGGAGGCTTCCGAATCGATCGGCAGGGATTGCTGGTAACCGACAGCGCGCATGGCTTGTCTCCTTTCGATGAAGACAGAGTTGAACACAGGGGCTACCATGGCAAGAACGCACAATAAGCGCCCATAGTGTCAAAAAGGATACCGTCATGCCCCGTGCCGCCAGGAAACAGGCCTCCACCGGGTGCTCGGTCGAGCGCGCGCTCAGTCTCATCGACGGCAAATGGAAAATCGTCATTCTCTACAAGCTCCTGCGCGGAACCTTGCGTTTCAACGAGCTGCGCCGGCTCATTCCCGGCGTGACGCAGCGGATGCTCACGCACCAGCTGCGGGAGCTGGAGGCGGACGGCCTGATCGTGCGCGTGGTTTACGCCCAGGTTCCGCCGCGGGTCGAATATTCGCTCTCCGCGCGTGGACAGAGCCTGGAGCCGGTCCTCCTGGCACTGAAACACTGGGGGGACACGAATCTGTCGTCTTTTGAGGCCAAAGCGGCATAAAATTGCTGCGTCCGCAGAAACTTAACCCTCTGACCGGAAGACTCCTAGGGTTGAGTTGCGCGGTCGGATACTCTGTGGCAACGCTCGCTCAACGATCATAAGAGGATACGCGCATGAAGCTGGAAACGCCGACCAGCGGAAGCGAACTGACGGCCGAGGCCGTTGCGGTTCTGGAAGCCGGGCACAAAGCCATTCCCCCCACCTTCGTCCGCGATCTCTACGGG